>NZ_CP092418.1:4042500-4342500 GCF_023716485.1 Microbulbifer variabilis
AAGTTGCTCCCCCATACTTTGCATGGCAAAAGCAATACCACCAGACTTGGGCTTGAGCAAATAGTTAAAAGGGGAACCCTGCCTATCATGCTTTTCCTGAGTAAAACGCGTACCTTCAAGGAAATTCATAATACTGGTGGGAATTAATTTAAAGCGCTCACAAGCCTTTTTGGTTGATTCCAGATCTTTGCCGCGCATTTCCGGATGCTTCTCCAAATATGCCTTGCTATAACGCTTCATAAATGGAAAATCCAGAGCCCACCAACAGATCCCCATTACAGGAACCTTGATAAGCTCCTGCTTGATAAAAAATTTCAGGAAAGGGATTTTTCGGTTAAAAATTGACTGTAGTACAAAGATATCCACCCAACTCTGGTGATTGGAGGTTACCAAATACCAGCCATCTTTTTTCAGCTCCCCTCCAATTTTCACATCCCACTCTGTCTTTTGCGTAAGTTTCATCCAGCCTTTATTCATGGTAATCCAGGCTTCAGCAATCGACATAAAAATGGACGTGTAGATTTTGCGCAGCGCTGAAAATGGAAAAATCAATCGCACTACAACAAAAAACAAAATGGGAATAAAGCAAAGGATCGTGCTGATGACCAGCAACACCGAAGCCAATATCAACAACACTGCCGAGGGAAGAAAATTTAACATCTTATGCTTCTAAAATAGTGGTAAAAGAGATTCCTAACGGACGCCTGAGAAAACCGTTTTTACATAGTAAACTCTGGCGCCCACATTCTTATTCTTATTCAACAACTCGCAGATTCACCAGCCTAGAGGTTAGCCACCTCAATCATCATCGCCGTATACATTTTTAGATTCAGCCGAAACTGTTCAACGGTAATAAATTCATGTTCCGAATGCCCGGAATAAGCAACTCCAGGCATAGAGGGCCCAAAACTCACAGCATTAGGTAATAGCTTGGCATTGGTGGAACCACCAATCGCGACCGGCTCAGCCTTTTCCATACCGGTGAAATGACGAAAAACTTCTAGCAAAGGTTTTACATGAGGAGCATCGTCTACTCGGTAGGGATTCCCCAAAATCACTTTTGTATCTGCCAATGTGATACCCGAAAGTTCCTGCCACTCGGCCAAGGTAGAGTCAATCTCCTTTTCTAGCTGCGGGGCTGTTTTACCTGTGGGGCGACGCAGGTTGAGGTGGCTGATCAGTCCAGATTCAGTCTCTTTCACCATGGTGACAGCCGCCGTCATTGGACCCATAAATGCATCGCGATAAGCGATACTGCCAAACTTCTCAGCCAGGACCCCTGTGCCCACCAAGTCATTCAGATAGCGCACCGTCGCACCAGCGTCATTGGCGGGCCAATCGTACACACTGAGCGCATCCGCAAGATAGGCGATCGCATTTACCCCATGTTCAGGCTCTGAGCTGTGGGTAGCCACACCGCGAGCCACTACCTCTAAACTGCCATTACCGCTTTTAAACTCATATGAGACAAGCTTGTTCTGAGCGGCGCGAGCGCGGATAGCCGAAACTAGCTCAGCATTAACATTTCCCAACAACGCGCGCGCCTCATCCGGCACCTGGCTACGAAAATAGCCACCTGAGAAACTTTTTATGTAAGGCTTATCGAAGTTCGCTGCCAGTACACCAGCAGTGGTGACCTGCACCTCACTCCAGCCCTTCTCGGCAGTCACTACCGGATAATTAGCGTCGATGGTGATGTTGTAGGCAGGGATTGGATAAGTTTTCAGGAATTCCTTGAGGGGCTCCCAGTCAGACTCTTCCGCCAAATAGATCAGAAGTTCAACCCTGCGCTTCATGGGCACCGCCTGATCCTTAATCGCTTTCATAGCATAAAGGGCCGTAGCGATCGGACCTTTATCATCCTCACTACCACGGGCAATCAGCCTGCCTGGCTCACTTTCCGCATCCAACATAAACGGGCTTTTCTGCCACTTGGCCGGGTTGGCTGGCTGGACATCCCCATGGGTAACAATACCCACTTTCTCAGCCCCCTCACCCAGGGCAATTACCACAACATGGCCGAAATCCTGATACTCCAGCCCCAGCTCCCGAGCCTTATCCTGTAGAGTGTCCTTGAAGCCTGTAAACTCAGGGTTGCGCTCCAAAGGCAGGTCTTCGCGAGCTACCGTTTCAAAGCGTACCAAGCTCGCTAAGGTCTCAGTCATGGCTTCTTCATATTTTTCAACTGCATAGTCAGAAGCCTCCTGTGCCTGAGAAGACACACCAGCGACAACAGGTGCTGACAGGGTTGCAGAGAGAAACAGCGGTAAAAGAGCATTTCGTAACTTCATAAGCACCCCAGGTAAATAAAAGTGCCATTGTACATCTCCAGCCAATGGCATGACCCACCAATTCATCCCAGTCTCTGTGTTAATAATCTCCAGTCACAGTTTCCTGAGCCGAACCTATACCAATACTCCACTGCTAAACTAATATCCTGGCAATGTAATAGGTGTTCCCAGGCCTCCTCAATCAGCACTACTTTAATATTCCTACAATTGAATAAATCTGGCGATAATTCACGGCGCGATTGGATCATAGCCAGCAAATGTGACTTCACTTATCACTTGCCAAGCCTATAAGCCACTTATAGTGGTTTTTCAGGGTTGCTAAAATTTGGGGAGCTTAACGCGAGGCTGGAGCAGCGCATGACCACGTCCAATGGCAAACATTTCCATCGCAAGCAATGGCTGAGTGTCCAGCAGGCCGTCAGCCACTTGAGCGCCCTAGCAGAGGAACCCCTAACCAGCATCCATCTTGCAGATTTAGCCGAGGAAAAGCTCCTCGATCTCTACTGGTATCGTCCGGGGCAGAAACTGACCTTTCTCAATCGCGAGGGGCAGAGGGAATTGATTGAGCCACTGCGCCTGTGCTCAGAGAACCGCAGTGACTGGCGGGCCCTTGTCGGTATCTTGCGACACAGCCCCGCCCTACCCGCTTATGAGCAAGACACCCCTCTACTCGAGGACGCCGAGGGCAATCGCCTGCGAATCACGTTTGACTATCATCAACGCCCTGAGCCCTTCAGTGGCCGCTGGTACCCTAGCCTGGCAGAGCTGGTATTGAAGCGCAGCGACTTGGAGAGGCTAGAGCCACGGCTGTTCTCCAGCCAGGAAACTGAAGACAAACTGGAGCGGCAGTTAATGCTCGACGTGATCTGGCAGCTTGAACAATTAGCCCTGGACCGCGAACATCACTCCACCAGCTGGCTGGCTGAGCAGCTGGCACAGCGATCTACAGCCCTGGACAGAGGGGCCTGCGAGCGGATTCTTCTTGCCGCAGAACGTGAGGGTAATCGGAGCCGCCACCACTAACAGCACAATTATTGCGCTTTCTGTCTCTTTTATTAGTCACCTGAGCTTAATTGATCTCTCTCGCAAAGATTCCCTTCAGCCATTGGTCATAGACAACAAAAACGATACCCTAGCGCCAAGTTATAATCCGCTAACGGGGTGAGTGCGAATGTAGCCTCTCCAGACCTTCTTCAAGCAGAAAGAAAAACCCTGGCGGAATTCGAGGCTAATCAAATCAGCATACTAAAGCCTCATCAATTTACCCGATCAATAAACACACTTGGAGAAAGAGCTTGCAAGCTCGTAACAACCAAAATAACTACGGCTGGGTCGCGATTATGCTGCACTGGCTAATGGCCCCAGCGATCATAGGCCTCTTTGTGCTCGGCTGGTGGATGCGCCAGCTGTCCTATTATGACCCCTGGTATCAGCAGGCCCCCAGCATCCATAAAGGCATAGGTATTTTGCTCTTGATTGCTCTGGTGCTTCGTTTACTGTGGCGTTCAGTGAATATCACCCCCAGGGCTGCCCCAGGAACACCTCGCTGGCAAGCACTCACTGCCAGTGGCATACACAACCTCATCTACCTGCTTCTATTGGCCATTATGCTATCGGGTTACCTGATATCGACCGCCGATGGACGCCCCATTGATGTATTCGGTTGGTTTAGCGTAGCGGCTACTATCCAAGGCATTCCCAATCAGGAAGATATTGCCGGGAGCCTTCACGAAATTCTGGCCTGGACCCTGATCATCCTGGTCAGCCTTCACGCCCTGGCGGCATTGAAGCATCATTTTTTCGACAAGGACGTAACACTTCGCAGGATGCTTGGACTATCTGGCATGCCGACCCGTCCGAATAAGCAAAATACAGTTACAACCACAAAAAAGGAAATCTCCCTATGAAGAAGCTCACCGCCCTTCTTTTCGCTGCCCTGCTCGGCACCACAGCCCAAGCGGCGGAATATAAAATCGATACCAAAGGCGCCCATGCCTTCGTCCAGTTTCGCATTAAACACCTGGGATATAGCTGGCTCTATGGACGCTTTGACGATTTCAACGGTTCATTCTTTTATGATGACAAGGCACCGGAAAAATCTACTGTAAACGTCAATATCGACGTAACCAGCCTTAACAGTAATCACGCCGAGCGCGACAAGCACCTGCGCGGTTCCGACTTCCTCCACACGGAAAAATTCCCCACAGCAACCTTCAAAAGCACCAGCTTTGAACCAACAGAAGACGGAAAGGCACTGCTGAAAGGTGAGCTAACCCTACGTGGGGTAACCAAGCCGCTAACTATCGACGTTACCAATATTGGGGGCGGTAAGGACCCCTGGGGTGGCTACCGTCAGGGCTTCAGTGGCACTGCAGAGTTTGATCTGAAGGATTTCGGTATCGACTACAATCTGGGCCCAGCCTCCCAGAAGGTTGAAATGATTCTGGATATTGAAGGCATCCGTATCTAAACCTATTTAGAAACTCTTATTCCTTTGACAGCCCGATTTACAACAAATCGGGCTCCTATCCCTCAAGCACCCATTTAACACCACTTGGCAGAAACTGCCGCAAAAATGGCATTTTTAAGCGCTAGCAGATCCATTAGATTAGTGCCAAATGGCCTACAGCTCCCTAAAACTAATACTTAAAGAATCTCTCAGCTTTAGCTAAATACTGGAGAAAAGACATCTGACAGCTAGCCCAGATGGCAATAAAGAAACTGCAAGCACTTAAAATTTTAACCAGTTCACAATTAGTAAGCACAAACTATTACGCTACTTTTGACGACAGCAAAGTTTTTCAGTGAAAATAGCAACCATTAGTAGTAGCAGTGATTACAATCATTCCACAGTAGGTATAAAGAACCTCAAACTTATTTACAGCCAGACTCCTAGTGAGCGCCCACTTCTCCCTTAGAGGGGGAAAATAGCCAGACTCTCTTGGCCTTGTAGAGCGAATCTCAAAGAATCTGGACAATAGCACTTGTAGGTTACTTTTATTGCTGCCGAGTGAGCAATCCCATCTGCAGCATTGAACTGCCAACAATTCTGGCAAGCAGCTCTAGCTCAGCACCCGACGCAACCCGGAGAAAAAGGACAAGATAATGGCTTGCTTACAGCATCCAGATAGGGACCAACCCGTATACCTGATGGCACACCACACCATCGGCCGCCGTCAAGGGGCCGTGGATACCCGTATCACCAGTGCCGAAATCTCTGGTATTCACGCGGCCATTCAGTGGACCGGCACGCATTGGAATATTCGCGATCTTAGTCGCAATGGAACCTGGCTAAATGGCCAGCAACTGGTTCCAGCCAAGAGCTACCCATTGCAAACCGGCGACAAGATCTGTTTCGGGCGAGTCAATAACCCCGCTTGGATTGTCGAGAATCTCGACGCCCCAGAAAATTTGTTGATTGACCTGAAGACTGGTGAAGCCCAGCTATTGGAGCAATACCACCTGCTACCGGACGAGAGCGAGCCCCTCGCCAGCTTGCATTTCAGCCCCGTTACCGCCCAATGGCAATACGAGTTTACTGGTAGCACCGGCGAAGGGGGCAGCAAGAGCATGGTCAATCACGGGGATCGTATTGATTGCGGCCTGCAGAGCTGGCAACTGTTTCTCGCCGACAACCAAGGGGCAACCAAAGAACTCTCTTTACAGCAGTTATCCATAACAGATTTCGGCCTGCGCTTCTCTGTCAGCTCCCACGAGGAACATGTACAACTGCAGCTGCAGCGAGAGGGTATGAAGCAGTCCCTGCCCGCACGCATTCACAACTACCTACTGCTGTACCTGGCTCGAGCACGCTTCCGTGATATGCAAAACGACATGGATACAGACTCCCAAGGCTGGGTTTCCATCCAGGTAGCCACTCACGAGCTGGGCATAACCGTCAACCACCTGAACACCCAGATTTTCCGCGCACGCAAGCAGATCTCTGAATCCTTGCCAGATGCCGTAGATACCTCAAACTTAGTAGAGCGACGCTCCTGGGAAATCCGCCTGGGCTGCCACCAGTTTGAAATCTATAAAGGCACTCAATTGGAATCGAAGACCGAGCTGCAGGAAGCGTAAGGTCTTATCGCTATTTCTAGCTCAGCAAAGCCGATCTGTACCTATAGCGATCATCCTATAGGTACAGATCTTATGCCATCCCTTCGTCTGCTGTTATAAACAACAAAGCCTTTCCTGCCACATATGACTTTCCATCAGACTGAACTCACCTCACGGATTCGAGTACTGAAACTCTCACGCCTCTCCTCTTAAAGTAAAGACTTTTTAGACCTTAGGCAGTCTCTTTTTGCAACCGATAGCAATCCAAATGAAATGGAATAACGTGAACCATTTCCTCTGAAATGGAGACAGATAGCTTCACGAAAATGTACTATCGGGTAGAATCCCCTATCCATCCGAAAAGAACTAAATACAATGGACGTAGTTGCGCTGGAGAAAACTGAGGTATATCAAGGTCGCTATAGGGTAGAGCGCACCCTTGGCGCCGGCGGTATGGGTGTTGTTTATCTGGCTGAAGACGTAAAGCTGGGGCGCAAGGTCGCCATCAAGCAGCTGCGCTCTGATATGACCGGCAACTCTGCCGAAGCCCGTTTTCGCAGCGAAGCGCAATTATTAGCCAGACTGAACCACCCTAACATTGTACGTCTGTACGATGTTCTGGAGGAAGATCATAATATCGCTCTGGTTATGGAGCTGGTTGAAGGGGTTACTCTCAAGGAGTGGATACGCGAACGTACCGCCACGCTAGCTGAGAAACTCGATTTACTGATGCAGATCTGCCAAGGGCTGGGTAAAGCCCACTGCCTGGGAATTATCCACCGGGACTTAAAGCCCGAGAATATCCTTGTCACCAATGATGGCGTAGCCAAAATTACTGATTTCGGAATCGCCAAAGCCCTAGACTGCGACCAGCAACTTACTAGGGAAGACCATATCGCTGGCAGTGTACAGGCCATGTCTCCCGAGCAGTTACAGGGTACAACCCTGGATGCCCGCAGCGACCTGTTTAGCTTCGGCAGTATTGCCTATGAACTCTTGTGTGGACGTAAACCCTTTGAGCGTGGCGATAAGAGTGCACTGGCTTTTGCTCAACAAATTACCAGCAAGCCCCATATTCCACCGCAACAGGCCTGGCCAGAGATACCCAAACCACTTGCTGCGCTATTAGATCGACTTTTGGGCAAGCGCCCAGAGCAACGGCCAGAATCCGCAGAAAGGGTTTTTGAGGCACTGGAGCTGGTGAGAAAACATGGAATTGATGCGAATACTCAGCAATATTCTGAAACTGTTACTCAGCTACTAATCAAGCCCCATAAAAAACGTAGGAATATTTCTGTTACGCTGACAGCTTTAATAATAATTATTTTGTCGACAATTTGGGGCTGGCATAAATATCTACAACTGACCCCACAGTATATAGCTGTTCTTCCTATAGAGTTTAATGGTGAAGTTCGTGGTCACAAGGATACGGAAGCACTAATAAAAGCGATGGTTCGACAGGCATTGATGAGCACTCCATCGCAACTTAAATCCAGCGCACTGGTCAGCTTTGAGGCAAAGGGGGAATCTAACTTAGATCAACAACTGCAAAATCTCAAAGATAAGGGAGTAACTGACGCCCTTCGTGCCCGTCTGGCTTGTGTGCAAACCCGCTGCAACATCGAACTTCAAAGAATTGACCCTACTGATACACAGGTAAAAGGACAAACAAGCTTTGTTTTCCTTAGTTCGGCACAACAGGAAGCACATTACACTATTAGTAATAGCATGCTTGAGCTTTTTCCTAACAACTACCGGCTGGGAAAAGTTAGTCAAACCAAGATGGAGCCTCTTGATTACGAGCTATACTTAAATACCCTTACCCATGGAACTGGGTCTATTCCCAAATTACTCTCTCTGGATGACCTAGAGGAGTTAATATTCAAATACCCAAACAATATCAACTTATATACATTATATGCTCGGGAAGCCCTTAACAGATACATCCACACCAACAATAAAAAACACCTTACTAAGGCCCTAAAAATTTTTGCGAATGCGGAAATTGCAGAGTCACATAGGACGGCTATTCTTGAAGCAAAACTTACCATTCTTTCTGTCAGCACAGACAAACAAAGGTTCGAGTCAGTCCTTAAAAAGCTGCAAAATAAAGGGCACCCATCCGCCAACCTTCTTGCAAAATTTGCCCGTTTCCAATACTTACAAGGTAACTATGAGCAGGGACTAAGCTACGCAAAAGAAGCTGCTGAATTAAGCCCTTCACCAAACAACCTATATTTAGTAGCCATCAATAAGATGGCAATCGGCGATTACGACTCAACCAGAAGGGCATTAATAAAATTAATTAAACATTCCCCAAATTATTGGGGAGCTTATGCACTACTTGGCACAATTGAGCTAGAAAAAGGAAACTTAGAGCTCGCCGAAAAGGCAATTAAGTCAATCCCCAAAAACCAAAGAAGCTGGCGTATGAAATCCAACTTAGGAATAGTTTATTTTCTAAAAGGTAATCTCACTCTAGCTCTAAAAACTTATCAAGACGTCTTAGAATCCTCTCCAGATAACATCCACCTAATAATCCAAGTTGCTGAAACTTATTCAGCTCTTTCTGATCACATTAATGCCGAAAACTATTACAGAAAAGCTTTAGAATTAACGAGCAATAGTTCTGCACTTGAAGAAAAACAATTTCGCGCACAAGCTTTGGCAAATCTAGGGATGACTCCCGAAGCAATTGCTCTTATTAAAGAATTGCTCAGAGAGTCTCCAGATGATACCTATGTAAAATATTCTGCTGCGCAAGTATACGCATTAGCAGGTGAATTACAGTCAGCTACCTACCATTTAGAGCAGCTTACAGCTCAAGGAATGGGTACAGTATGGTTTTCTCTACCTGCATTTCAACAGCTCTGCTCCCAACCTCAAACCTCATCCAAGATAGTACTTGCAATTTGCGATTAATTCTCTGCAGGCGGAGCTGGATCAACCCCGGCCTTAGGATCACCTGAAACAAAGTGCATTCCCGTGGCGGGGTCAACACACATCCATAGGAAGTTAAACCGATCAGGAATACGATCTTTATCCCTGATTTTAATTATCAACTTGGTATAGTCTCCATCCACTTCCCTAGCTCGCGCACGGAATTGATGACGAAAATCTGGAGTTAATGCGATAATACCGTCCAACTTATGGTCTTGCTTATAGCGAACAAATTCCAACTCACGACCTGGAACTTCAGATAGATCTAAGGTGATCCTTAAGGTAAGTACACCGCCCTTATGGGTTTTAAAAAGCATATTACCAAAATGCTCTTCTGGATTATCAGCATTAAATAGCGGCCAGTACTGCGGCTCACCATCTTTTTGCTCTCTGGGCCGCAAAACCAGATCCAGCTTCAAGCCCTCTTCAGGTACCTCGCACTCGAGTACGGGTAAATCGGCACAAGTGCTCATCGTTCATCCCCTTGTAAGCATTTGTTATTTGGTGTCATCCTAAGACGTTTTTATTCGTGTAAAATACGTCTGTGACTGCGTCATGATAACCAGTTCAGCTCTGAAAAAAAGCCGGCAGTATAGCCACTGCCGGCCCGGAATGATGGTCCCAACCATCGACGGTTACAACAACACTATCAAGAGCAAAATTTGGCATCCGTGCCTCGGGCAAGCTCATCCACAAGGTCCGACTAAGACTCTGCACCCGTCGGTTCCAGCTTGTCCGCTCAGCTTGCGCTGATTCTTCCCGCTTCTCGCACCTCCGACAGTGCGAGAATACAAAATCCATCCGAAATGTTGTGGGGGCTGCCCATCCGTGGCAGGGAACCGCTTTCACAATCTCCCGTACCCCCTCAACTGGTAGCTACTTTACGAATTCGGGAATTACAGGTCTATCACGGCCAATTACAAGGAATTACACGCCAAGTATTTTATCCTTTCACTTAGGCTGTTAGAGTCATCTAATAACAAAAAGCATCACCTGATGAGGATACGATGGAAGCGAATCTCGAAGATGTAAAAATTCTCTCTCCCCGACGCAACAGCACTGAGGCCACTAATATTGCGGAGCTTGCTCGGGAGCAACTCCAGCATTTTTGTATTGATCGGGAGTCGGAGCACGGGCGTTTACTGGAGCAAACTGCGGCACTGTTATATCAAGCACAGGGCAACTTGAACCAGCTGTGGAGTCAGGTAAGCGAAACTCTGAACCGATTGGATCGGTCCGACAAGATTGCCTACTTCAATGCCAAGCGCTTTATGAGTTTCCAGCTGGCAAAACTATTGGACACCCTTCAAAATCCGTTGCGCGCCAGCTTTCAGAGTCTGCAGGGAGATGATTTCAATATCACCACCCGCGGTGGCTACCCACTGTTCGATAATATCCCGGCGATTTTTTCTGCTACGCCGGTGATTGCACGCACCGCCACTTATATCTATGCCTGTACCGAGTGGGTAGACGACGCCTTCCGCGGCCGTGAACCCAGCCACGATATCTACTCGCGCCTACTCAACCCTACCTCGATCTCCCTGGCCAACGCCATTGTGGATTTGGAGTGCGGACCGGCAGCCAATGAGTATATGGCCTGGAACTTCAATTCCGGTATGGCCGCCATTGACGCACTACTCTCCAATCAGCTGCGCCGCGACGATATTTTAATCGTCTCACGCAATATCTATGGCGGCGTACACCAGCTCTTACAGGATTTTTATGCTCGACCAGACAAACTGGCGATCCAGCTGGTTTGGTTTGACGGCACCAGCGGTAAAGACTTCGAAAAACTACTGGCCGACACACAGCGCGATTACGCCGATGCCCTTCAGCAAGGCTCCAGTCTCCACGTCTATATCGAATCGCCCTGCAACCCCCACGGTATCATGTTGGACGTACCCGCTATCTGTAAGGCTGCACACCAGGAAAATATTCTGATCAGCCTGGATGCCACCCTGGCCACCCCCTTCCTCTACCAACCACTGCGACGCCAAGATCGCGAGGAGCGTCCAGACTTTGTTGTGCACTCCTACACCAAAGACATTGGCGGCACCGGTGCCGCAACCGCTGGCGTGGTGATTGGGGAAAACCACCGTATGTTTATTCCCAAGGGCGACAGTGCCAAGGGGCTGAACTGGGATCAGTGCATGTTCTGGGATGTGTATTACATCAAAGGCGCTTTCCTAGATGCGGATAAAGCCTGGGAGGTGCACTGTGGTATGCGCACTCTGGAAATGCGTATGTTGACCAAGTGTATCAATACCCAGTGCCTCAGCCATTTCTTCGCCAGTCACAGCAAAATTCGTGTGAACAGCCATGCCGTGGAAAGCCATCCGAACGCGAAGCTACGCAAAGCCTTGATGCGCTATCAGCTGCCAACCCCATTATTTAGTATTGATATGGAAGCGGCACAGATTCCCACAGAGGCTTTCAAAAGTTTCTTCGATGCGCTGGAGCCCGCATTTGGACAGATGGTAAGCCTGGGGCAGACCAATACCATGGTACTTTGCCCCGCACTCACTTCTCACTCCGAACTTTCTCCTCAGGCCATGGAGGCGGCGGGTATATTCGCAACCACAATCCGAATATCGGTGGGAGATGAAAATATGGCCCAGCTAGCGGCTCATGTGATCAGCTGTGCGCGCCTACATCTGGACCCGGTCAGCCCTGGGTTTAGTGAGGGCTTTATCTCACCGCAGGAAGCGGATGCTACCTTCACCCGCTTCTATCTGGAATCGCATAAAAAAGTTGTAGAAGCACAACCGAAAATCACCGACTACCTGTAAAAAGCTCAAACGCGGGCGCGCAGCAATTATCCCCTGCCGTGGCCCGCTTGTTGCACTACCCTATATCCCGTAGTATCACCGCTTCTGTCCATAATTTAATCAAACAAAAATGCCGAATTTTTCTGCCCACTTTCTGGCCTGGGTGCTCTTCTGTCTCTCAACTCTGGCGCTGGCACAGGGATATGAGCAGCTTTACAGCGACTATCGCGGTAGCCTTTATCAAATACGCTTAATTGAAAAATCTTCTAATTCGAAAGCCGGGCTCGGCTCAGGATTCCAGATTTCCGCCGATGGTCTACTCGCCACCAATTACCACGTTGTCGCGCAAGCAGTTAGCGATCCGGATAAATATATACTGGAATATCTTTCAACCGATGGCACCAAGGGCACCCTGGAGCTCTTGGATATCGATGTCGTCAACGACTTGGCGCTATTGCGCCAGGACAAGCCAGGCAAAGAATACTTGCAACTCGCCACCGAAACCCCTAAGCAAGGCGAAACCATAGTCTCCCTCGGTAATCCTCTGGATCTAGGGATGACCCTGATCCCTGGCACTTACAACGGTATCGCCGGAGGTAGTTTTTACGATCGTATTCATTTTGCCGGTTCTATTAATCCCGGCATGAGTGGTGGCCCGGCTATTAATACTCGCGGCCAAGTAGTGGGGATCAATGTGGCAACTGCCGGTAACCAGGTAAGCTTCCTGGTTCCGGTGGATAAACTGATCAACTTGTTAAAGCACTTCCATCAACGCAATGTGGCACTGGACCTACAAAAGGTCACCTACCAGCAGCTGCTCGACAATCAACAGCGTATTATCGACTCCATTCTGGAGGCGGACTGGCAGCGCCGCTCCCTCGGCGAGGCCAAGGTTGTTGGGGAAATAGTGCCCGCCATTAAGTGCTGGGGCAACAGTGAGGAAGATAGCGACAATCCTATTAAACGCATCGATAAAGGTTGTACTGGGCAGGATGTGATTTTTCTCTCCGACGACTTTAACACCGGTCGAGTGGAGTACGAGTTTTTCTGGCTCGAATCTGAAGGTCTTCTACCGGCACGCTTTTATGCGGAATACGAGCATCAGATGAGCACTTTTTATCCTGGCAACAGTGCCGGTGAAGATGATGTCACCAACTTCCGCTGCCGCCAGAACTTTACCTCCCAGCCGCGCAATGGCAATGGCCCCGTATCCAAACCAGAGCGCAGTAAAAAACCGCTAATTAGCCGCACCAGTTACTGTGTAAGACGCTATAAAAACTTCCCCGATCTATACGATATCTTTTTCTTGAGCCTCAGCGTGGACCAAAAGAATCGCGCGCTGGTCAGCCACTTTACTCTATCCGGCTTTACCCGGGAGTCTGCCGACGCCTTTGCCGAGAAGTTCACGAGCGAAATCCAATGGCACTGATAATTGAAGAACTCAACCGCGCTCACCGGGTGCAGGTGCGCTACCGAATGGAAGGTGAAAAGTTCACCCTGGGCCGCGCCTATAGCAACGATGCGATCTTGGAAGACATCCACACAGATGGGCGCCATGCAGAAATTCGTCGGGAAGAAGATGGCAGTTATATTCTGCACGATTTGAATACGGTGAATGGCAGCCAGCTACTGGGGAATCTGAAAGACCGATCGGTTAAGCCGGGGGAGATCTCCTCCCATCAGATTACCTCTGGGGATCTAATACAATGTGGTAAGTCGCGCTTACGAATATTTAATTGCGATGACGATGTTGCCGAGGCTACCCCTCTGCATTCGCTGGAAAACCTGTTTGCCAGCCTATCCAACCCTCTGTACGCCACACTCCTGGTACTCGCCGTAGCTCTGTCCACGGTACTGCTCAGCTACCTCGGCTACGCGCGTACTTATCAGTGGACCATCGCCGTCAACATCTTAGTCAGTGCGGTGATCGGCTTGGTGATTTATGCGGGTGCCTGGGCTTTTGTAGGCAGGGTGGTACGCCACGAAACACACTTTTTTGCTCACCTTTCCATCGCCGCTATGGGCGTACTCACTTACGCCGTCTGGGAGTGGTTCGGCAGTATACTGAATTACAACTTCGCCATAGGGGATACCATGGAGGTTCTGGACTTCCTGGTACTCGCTGTCATTTTGCCCACTATGCTCTGGTGCGCTTGTTATCTGGCCACCAACCTAGGGCGCGCCTGGCGCTGGGCGGTAGCACTAGTACTGCCGCTCGGCTTTTTAGGCCTCAGTCTGGTGGAAACGATCAGCTCGATCGATGACTTCCGAGAAACACCGGCGCTCTCCACTGAGCTCAAATACGATAATATGCTGTTGCGTAAACCGGTGCCCATGCAGGAATTTATCACCGGTTCGGCCGCACTATTTGATATTCCTATCAAAAAAGAAGAGCCGGAAAATGAGAGCAAGGAGAGCTCTTCCGCAGAAAACGAGAACGTAGAGGTAGAGCAGTGAATACAGTGTTTTGGAGCCCCGGCCTGGAACAGTTGGAACCTTACACTCCCGGTGAGCAGCCCAGCGGTACAACTCTGATTAAACTGAACACCAACGAGAACCCCTACCCCGCTTCGCCCCGAGCCCTGGCACTATTGGCACAGAAAGATTTTGCCGACGCCCTGCGTCGCTATCCCGACCCAGAGTCCTGTGAGTTGCGCGCAGCCATTGCCACGCGATATGGACTGAATGACAGGCAAGTTTTCGTCGGTAATGGCTCCGATGAGGTTCTAGCGCTGAGTTTTTATAGCTTTTTCCGCCGCAACGAACCCTTACTGTTTCCCGATATCACCTACAGCTTCTACCCGGTGTACTGCCAGCTTTTCGACATAGAGTCCCGCAGTATTCCCCTCTCAGAAGATTTTAGTCTCAATGTGGAGGATTTCTCGGGTACTGCCGCTGGAATTATTATCCCCAATCCCAACGCCCCGACAGGACGCCACTTATCACTCGATAGAATTGAAGCACTACTGCAGCTACAACCAGAGCGAGTGGTGATCATTGATGAAGCCTACATCGATTTTGGGGGGGAAAGCGCCACCCAATTGATCGAGCAATACCCCAATCTGCTGGTCATTCACACCCTGTCTAAGTCTTATGCTCTGGCAGGTCTGCGCCTCGGCTTTGCTATGGGGCAGGAACACCTGATTGAGGGGCTGCTGCGCGCCAAGAACTCATTCAATTCTTATCCTATCGATGCCATCGCACAGGAAGTGGCTACTGCAGCCATCCGCGATAGGGCTTGGCATGAAAACAACTGCAGCAAGGTTGTCGCCACACGCTCTCGCACAGAAGAGGCACTGCTTGAACTGGGGTTTGAAGTTATACCTTCCAAAGCGAATTTCATACTGGCGAAGCCCCCTGCCCCTGGTGCCGAGGCCCTCTACCTGGCACTGCGCGAACTGGGCATTCTGGTGAGATACTTCAATAAGCCCCGCATCAGTGAATACCTGCGTATCTCTATTGGCACAGATCAGGAAATGGACCAACTGATAGGGAACTGTAAAGAGATACTTGCGTCACAGAGCTAGTAAACTGTCAGTCTATACTCGTCGGGTCCGCGCCCAGCGCAACCCGACCACCAGACTTATCGGTAACTAGGGATTTATGTCTCTCTTATTTAATCGCCCCAAACTGTTCGCCAATACCAAGCTCTTCGCCAGCGCTCTGGCTCTAGCCACCGCCATCCTGAGCTATCAGGCCCAGGCCAACCCCTGGGAGGAGAGTGAGAGCCCCAGCGCACAGAACCCAGCCAGCATAGGCACCTATACCAATGGCTGTCTCGCGGGAGGAGAAACCCTGCCTCTACGTGGCGAGGGCTATCAACTGGTGCGCACCGGCCGCGATCGCCACTTCGCCCATCCGGACACCATCGCCTTCCTCAAGGACTTTTCCCGGAGTGTTGCACGGAATAATCTCGGCAGAATTCAGATCGGCGATATGTCCATGGCGCGAGGTGGTCCCTTTGGCAGTGGAGGGCACAGTAGCCATCAGACCGGCCTTGATGTGGATATTTGGTTTTCACAAGACAAGCGCGCCGCAGAGCGGGCACTGACAGAGTGGGAGCGCGATAATATCTCCGCTATCCCTCTGGCGGATACCCGCGAACATCGCTTGGTCAAAGAAAATTGGGACGAACGAGTCCCCAAGATCCTGCGTATGGCCGCAAAGGATCAGCGGGTAGAGCGGATTTTTGTCCATCCCACCATCAAGCGTCACTTATGTGAAATTTCGGGCGTCGACAATGATTGGCTACGCAAAGTACGCCCTTGGTGGGGACACAATTACCATTTTCATGTGCGGCTTGCCTGCCCGGCCGGCAGCAGTGACTGCAAGCCTCAGGCTCCAGTGCGCACCACACCCTGCGGTAATGACCTGGACTGGTGGTTCAGCGAAGAATTCTACGCAATACTGAACGGCACTAAGGCCCAGCCGACAAAACCCAAACCCAAGACGATGCCGCAGCAGTGCCAGCAGGTTTTACTGGCGCCTCCAGCTGGCACCACGATGGAATAACTTTATGATCAACACCTTGCTTATCTGCGGCGGTGGCAGCAGCGAGCACGAAGTGTCCTTGCGCACCGCAGATTTTATTGAAGGACAATTGGCCGAATCCGAAGATATCGCCCTGATGCGAGTTGAGATGGATGCTAGCGGCTGCCTGACTGATAAAGAAGGTCGCGTCTATCATATCTTTTACGATGGCAAGATTCGCGATGAAGCCGGCAATGCCTGGGATGTGGATTACGTCATCCCAGCAATTCACGGTTACCCAGGAGAAACTGGCGACCTGCAATCCCAGCTCGAGATGTTCGGCATCCCCTATTTCGGTTCAGCACCGGAGGCGAGCAAAATTTGTTTTAACAAGATTAAAACGAAAATGTGGCTGAGCGCGCTAGGGATCGATAACACCCCCTATCTGTTTCTACACAGCCTGGAGGCTGAAGAGTTGAGTAAGGCCCACGCCGCACTGGAAGAGTGGGAAGCGGTCTTTATCAAAGCTTCAAACCAGGGTTCCTCGGTGGGCTGCTTTAAAGTCAGCCATAAGGAAGATTTGGAAGATGCAATCGCAGAAGCCTTTACCCTCTCATCCTATGTATTGGTAGAAAAAGCCCTCAATGCCCGCGAACTCGAGGTGGCAGTTTACACTTATGGCGAAGAGCTCATAGCCACTCATCCCGGTGAGGTCCGCGCGCCAGCAGATACTTTTTATACCTATAAGGAAAAATATGCCGCAGGCAGTCGCGCCGAGACGTTTATTAAAGCTGAGGGTCTGAGCGAAGAGCAATTGGCTTGGATTCAGGAAGTTTCGATACGTACTTTTAAGGCCCTAAAGCTGAAAGATCTCTCTCGCATCGATTTTTTCCTAACAGACGAAGGGGAGCTCTACCTAAATGAAGTCAATACTTTCCCCGGAATGACCCCCAACTCTATGTTCCCCAAAATGATGCAAAACCATGGCCATGATTTTACTGAATATCTGACGGGTCAAATTCGTTCCGCGGTAAAACAATCGCTTAAATAAATACTACCTTGAACCCCACTCAGAAAATTGACATTAAAAAAAGGGGCAATAGCCCCTTTTTTTAATGTCAGTAAACGAAACACAACTAGTGCAACAACCAATCCTGTTGCCGTCTACGGGAAAATTGGCTGCGCAGAAACTCCATCTGATCCCCGCGAATCCGCTCACTATTAATCAAAGCCAGATATTCTGCAGCATTGGGACAAAAGGGCAGAGCCAGTAATTCCATATCAATATCTTCAAGTAAAAAATTGCCCTTATGCTGATTACAGCGGCGACAGGCTGTGACCACATTTTCCCAAGAGTCCATCCCTCCCTTCGACACTGGGATAACATGATCTCGAGTTAGCTCAGCTGACTTAAAAATACTCCCGCAGTAGAGGCAGGTGTGCACATCACGAAAAAAAAGTGCGCGGTTTGTAAGCGGCGGACGGTTGCGTGGCCGCGCCATTCGAGCACCGCCACAGGCGATAATTGATGCCAGATCCAGGGCCGAACGCTCTCCACTCCGATTAAACCCGCCCCTTACCCTCTGTACTATGCCCCCCAAAGACCAGGTAACCAGATCCCGGACGTATAAACAGGAAGCCTCCTGCCAAGTGAGCCAGTCCAATGGCTGTCCCGCCAAATTCAGGCGCAAAATGCGTGCTTGCATGACTTCGCCTCCCCACAGTTAGACAGAAGAACCCGGCCTACTACTACAGCTAACCAAGCGGATGCTTTTCCGGCACTCAAGTATCTGATTTGACATGCTGCCTGGAAGAAAGAGATAGATAAATAAGACTGAACTTGAGAGTCCAGTTTGGATAAGGCGTTAAAGTGATAAGGGCGATAACCCGCTGATGATTTCAATGACGAGAGGACAAGAGTCCGGCAGTGAGAGAATGCCAGAGCGTAAACGGGCACTGCTAATGATTGATTGCTGAATGCGCCATCCTCCACCGGCCCGAGCAATAATGGCCGACCTCTCATCATTAAAGCGGATAAATATTACAAATTCCAGACAGAAGCAGACCTGGCTTTAAAAAAGTACCGACCGTGAATAATTAACGATTAGAGAGAGCGAAGATTAAGTAAAGAATTACTATTAAAAGTTATTTGAACAAATATAAAGTCTTCGATCATGTAAAACACCGCCCAGGCAATCCGGCCCGGGCGGTGCGTCTCACAGGATGGTGCCCATATCCTTAGGGCGAGCGGCGCATTCCTTTTATCCTTTGCCGCAGAGTTGCAGTCCCTTTTGCGTCCCTGCCAGTTAATTATGGACATTAGGCGAAAAAAGAGTAGGGGTAATCTGCTGAATTTTATGTAAGACATATCTCACAAGGTGAAATATTTCTTTAATAAATGAGAGGGAGACTCGATGAGTACACTGTGCTAAAACGGAGCTCAGTGCATGAGCGCGGCCACTATAAACACCTTTATTTCAAGTTCAATCGAAACAGGGAAAAAGACGTTGAAATATACGCTAATTTTTTTGCTTATCTTCAGCGCCGTTATTTCAAGCGCCTTCACAGCAGTCTCTTCGGGTATTAGTGTTCCCTGGCGCCAAATCATTGGAGGCGCGAAAATCAGCGAGCAGGAGGTCACTCAAAATTTAACAGCCGCCACTGGCTATCAACTACAACTATTTACAGATAATGTGCCCAATGCTCGCTGGCTGGCAATAACCCGTTCGGGGGATATCCTCGTATCCCAACCCAAGAAGGGACAGGTTTCCCTGTTAACCCCCGATCGTAACGGTGATGGACGCGCCGACAGCCAACGCATATTAATTGGAGACTTAAACCGCCCACACGGACTTCTACTGCATGAGAACTGGCTATATATAGCGGAAAGCGATGCTGTAGGCAGAGTGCCCTTTGATCACTCCGATGCCCGCCTGGCAGGGCGTTACCAGAGAATCGTCGAAGGCTTGGCAGACAGCGGCCATTGGACCAAAACCCTTGAAAAGGGGCCGGATGGCTGGCTGTACCTCAGTAGCGGTTCCAGCTGTAACGTCTGTGTAGAAAAAGATCGTCGACGCGCCAGTATTATGCGCCTGCGTCCCGATGGCAGTGACCTCAAAATATTCGCCACCGGCCTGCGCAATAGTGTGGGGTTTGACTGGTCACCCAAAGATGGCGGCCTCTATGCCACAGATAATGGTCGCGACTGGCTGGGTGACAACCTGCCACCCGATGAGCTCAACCTTATCCAAGCCGACAAATTCTACGGCTGGCCCTACGCCTATGGTGACCGGGTACCGGACCCGGACTTTATCGACGATGAAGACCCCACCATCAAAGAAATGATTGCCGCTTCCCTCCCCCCTGTACACGAGTTCGCCGCACATAATGCCCCTCTAGGCATCCGCTTCCTGCGAAGTCCGGAACAACCGACAGGTTATCGCGGTGCTGCCTTAGTAGCACTGCACGGTTCCTGGAACAGAAGCGTGAAAGATGGTTACAAAGTGGTATCTCTACACTGGGATGAAGGCGGGAAAATCACCCAACGGGATTTCCTCTGGGGCTTCCTCAGCAACAACCGCAAGGAGGTTTCTGGCAGGCCAGTGGCAATTGCCGAAGATGGCAAGGGCAATATTTATATTTCAGACGATTACGCGGGGGCCATCTATCGTCTCTCACCCACCGCTACCCCACAAAAAGTAAAGTTATCCGCGGAGAGAACACCTACCACACCTAGGGTACCCAAAAAACCGCCACCAACCGATGCCACCGCCGCGCGCGAGGGAAGAGCGCTATACCTGAGCCACAATTGTGCGCAGTGCCACCAGCAACAGGTACCATTAGCAGGGCTCAACAAAAAGTACACCGTGCAAAGCCTGGCGGACTATTTTGATACGCCACCCCCCCCGATGCCCAGATATGATTT
This sequence comes from Microbulbifer variabilis, assembly GCF_023716485.1. NCBI lineage: Bacteria > Pseudomonadati > Pseudomonadota > Gammaproteobacteria > Cellvibrionales > Microbulbiferaceae > Microbulbifer > Microbulbifer variabilis. The sequence continues at coordinate 4,062,954 of NZ_CP092418.1, forward strand.
CACCGAGGAGCAGAAAAAAGCATTGGCCCACTACCTGCTTTCAAGGGAGGCTTTGCAATAACTCCCTCTTACCCCTTACTCCGTGCCAATTGACCCCTGCCGCGCCAGCGGCTAAGGTTGCCCCGCAATTACGAGGCGATGCTATGGTGGCAAAGAAAAAATCGGCAAGTTTTGAACAGAGCCTGGAGGCTCTTGAAGAATTAGTAGAACGCCTGGAGGCAGGAGACCTGCCCCTGGAGGAGGCCCTGGCCGACTTTGAGCAAGGGGTCAAACTCACCCGTGAGTGCCAGAAAAAACTCGCCAGCGCCGAGCAAAAGGTCAAAATGCTGATGGAGGAGAACGGTAGTATTCGCGAGTTGCCGTTCGAAGCCGATAACTCCTCAGGCGATTCCTAAGTGAGCTCCCCTACCCTGCCCGCCGAGCTGAGTGCATTCCTCAAGGATTCCTCCCAGCGTGTCGAAAGCCGTATCCGCGACACGCTGACAGAATCTATTCCCGGTGCCAATAAGCTCTTTGAGGCCATGCGCTATGCCGCACTGGGCCCTGGCAAACGCCTGCGCCCAGCACTCGTGTACGCCTGTGCCCAGGTCTTCCGTGGGGTGGATTTTGATCCTGCCAGATGCGACGCCAGCGCCGCTGCCCTTGAGTGCATCCACGCCTATTCACTGGTGCACGATGACCTGCCAGCCATGGATGATGACGACCTGCGCCGGGGTCGCCCCACTTGCCATATCGCCTACAACGAGGCCACCGCTATTCTCGCCGGTGATGCACTACAAACCCAGGCATTCGAACTGCTGTTGGCCGATAACACCGAACCCGCATTGAAGCTACTACTTATTGCGGAGCTCTCAAAGGCATCTGGCAGCCGGGGAATGGTTGCAGGTCAGGCCATCGACCTGGATTCTGTGGATAAAACCCTCACCCTAGCACAACTAGAAGCGATGCATCGCCTGAAAACTGGCGCCCTTATTCGCGCTAGTGCGCGCATGGGCGCGCTGCACGGTGGTGCTACCAGCGACCAACTGGAAGCGCTAACTCTCTACGCAGAAGCTATTGGCCTGGCTTTTCAGGTACAGGACGATATCCTTGACGTCACAGTAGATACTGCCATTCTGGGTAAAACTCAGGGCGCAGACGCCCTTCTCAACAAACCGACTTATGTCTCCCTATTGGGGCTCAAAGGCGCAAAAGAGAAGCTCCAGGGCTTGCGTGGGGAGGCTTTAAGTGCCCTTTCAACACTGCCCGGCGATACACTACTACTGAAGCAGCTGGCCGATTATATTGTCCAACGCGGCCACTAAGTCGGGATCTCTACCCCGTCATTGGGATGCAATATGCCCTTCACAGGCATACAATCCCCTTCACTAATACCATCTGTAGCAATTGAACCGTTTGATGCTCGAAGAAATTCCACGCACACGCCCGCATACGCCGCTGCTTGACGTCATTGACGAGCCGGCACAGCTGCGCGCACTCGATGAACGCCAACTGCCCGAACTCGCTAGCCAGCTGCGCGAGTACCTGTTGTATTGTGTCGGCCAAACCGGCGGACACTTCGGCGCCGGTCTCGGTGTGGTGGAGCTGACCATCGCCCTGCACTATATCTACAACACGCCAGAGGACCGCTTGGTCTGGGATGTGGGCCACCAAACCTACCCTCACAAGATACTCACCGGCCGCCGCGAGCAGATGCTCACCATGCGCCAGCAAGGCGGCTTGTCAGGCTTCCCCAAGCGCAGTGAGAGCCCCTACGACACCTTCGGCGTGGGGCATTCCAGCACCTCTATCGGTGCCGCCCTGGGAATGGCCCTGGGCTCCCCCGACGAGCGCAAAGTCGTGGCGGTGATTGGCGACGGCGCTATGACCGCTGGCATGGCCTTCGAAGCGCTCAATCACGCGTCTCACACAGGCCGGGATATGTTGGTTGTGCTCAATGACAACAGCATGTCGATCTCTAAGAATGTCGGAGGCTTGGCTACCTACTTCGCCAAGATTCTTGCCAGCAAGACCTATCTCAATATGCGCGAGGGCAGCCGCAAGATTTTATCGGCTATTCCCAAGGCCTGGCAGTTGGCGCGCCGCACCGAAGAGCATGTTAAAGGCATGATCACACCCGGCACTCTGTTTGAGGAACTGGGCTTCAACTACGTTGGGCCACTGGATGGGCACAACATGCACGATCTAGTGCACACCCTGCGCAACCTGCGCAGCCAGCCCGGTCCCCAGCTACTGCATATCGCCACTACCAAAGGCAAAGGCTTTGGTCCGGCTGAAGCCGACCCGGTGGGTTACCACGCATTGAACAAGCTGGAGCCAGAGAGCAAAGTCCAGGTGGCTGTGCCGGGCAGGAAGAAGCTGCCCAAGTATCAGGATATTTTCGGCCAGTGGCTGTGTGACACCGCCGAAAAGGACGAGCGCCTAATCGGAATTACCCCCGCCATGTGTGAGGGCTCTGGCATGGTAGAGTTTTCCAAGCGTTTTCCAAAACGCTTCCAAGACGTAGCTATTGCCGAGCAGCACGCCGTTACTCTCGCTGCCGGCCTCGCCTGCGAGGGCCAAAAGCCGGTTGTGGCCATTTACTCTACTTTCCTACAGCGCGGCTATGACCAAATGGTGCATGATGTTGCTATCCAAAACCTGGATGTCACCTTCGCCATCGACCGCGCCGGCCTTGTAGGTGAAGACGGCCCAACCCATGCAGGCAGCTTCGATCTGACCTTTATGCGTTGCTTGCCCTACCTCGCCATCGCTGCACCCAGCGACGAGAACGAATGCCGCCAATTACTCTATACCGCATACAAGTACGAGGGGCCCGCCGCTGTGCGCTACCCCCGCGGTACCGGTATGGGCACCGCGATAGAAGAAGAGATGCGCGAGTTACCTATCGGTAAGGGCCGCCTACTGCGTAAAGGCAGAAGCGTGGCCATTTTGAATTTCGGCACCCTACTCGCTCCCGCTACGGCAGCGGCTGAGCGCCTCGGCGCCACTCTCGCCGATATGCGCTGGGTCAAGCCATTAGATGAAGCGCTGATTGATGAACTGGCCGACAGCCATCAGTTGCTGGTCACCATCGAAGAAAATACCATCGCCGGAGGTGCTGGCAGCGCCGTTATGGAGTATCTCAACAGCTCTGCGCGAACCCTGCCCGTACTGCAACTGGGCCTGCCGGACCGCATTATTGAGCACGGCAAACACAAAGACCTACTCGCAGAGATAGGCCTCGATGCCGGCGGCATTGAGGAACAAATCCGCCGGCGCCTGCAGCTGCTTAACCGGCACAATTTTAACGACCGCGCCGCAGCCGCAAACTAACCATAAGGGCCCGATAACCATCTGGGATATCGGGCTCCTGAACCACAACTCAGCCGCCTACTATTGATTTGACGATACCGCGTGACCTAGCGCCCTTCTATCAATCAATTTCCGCACGCCTTGGGGGAAAGATGTCACTACTCAAGAAAACTCTTGTCGCATCCATCGGTCTGTTCGCCAGCCTCAATGCAACCGCTATGGAACAGGAAGGTTTTAAGAAGGGCTATCGGGCGCTACCGAAAGAGAATGCCTCTGAAAGACTGGTGGCCCTACAGGATCTGCGCTATCGCTGGATTATGGAAAGCTTTCCCAGCCAGGCCACTTATGAGGGCTATCCAGGGCAAAATGATCGCTGGGTAGACAACTCAAAGAGAGGCATTGAGGCTCGGCAAGAGCAGACTCGTCGACTTTTAGGTGCTACCCGCAACCTCGATATCAGCGAGTTGCCCGAGCAGCAACAACTGGACTACCAGCTGCTTTACCAGGATTTGCTCGGGGAGGTGAAGGGCTTTCAGTTCCCCGAACATCTACAGCCCATTACCCATATGAGCGGTATCCAGCTCAATGTGCCGAATGTACTCAACAGTATGCCGCAGAGTACGGTTGCTGATTACGAAGATATTCTGGCACGCCTATCAAAGCTACCAACTTTGGTAACACAGACACAGACGCTGATGCAGCAGGGATTAAGAAAAGGGGTTACTCCGCCGCAAATCACTCTGCGTGAACTACCCCGGCAGATCCGCGCGCTGATCCCCACAACTCCCGAGCAGAGTCCTCTACTCAGTGCTTTTGAGGAAATGCCCAGCGCCATCCCCAAAACGAAACAAAAAAGCCTGCGCCAGCGCGCCCTCGCCATCTACGCAAGCCAGTTATTACCAGCATGGCGAGACATGGCGGAATTTATCGAAAGGGAATACATTCCTGGAGCACAGAAAGGCATCGCCCTCAGCAGTCGCCCAGACGGTCTACGCTGGTATGCCTACAAAGTAGAAAAGAGCACCACCACTCACCTTAGCCCGGAAGAAATCCACCGCATAGGCTTGGCCGAAGTGAAGCGTATCCGTGCAGAGATGCAAGCTGTCATGCAGAAGACAGGCTTCCAAGGTGACTTCAAGGCCTTTACCGAATTCCTGCGCACTGACCCACGCTTTTACCACACCAGCCGTGAGGCCCTGTTACGAGACTACCGAGATATTGCCAAGCGCATCGATGGCGAGCTGCCCGCCCTGTTTGGTACCTTGCCCAGGCTGCCCTATGGAGTTAAACCCATTCCCGGCTACTCGGAGCAGTCACAGACCACAGCCTATTACCAGCCTGGCTCCAGCGAAGCCGGCCGCGCGGGTATCTTCTTTGCCAATACCTACAACCTGCCCAGTCGACCCAAATGGGAAATGGAAGCGCTGACGGTACATGAGGCAATGCCTGGCCACCATTTACAGATTGCCCTGGCCCAGGAGCAAGCTGATATTCACCCATTGCGACGCATGGCTCTCTATACCGCTTTTGTGGAAGGCTGGGGCCTCTACTCCGAAAGCCTCGGTTATGACCTGGGTTTGTACAAAGATCCCTACAGCGAGTTTGGGGCGCTGACCTACGATATGTGGCGCGCCGTGCGTCTGGTTGTAGACACCGGCATGCATCAGCTGGGCTGGAGCCGTGAGCAGGCAATTGACTATTTTATGGAAAATAGTGCCAAGCCTCTGCACGATGTCACCGTGGAAATTGATCGCTACCTGGTTTGGCCTGGACAGGCACTGGCCTATAAATTAGGGCAATTAAAAATTAAGGAGCTACGTGTAAAAGCAGAAGAGGAACTCGACAATAATTTTGATATCCGCAGCTTCCACGATGCCCTTCTTGGCGCCGGTGCCCTGCCCTTAAATATTCTCGAAACACGAATGAACAGCTGGATTGAAAGCCAGGGCTCTGCATCGGCCCAGGTTACTCCCCCTGTAACATCACAAATCTCTGCGGGCTAGATAAACGAAAGGGCAGGTATTTCCTGCCCTTTTTTATGACTGAAGTATCCGCTAAAAACCCTCTAATTAAATCACCACTCGGAAGATACAGATAAATAGATTGCGCGTGGCTCCCCAGGAAAATACCTGTCCCCAGCAAAGCTGCTATAGTCCGCTCGCTCTGCGTAAGCCCTATTGGTTAGATTTAACATCCTTGCTGAGAGAGCCCAACGATCAAATTCCCACCGGGCTCGCAGATTCAATAAGTTATGCCCAGAATATTCATGCTGATTTTGGGGGTCGGTGTAATAGCGCCCCTGATACAACCACTCCAGTTCAGCGTTTATACCTTGCCGAGGTTGCCACTGCAGGCGATAGCTACCGAAAGCCCTGGGAGCTGAATCCACAAGATTGCCATCCAGTAGTACTCCCCTCAGCTCTCGCTCATCTCGATAACGGTGCTCCGCATAACTGGAAGAAGCCTCCAGTCGCCAGTCCTGAGCAAATTTATAGCCAAGAGCCATCTCTACACCGCGATGTGAGGTTTTCCCATTCGATTGGTTAAAGTACTCCGTATCCCGAAAAATCACATTGCGCTTGCGCATTCCATAAGCGACGAGCTCATAAGAAAGGTTTTCCTTAATAGCTCGTACCCCCAATTCAATACTGCTGATTTGCTCGGACTCCAATTCGGCAACAGTTTGTTCTCGCTGTAAACGGTAAAGTTCAGTTGCCTGGGGAACCCGATATCCTTGAGCCATATTGACAAATAATTGCAGGCCTGATGTGAAATCGTAAGTAGCTCCTAGTTTGGGTGACCAGTTCTGGAAACTGTCTTTGCGGTCTTCTGGCCGGCTAAACCTACAGCCACCAAAGCCACAAGGAAGACCATCCTCGGCCGTACGGCCAGAAAGCATTTTATTGTTGTAGTCATACTGTACCGACTCAAAACGTACACCGCTGTAAAGCTTTAAAGTATCGGTAACATTCCAGGTAGCCAAAGTAAAAGGAGCAACGCTGTAAGCATTTACTTGATAGTCATAGTGCTTACCTGCGGGGATAGTCTCCCGCAAAAAATCTGATCCCTCAGTTGGATCTTTTTGGAGTTCTCGTAAGTAGCCTTGAGTAAATTCTGTATCTAGCCCCATTACTACTTCCAAGTTGCCTGCCCAGCTAAAAAGATAGCTACTCCGCAAGCCGATACTCTCCTGGCCATTTTCTTCCAACGCCTGCCCCGGCAAATAATGCTGCAGAAAACGCATATCTGTTTTTCTAAGATAAGGGGCCAGTGATAGCTTTTTTTCCGAGCCCAAATCAATATCGAGAATGGAGTAAAGCCGTACCGCGGAGACATCGCGGAATGCTTCTGGATTCGGGTTTTCCCTGTCCCGCTGATCATCCCGATAGGCATTGTATCCTTCGATATAACCCGCTGTTTCCTGATTTAAATTCGTGACTGCCAGACGAGAACGGATTTGTGTCTTCCCTGTAATGATAGAGTGCAAAAGGCTGAGCTTTTGTTGATCGTAACCAGAGTGGTCCCGATAACCACCATCAGATGCCAGGGAAAGATCTGCTCGCACTCTGCCTTTGTTAGAAAAGTTAGATTCTGCGGAAATACTGGCTCGATAGTAATCGTGAGGACCACCTTCAAAGCCTAAAATGCCAGAAAAGGACTTGGTATTTTCTTCAATTTCCGGACTCAGAGTATTCACGACACCATGCATAGCATTGGAACCATACAGGGTGCTGGCCGGGCCGCGAATAACTTCAATTCTCTGAGCCATTTCACTATGGGATTCAAACAACTCATTAATATTGCAGAATCCATGTGCCCGCAGAGGGATGCCATCCTCCATTGTCAGCACACTGCCACAGGCTCCAGCCCCAGACAGTACTGGCGAACGCAATGCGGGTAAATATTCCTGACCGTTACCCCTTGCCACATTGGCCCCTGGAACCCGCACTAAACTTTGCTGGATATGATTGTGCTTAATCAGCTTTAACTCGAAACGATCAACCATGGAGAAACTTTCTGGATAATCCTGAAACTGTTTCTCAACACGACTGGCTGTGACAACGACCGACTCTATTTTCGCCGAATCCGACAAAGCCACCTGACTGACCGACAAAAGTATTAGCACCAGGCTCTTGGTTTTTATTAACATGCTTCCAGCTTATTTTTCCTTTGATATCAGTGAACCATACAGGACCTGGGCAGGGTTTTCCCACTCTCCCCCTACTTCTCTCAAAGTCTCCTTCCGCATTAAGCTATCAAGCTCCCAGTCAAAAGCTATACCGAAGTAAAAACACGCTATAAAAAGGCGTCATCTGTAAATTAGTCAGTCTATTTCCCCTAATTTCTAGGCAAAGTGGCAGATAGCTATTCTCCAACCTAACCTCCAAGAGGAGGTCGAAATAAGATTTTTTAAAAATTACCCTTTAAAGAGGAAAAGCATGGCCTGGTTCTACCTGTTAATGGCTGGTCTTTGTGAGATAGGCTGGGTGCTGGGGCTAAAAATATCCCAAGAGACATCGACTCGCCTGCTGGGTGTTGTAATGGCAGTCGTATTTATTGGCCTCAGTGGGTTTTTATTGTGGTTGGCCCAGCGAGAGATTCCCATTGGCATCTCCTATGCCGTCTGGACCAGTATCGGTGCGGCCGGTGCCTTTCTGATGGGAGTCATTTTCTTTGGTGAGACAGCCAGTCTCGGACGATATCTCGGAGTACTGCTAATTATCGTCGGGGTTGTCACATTAAAACTGGCTCGCTAGCTTACATAACAGTTTTGAAGGGCAGCTAATGCTGCCCTTCTATCCCTGGTTGCATACCACTTATAAAAATTAGAGATTCAGGAGTTACTTTCAATCCTCCCCGTGATACTTGCGCTTACGCGCCTGGTTTTGCACAGATCGATACATCTGGGATAGCGCTCTCTCCCCTGCCCGTTTCTGCGCCAGAGTTTGACCGTTACGGCTTAGTTCCTGTTGCAGTTTTTGCCAATTGCGCAAGCGCCGGTCATCCAGCGAACCGCCCGTTATTGCCTCTTGTACCGCACAGCCTGGCTCCGACTGGTGCTGGCAGTCAGAGAAGCGACACTCCCTGGCCAAGGCCTCAATATCGGAAAAAGTCTCCGCCACGCCATCTTCAACATGCACCAACCCCAACTCCCGCATTCCTGGGCTATCGAGTAACAGCGCTCCCCAACTCAGGGAGTGAAGAGAGCGTTTCCGTGTAGTGTGACGCCCTTTACTGTCGGCTTCGCGAATGGTCCCAGTCTCAGCCAGGGATTCGCCAGACAGCGTATTTAGCAAAGTGGATTTACCCACTCCAGAAGAACCTAACAGCGCGATAGTTTCCCCAGATAAGCACCACTGGCGCAGCTGTGCCACGCTTTCTTGATCCAGGCTATTTACCATTGCAACAGGTAATTCACCGAATGGGCGCAAAGCCTGAAGAAAAGGGGCAGTATCTTCACACAGGTCGGCCTTAGTCAGTATCAAGTGTGGGCGGCAACCGGACTCCCGCGCCAGAGCCAAATAGCGCTCAATGCGTGAGAGGTTAAAGTCATCATTCAGGGACGAAACAATAAAAACACTATCGACATTGGCGGCGATCATCTGCACCTGATGCCCCCCAGGTGCCATGCGCTCAAACTGGCTGCTGCGGCTCAACAAACGCATAAAATATCCACTGCTCTTCTCTAACAACAACCAATCCCCCACCGTCGGCAAATTAGCCACAAGACTCCCGGTTAGGGGAAGGGACACAGCCCCCTTCTCGCCGGCCAATTCCAGGCGACTGCGGTGTACAGCCATAACCCGCAGCGGCAAACACTGTTCGAGTTCTTCGAGCGTCAGCTGCTGTTGGAAAAAAGACTTCCAACCAAGTTTTTGTAGCGGAGAAGCTTCCCGCTCAATTTTGATAGATGGGGATTTAGTGCCGAATCTATTAACAGACCGGCGGGTAAAGTGAGATTTACTCAAGATTGAAACCCTCTGGGCGCAACAAAGCACCAAGCGACCGCACATACGCGGCCAACAGAGCTTTCTCAGGGAAAGCCCGACGTCTAGGAATCTATCGCCGGGCGTGGGCAGCTGGAGGCTGCTACTGGACCCGACGGAGGGTTGCAACAATCATCAATCATCCTCCGCAGTAATTGAGTTTTGGACTCCGCCATTGTACTTGGCGGGTTATGGGCAAATTAGCACTACCAGGGGACAGGAGCAAGTCTGTAATCCTGGGAAGCCTCTTAGTAATTGCCTCGCCACAAAAAGCAAAGCCGGCAAAAGCCGGCCTTCGAATCCGATTACAGCGAGTGCATCACCTTTCTCGACTCACTATAACCCGATCAGTTGAGTATAGATCCGGCTTTTTCTTTCGCCATCACGTTTACTCGGGAAGCATCTTCTCCTGAGGGCGTTTCCATCAGGTGACGAATTTATAAAGGTTTTATGACACCCCCTACCACCTCCCCCAGACCTCCACCTCCTCGGGGTGGGAGGCCGTCAATGCGTGACTGCGATTCAATACCAACTGAGAGAACCGCAACAAGTACAAGAAAAAATGGGAAGCGCTATGCCAACAACAAAATTTACAGGACTCGGCACAAGAGCGGGTCTGATTCTGGGGGCAGTCTTCTGCTCCATCCAAATACCGGTTTGGGCATCTGACACACCAGATCCCACCGAGGTCAATATTCCCGGCAACCTGCAAAGCCAACTGGGCTGCGATGGCGACTGGCAACCAGGTTGTGTCGCCACCCTGCTCAGCTATGACAGCGAAGACGACAAATGGCAAGGCAGCTTTTGGATACCCGCCGGCAACTGGGAGTACAAAGCCACTCTCAACAACAGCTGGGATGAAAATTATGGATGGGGCGGCCAGCGGGACGGCGGTAATATTTCCCTTAGCCTGGATGAGGCCCGCGAAGTTAAATTTATCTACGACCACGAGACTCACTGGATCACCGACAACCACAGTAGCGTGGTCGCCGCTGTAGCCGGCAACTTCCAATCCCTGCTGGGGTGCCCGGGAGACTGGCAACCCAGTTGCCTGCGCAGCTGGATGCAGGATGCCGATGGAGATGGCACCTACACCTTTATCACCTCAGCGCTTCCTGCCGGTTCCTATGAATTCAAGGTAGCCCTGCATGAAGGCTGGGAGGAGAGCTACGGCAACAATGGAGCCAACGTTAGCTTTACCGTGGCTGCCGATTACGATGAAATCTACTTTACTTTTGACTCGAATAGTAAAGAAGTCACCGTCAGCAGTGACGGCTTCGCCAAGGGTGACCTGAGTAACGACAAAGCTCACTGGGTAGATACCAATAGCTTTGCCTGGGATATCCCGGTGCAGGAAGGTGCAAAGATTAAATTGCACTACAGCAACAGCGCCGAGCTAAAACTGGAGGACGGTGATATCCGTTCCGATGGCACCATCGATCTCACCCCTCTCGCCACCCTGCCCGACAGCGCCCAACAAAAATTCCCGCACCTGGCCAGTTTCAGTGCCTGGCAATTGCCGGGGCAGGCTTCCACTAGTGATCTGGTAACCCAGCAGCTCGCCCTCGCCGCTTACGATGCAGAGGGCAAGTTACTGGATGCGACTGGTGTGCAGATGGCCGGTGCCCTCGATGACCGCTTCTATTACGACGGTGAACTCGGTGCCCGTGTCGGCGAGAGCGATATCCAGCTCGATCTCTGGGCGCCCACCGCACGGGCGGTAAAACTGCACTTATTTTCGGACTCCAGCAACGATAGCGCCGATCAGGTGGTATTCATGCAGCGCAATGAATCTACCGGGGTTTGGAGTGCCAATATCGACAAGCAGTGGGATCGCAGTTTTTATCTCTATGAGGTCGAGGTGTACTCCTACTTCAGCCGCCAGATTGAAACCAACCTGGTCACCGACCCCTACTCCCTAAGTCTCTCCATCAATAGCGGCAAAAGCCAGATCGTCAACCTGGATGACCGGGATCTGAAGCCGCGCGGTTGGGACCTCCTGCGTAAGCCCAAGTTAACCCAGCCGGAAGATATCAGTGTCTACGAGCTGCACGTACGCGATTTCAGTATTGCGGATAACACTGTCCCCGAAGCCGAGCGCGGCACCTTCAAGGCTTTCACCCGCCAGCACAGCGACGGCATGCGCCACCTCCATAAACTGGCCCGCGCCGGCCTCAGCCATATCCACCTGCTGCCGGCCTTTGACTTTGCCACAGTCAATGAGGATCGCACGCAGCAGCAGCAAACCCCGGACCTCTCCGGCTATGCATCGGACAGCAGCGAGCAGCAGGCCCAGGTAGATGCTGTGCGCGATACCGATGGCTTTAACTGGGGCTACGATCCGTTGCACTACACCGTCCCCGAGGGCAGCTACAGCAGCGCTCCCGATGGACCTGCGCGTATTCGCGAATTCCGTCAAATGGTGCAAGGGCTGTCCCACTCCGGCCTGCGACTGGTGATGGATGTGGTTTACAACCACACCAGCTCCTATGGCCAATACGACAACTCCGTACTCGATAAAATCGTCCCCGGCTATTACCACCGCCGCAATCTGGAGGGCGGTGTGGAAATGAGCAGCTGCTGCGCAAATACCGCCAGTGAGCACGCCATGATGGAAAAGCTGATGATCGATTCCCTGGTCACCTGGGCCCGAGCCTACAAGGTGGACAGCTTCCGTTTCGATCTGATGGGACACCACAGCCTCGACAATATCCTCAAGGCGCAAGCGGCATTGCAATCACTGACCCTGGCAGCCGATGGTGTCGATGGCAACGCTATCTATCTGTACGGCGAGGGCTGGAATTTTGGCGAGGTGGCTGACGATGCCCGCTTTGTACAGGCCCGCCAGGGCAATATGGCCGGCAGCGGTGTCGGCACCTTTAACGATCGCCTGCGCGATTCCGTGCGTGGCGGCAACCCCTTCGGAGGCTTTGAGGAACAGGGCTTTGGTACCGGTCTGTTCACCGACAGCAACGGCAAGTTTGAGGGAGAAGATGAGCGTGCCATACTGCTCACCCTGGCAGATAAAGTCCGCGTTTCCCTCGCCGGCAACCTGGCGGATTATCCTTTTGAAGATGCCAACGGCAATATCATTACCGGCAGCGAGTTGATCTATAACGGCCAGCCCACCGGCTATACCGCCGACCCACAGGAATCCATTAATTATATTGCCGCCCACGACAACGAGACGCTGTTCGACGGGGTACAGATCAAAGCCAGCGACAGCGCCGACTTGGCTGAACGAGTGCGTATCCAGGCATTCAGTAATTCCCTGGTTCTGTTCGCCCAGGGAGTGCCGTTTATCCACGCAGGCCAGGATTTCCTGCGCTCAAAGTCAATGGATCGGGACAGTTACAACTCCGGTGACTGGTTTAATGCACTGGACTTCAGCCTCGCCACCGATAATTGGGGTGCGGGTTTACCTATCGCAGATAAAAACGAAGATAACTGGTCCCTGATGCAACCTTTACTGGCAAACCCGGAATTGGCTCCCGAGCGCCAACACCGCTTGTGGAGTTCTGCTCTATTCCGCGAGCAGCTGGCGATTCGCAACAGCTCTCCCCTGTTCCGCTTGTCTGATGCAGAGTCCGTAGAGGCACACCTCAATTTCCTCAACACCGGACCCGACCAGATTCCTGGGCTGATTGTGATGGAGTTATCCGATTCCAGTGGCAGCATCGATCGCCGCTTTGAACGTATTGTGGTGCTGTTTAATGGCGATGACGAATCATTGGAATTTACCAACGAAAACCTTATTGGTGAGTACCTGTTCAAGCACCCACGTCAGCGCCGATCAGTAGACTCACGCCTGCACAAAGTAAAATTTGATCGGAACAGCGGCACCTTTACTCTACCCGGCCGAACTACCGCAGTATTTGTGCAACCACGCCGTAGATATTAATTCTTCATAAATTTTAAAAGGCCGGATTTTCCGGCCTTTTTTTCATTTTTTAGAAACTATTTCCCGGCTCTCACCAAGTAATCAGCTCGCAATTGTCATATTCCGCAGATTGATTTAGCGTGTGCCTAAATAATAAATAGGTGTACAAATCATGAAGCATTTCCTTCTCAGCAGTATCGCAGCGACTCTTTTCTCTTCCTCAGTACTGGCAGAAACCATTATCCACGCAGGCACACTGCTCGCTGTTCCCGGTAAAAAACCTTTAAAAGAGCAAAGCGTAATAATCGAGGATGGCAGGATTACTTCCATCCGACCTGGTTATGTGAACAGAGATGATGCCGAAGTCATTGATCTTAAGGACAGCTTCGTAATGCCGGGCTTAATGGATATGCACGTTCACCTGCAAACTGAGTTGGGGCCCAAAAACGATTCCGAAGCCCTAAAGATGTCCATGCCATTGACCCAAATGCGCTCGCAAATGTTTGGCATGCGTATTCTGAAATCTGGTTTTACCACTGTGCGCGATGCGGGTAATAGCGGTGAAGAAATGTATGCGATGCGCGATGCGATCAACAATGGCTGGGTAGATGGCCCACGTATTATCGCAGCCGGCGGAGTGGGTATTACCGGAGGGCACGCAGATATCAGTGGAGTTAGCCCCGAGTTAATGGCACTGCATGACGATAAAACCAGAACGGTATGCGACGGCCCCTACGATTGCCGCCGCGCGACCCGTCATACGATCAAATACGGCGCTGACTTTATCAAGATCACCTCTACCGGTGGCGTACTTACCGATCGCGCTACAGGTACCGGCCAGCAGATGGAAATCGATGAGCTAAAAGAAGTGGTCCTGGCAGCCCAGCGCATGGGGCGCAAGGTAGCCAGTCATGCGCATCAGGAAGAAGGAATTATCGCCGCACTGGAGGCCGGTGTAGACAGTATTGAGCACGGCACCTACGCAGGTCCCCGCGCCCATAAGCTATTTAAAGAAACCGGCGCTTACCTGGTTCCGACTCTTCTCGCCGGCGATACCGTGGTACAGCTGGCAAAAAATACCGATGTTTTATCTAAGGCTCAGAAGGAAAAAGCCATACGTGTTGGCACAGATATGCGCGGCAATTTCCGTAAAGCGGTCGATGCCGGAGTAAAAATTGCCTTCGGTACCGACTCAGGTGTATCCAAGCACGGCATCAATGCACGCGAGGCGGTCCTGATGAGTGAAGCCGGTATGGACAATATGGCCATCCTGCAGTCCGCTACCATTAACGCCGCAGACCTGATCGATATGAGCGATTCACTGGGCACCATTGAACCCGGTAAATACGCCGATATTATCGCCACCGATGGCTCGCCACTGGATAATATCGATGAGCTTTTAGATGTGGATTTTGTGATGAAAGGGGGCAAGGTCTTTAAAGATTAGAAGCCCAATATTTTAGGAGCCTCTGAATTATTCAAAGCCGAACTCCAAATACTCGAGCTCGGCTTTAATTAATTTCCACAAAAAAAAGGCCGGGATTATCCGGCCTTTTTTTGTGGGGGTGTCTGAAGGAGGTTAAAAGTTATTTTTCTTCTTTCCCTTCTTCATCCTCATTTTCAATCAAATGACCAAGCTTACCTTTCTTGGTGGACAAATACTTGGCATTGTGAGGATTGCGCCCGGACTGGTGCGGCAGACGCTCAGTCACATTTATACCTAAGTCCTCCAGCGCTTTTACTTTGCGCGGGTTATTAGTCATCAAGCGAATGGCATGAATACCCAGGTGGTCGATCATCGCTTTCAGAATTGAATAATCCCGCATATCGGCGCCAAAGCCGAGCTGCTCATTGGCCTCCACGGTATCCGCACCGCAATCCTGCAAATGGTAAGCACGGATCTTGTTTAAAAGACCTATGCCACGGCCCTCCTGGCGCAGGTAGAAAATAGCTCCACGCCCTTCCATGGCAATGCGGTGCATGGCATGTTGCAACTGGGCACCACAATCGCAACGCAGGGAAAACAGGGCATCACCGGTCAGGCATTCCGAGTGAATGCGGGCCAGTAGGGGCTCGTTGGTATCGAAGTCCCCCATGGTGAGCACCACATGCTCCTTGCCGGTCTCCACTTCCTCGAAGCCGTGCATTTCAAACATACCCCAGGAAGTGGGCAGCTTTGAGGATTCCACATAACGAATGGTCAACTTAATACCTCTTCACGTCAGTTGCGGGCGCGCAGTATCAGCACACCCCTCTGCTGTTCCATATCTAACCGGCCGAGAAAACTGTTTCCCAGAAGCACCACTTGGGGAAAGTTATCAGTGTGCACGGTAGCTTCTACATTGTGCAATTTAATGCCACCGATAGTGACACTGCTGAGATTGATCAAATAAGCACTGGTGATACCACTGGCGGTCGACACCGGTATGCGCTTGGCACCATTAAGATTTAAGCGCAGACGCTGGGCGGTGGGGTAATTGATTGCCAGAGCGGTCGCTCCGGTATCCACCATCACTGGAACCCGCATCCCATTAATCCAGGCATCGGTATTGAAATGGCCACGACTATCTCCCATCAAACGCACTTCGGCGCGCTCAGCCTGGGCATAACTTGCGGCGATGGGCGCATCCAGGGTGAGCTTCTGTTCGCGTCCATTCACGCGAACACGCGCATAACTGGTCGTCGATTCAATCAAGCCAACCCCTTCCGGTGACTGTTGGCCTGCCTTAAGAATGCGTTGGCGGCCATCGATTTCCAGCATGGCGCTATCGCCAAACAAACCCTTCAGCTGTACCTGTTGTGCCCAGGCTGTACAGGAAACCAGTAACCCCAGCAGAAGCCAAAATGCCTTGTGCATCGATAATCCCTATCCGCTAAGCCCCTACAAAAAACACGGTTATTTGCAATATTAAAGCCGCATAAACGGCGGCCAGTATATCGTCGAGCATAATTCCGACGCCACCCTGTACCCACCGATCTGCCCAACCGATGGGCGGTGGCTTGGCGATATCGAACAGGCGAAAAAGTACGAAACCGTAAAGTGCCCAAATCCAGCCAGCCGGGGCCATAAACATAGTGAGCCAGTAGCCCACCATCTCATCCCAAACGATGCCCCCATGGTCATGTACACCGAGCTTCTTTGCCGCAGCGCCACATAAATAACACCCCACTAAACCCGTCACCACTAGGATTCCCAGGTACCAAGATGGGGGGAGATCTTTCATCAGCCACCAAAAAGGTATGGCAACCAGAGTGCCAAAAGTACCCGGTGCCTTGGGTGCCAGCCCCGAACCAAAACCAAAAGCCAGCAGCAGAGTAGGATCGCGCAAAAGCTCGGAAAAACTGGGGTTATGTATTCTCATTGTCTTATTTCCAAAGCCACCACCGGCACTTCCGGGCCAATACCATTTAAAAATGCTGATAGCCAGTGACCGCTGGCGACCAAGGGTTGCCATTATGCCAGCAGCGCACCCCGGTACTGCCCTCAATGAGGGTGCCGATAGCAGTTACTTTCAGGCCCAGTTGGTCCAAATCTGCAACCCGCTGCTGGGGAACGGTAAAACAGAGTTGGTAATCATCGCCACCGCCTGTAGCCAGAGCCATTGCTTTCTCTGCGGCAAGAGTTTGCGCCAAGGGAGAAACGGCCAATCGCTCCAGATGAATATCAGCGCTGACACCGCTGGACTCACAAATATGTCCCAGGTCCGCGAGCAGACCATCGGAAATATCCAGAGCCGCACTGGCCAACTCGGCAATCGCCGCAGCCACAGGGAATTGGGGTTCTGGATAATAGAAGGCGCGTTCACACTGCAACTGCACATCGGCATTCACCCTCTGCTCTCCCAGCACCACCGGCAGAGCGGCGGCAGCAGCACCTAGAGGACCGCTGACATAAACGTGATCACCGGGACCGGCACGGTCTCGGCGCAGTGGCGATTCCGTGTGTCCGATCACCTGAATGGTGATCGACAAAGGGCCCGCAGTGGTATCACCCCCGACCAGAGAAACACCAAACTGTGCCGCGGTCTGCAGCAGGCCATCGGCAAATTTGCGCAACCAAACTGCATCACTGTCAGGCAGGGTCAGGGCCAGGGTAAACCAGAGCGGGCGCGCATTCATTGCCGCCAGGTCACTGAGATTAACCCTGAGTGCACGCGCGGCAATAGCAGCGGGGTCCGCATCAGCCGGAAAGTGGCGGCCTGCCACCAGGGTATCCATAGAGGTGGCCAGCTGCCCCGAGGCGGGTGCCTGCAATAGAGCGCAGTCATCACCTATACCCAAAGCAACCCCTTCGCCCACAGGAGCACTGGCGAAAAAATCGCGGATAATTTCAAATTCGCCCGGCGCAGTTCCCATCAGCGTGGCTTCAGGACTTCTTGTCTGCAGCCACTTCCGCAGCGCGCAGGTCTGCAGCAGTCTTATCCAGGATGCCGTTGATGAACTTGAAAGCGTCGGTGGGGCCAAATTTTTTCGCCAGTGCCACTGCTTCGTTAATCACTACTTTGTAGGGCACATCGATGCGGTTTTTCAGTTCATAAGTGGCCATGCGCAGCAGGGCGCGGGACACCGGGTCCAGATCTTCCACTTTGCGATCCAGATGGGAGGAGTAAGCGCCTTCTACTTCGTCGAGGTTTTTGGCAACCCCGTGGAAGATATCGCGGAAATATTCCACGTCGGCTTTGCTCATATCGTTGTCAGTATGGAACTCGGCTTCAATCGCATTGAGGCTGGCGCCGGCCATTTGCCATTGGTAGAGCGCCTGCATGGCGTAGTGGCGCGCCTTGCGGCGGGCAGATGCAGTTACGGTCATTGTCTTTTCCGGTAGATACTTCTCAGAATGGGCAGCGCCGGCGCAACTGGCCGGCGCTGTGGCAATTAGATTTTGCCGAGTAGGGAAACCATTTCCAGGGCGGTTTCGGCAGCTTCACAACCTTTGTTGCCAGCCTTGGTGCCGGAGCGCTCGATAGCTTGCTCAATGGAGTCCACAGTCAACACACCAAAGGTCACCGGAATACCGGTATTCAGGGATACCTGAGCCAGACCTTTGGTGCACTCACCAGCGACATATTCGAAGTGCGGAGTGCCGCCACGAATCACCGCGCCCAGTGCAATAATCGCATCAAATTTTTTGGTTTCCGCCAGCTTTTGCGCGGCCAGCGGGAATTCGAAGGCACCGGGGGCGTAGTAGATGGTGATATCCTCATCCTTGATGCCCTTGCGGCGCAAGGTATCGAGGGCGCCGTCTTTGAGGCTCTCAACCACAAAGCTGTTCCAACGGCTCACCAGCAGCGCGTACTTACCTGTACTGCCGACAAAATCCCCTTCAATCACTTGAATGTTGCTCATAATGTCCAATCCGTATTTCTTTCCATACCCGTGCCATTTCAAATGCGCCGGGAAACATTCTGTTATTACTCTTCGACGTTCAAGTACTCTTCCACTTCCAGTTCAAAACCGGAAATAGCGCTGAACTTAAACGGCGCACTCATCAGGCGCATCTTGCGCACCTTGAGATCACGCAGTATCTGCGAACCGGTACCCACCTGCTTGTACACCAAGTCCTGGCTGGGGCGCTGCTGCTTGCCGCTGATCAGCCAATCGATACTCTCCTCGATTTCCTCGGTGGTCTCGTTATGACAGATCAATACCACCACACCTTTGCCCTCTTTCTCGATGCGCTGCATGGCGCGGCGGAAAGTCCAGGGGACAAATTTTTCATCACCGCGCTGAATCGTGAGCACATCTCGCAGGGTGTTGCCCACATGTACGCGCACCAGGGTTGGCTCCTCTGGCGTAGGCTCGCCTTTGATAAAGGCGAAGTGGCGCTCGCGGCGGGCCTTATCGAGATAGGTGCGCAGTTTAAACTCGCCAAACTCGGTACGCACTTTGCGTTCGTTGACGCACTCCACGGTTTTCTCGTTGAGCGCGCGGTAAGTAATCAAGTCGGCAATGGTGCCGATCTTCAGGTTGTGCTCTTTCGCGAACTTTTCCAGATCCGGGCGGCGTGCCATGGTGCCATCGTCATTCATGATTTCAACGATTACCGCGGCCGCCTCGAAACCCGCCAAGCGGGAAAGATCACAGCCTGCTTCAGTGTGGCCGGCACGGCTCAGTACGCCACCGGGCTGGGCCATAATCGGGAAAATATGTCCGGGCTGAACGATATCGCTAGGTTTGGCATTTCTATTTACGGCGGCGCGCACGGTACGCGCACGGTCCGCAGCGGAAATACCGGTGGTTACCCCTTCGGCAGCTTCGATAGAGACGGTGAAGTTGGTGCTGAACTGGGCACCGTTATCCCGCGACATCAGCGGCAGGTCCAGCTGCTCACAGCGCTCCTTGGACATGGGCATACAGATCAGACCGCGGGCATGGGTAGCCATAAAGTTAATATCTTCGGCGCGCACCTGCTCCGCTGCCATCACCAGGTCACCCTCGTTTTCGCGATCCTCATCGTCCATCAGGATCACCATTTTGCCCTGGCGGATATCGTCGATCAGTTCTTCAACCGTATTTAATTCCATTGCTAACTCTGGATAAATTAATCAATTGCAAATTGAGCGGCTTTCCCTGCAGTTACACTCACCCGCCCTCACTGGCGCGGCATGCCGGGATAAAGCCAGCTAGCGCTTGTAAAACCCGTTCTGGGCGAGAAATTCGAGTGTCATACCACCGTCGCTGGATTTGGCCGCCTCCTCGCCAAGAAGCAGGCGCTCCAGGTAGCGTGCGATCAAGTCCACCTCAAGATTGACCCGGGTGCCAGCTGCGTAGCCCTGCATAATCGTTTCCTGCAGGGTATGCGGCACAATGGTGAGTTCAAACTCAGCGCCGTCCACCGCGTTCACAGTAAGACTGGTACCGTCGACAGTAATCGAGCCCTTGTGGGCAATATAACGAGCCAGATTATCCGGTGCGCGTAGGCGAAAACGCTCGGCACGGGCCTCAGATTTACGCCACACCACCTCGCCGATACCGTCCACATGGCCGCTGACAATATGGCCGCCAAGGCGGGTTTGTGGGGTCAATGCCTTCTCCAAATTGACCCTATCCCCGCGCTTCCAACTGCTGACACTGGTGACATCCAGCGTCTCCGCGGAAACATCCGCCCAATAGCCATCACCGGGCAGCTCCACTACGGTCAGACAGACCCCGTTTGTGGCGATACTATCGCCAAGCTGTACATCGGCGAGGTCCAGCTTGCCGCTCCTAACGCGCACGCGCAGATCACCACCGCGCGGCTGCAGATCGGCAATCTCGCCAACCGCTTCAATAATTCCAGTAAACATCAGCGCTCGATATCCGTGGTTGCGGTGATGCGCCAGTCGTGGCCGACCGCGCGCATATCGGTAATCGTAATCGGCAGCACCGAGCCCATACGCTCGATGGGCAATTCAAACAGCGGCCGCGCCGTGCTGCCGAGCAGCTTGGGCGCCAGATAGACAATCAATTCGTCTACGTGACCCCGGTAGAGAAACTCACCGGAAAGGATCGCACCGCTTTCTATCAATACTTCATTGCATTCGCGTCGGGCCAACTCTTTGAGCAGGGCAAGCAGGTCCACCCGACCGTCCTTGTCCTGAGGTAAAACGACAACTTCGGCACCCGCGTTTTCCAGTCGCTGACGGCGCTCTGGATCGGCGCGCTCAGTAGTGCATACCAGTGTGGGGGCGTCCCCCTGCAAAATAAAGGCCTTTGCCGGCGTGCGCAGCTGGCTGTCGACAATAACGCGCAGGGGCTGAACTTCTGCAGCCTGTTCCGCTTCGAGCAGCTCCAGCGCCATCTCATCGGCGCGCACATTGAGATTCGGGTTGTCGAATCGCACAGTCTCTACGCCAGTTACCACTGCACAGCTGCGCGCACGCAGACGCTGCACATCGGCGCGCGCAGCCGGGCCCGAAACCCATTTGGATTCACCGCTGGCCATGGCGGTGCGACCATCTAAACTCATCGCAGATTTGCTGCGCACCAGGGGTAACCCCAAGGTCATACGCTTGATAAAACCCGGGTTGAGCGCGCGGCAGCGCTCTTCCAGCACTGGCCCCTCTACCTCAATGCCCGCATCGCGCAGTTTCTGCAAACCGCTTCCGGCAACCCTGGGATTCGGGTCTTCCATACCGTATACCACGCGGGCGACACCGGCCTGCACCAGTGCCTCGGCACAGGGACCTGTGCGGCCACTGTGGCTACAGGGTTCAAGGGTCACATAGACGATGGCGCCGCGGGTTCGCTCGCCCGCATCGCGCAGGGCTTCTATTTCAGCGTGGGGTTCGCCAGCACGCTTATGCCAGCCCTCGGCAATTACTTTGCCATTAGCATCGGTGATCACACAGCCGACCCGGGGGTTCGGCATAGTGGTATAGAGACCGCGCTCCGCCAGCTGAATAGCACGGCCCATCAGTGCCTGGGCACTCTCTACAGCCATTTGACTCATTGCGTTTGGTTTTCCTTACTGGTCAGGCGCTCAATTTCTTCACTGAAGTCGCTGACATCTTCAAAGCGTCGATACACCGAGGCAAAGCGCACATAAGCGACCTCATCCAGCTCGCGCAACTGCTCCATAACCAGCTCGCCAATGGCCCTTGCGGGCAACTCGCGCTCACCCGTTGCGCGCAGTGCATGCTTGATTTGGGAGACTGCGGATTCCACCCGCTCGATACTGACCGGGCGCTTCTCTACCGCGCGCTGGATGCCCGCGCGCAATTTGTCTTCATTGAAGGGCTCGCGCTGGCCATTTTGTTTGATCACCCTGGGCAACAGCAGCTCTGCGCTTTCAAAGGTGGTGAAACGTTCATGGCATTCGAGGCACTCGCGCCGGCGGCGCACCTGATCGCCCTCCGCCACCAGGCGGGAATCAACTACTTTGGTTTCTTCTGCGCTGCAGAAAGGACAGTGCATGTGGGATCGTCCCCAGGGGAATGGAAAATGGGCCGCAGTTTATCACAGCCGTTGCCCCCTGTGACTGCACCACGCACCGCTGCGGTGCAGCACACCGTGATACAGCCATAAAAAAAGCGGCTCACCGAGCCGCTTTTTCCAGCAAAGCTAAATTAGGCTTTCTTGTACACAGGAAACTGTGCACAGATCTCCAGAACTTTTTGCTTCACATCGGCAATGGTGGCTTCAACATCGCCGCCTTCCAGTGCGTCCAGGATATCGCAGATCCAATGGGTCAGCTGCTGGGTTTCCTTCACGCCGAAACCGCGCGTGGTAATCGCCGGAGTACCGACACGCAGACCACTGGTAATGAAGGGGGAACGCGGGTCATTAGGCACCGCATTTTTATTCACCGTGATATTGGCATTGCCCAGGGCCTCATCGGCATCTTTACCGGTGTATTCCTTACCGATCAGGTCCACCAGCATCAGGTGGTCATCAGTGCCGCCAGAAACGATATTGATACCGCGGTCGAGGAAAGTCTCCGCCATAGCGCGGGCATTCTCTACCACCTTCTTCTGATAAGCCTTGTATTCTGGGCTCATGGCCTCCTTAAAGGAAACCGCCTTGGCCGCGATAACATGCATCAGCGGGCCACCCTGACCACCAGGGAATACCGCGGAGTTCAGTTTTTTCTCGATCTCTTCGTTGGCACGGGCCAGGATAATGCCACCGCGCGGTCCGCGCAGGGTCTTGTGAGTGGTGGAGGTCACCACATCGGCGTGGGGAATCGGCGATGGGTATTCACCAGCGGCAACCAGACCGGCTACGTGGGCCATATCTACAAACAGATAGGCACCCACTTTGTCGGCGATTTCGCGGAAACGCGCCCAATCCATGACTCGGCTATAGGCGGAAAAACCGGCCACGATCATCTTGGGCTTGTGCTCCAGAGCCAGACGTTCCACTTCCTCGTAATCCACCTCACCGGTTTCCGGGTTCAGGCCGTACTGCACCGCATTGTAGATTTTGCCAGAGAAGTTGACGCGGGCACCGTGGGTCAGGTGGCCGCCGTGAGCCAGGCTCATACCCAGCACGGTGTCGCCGGGGGCGCACAAGGCTTGATATACCGCTGAGTTGGCCTGGGAGCCAGAGTGAGGTTGTACATTGGCGTAATCCGCACCAAACAGAGCCTTGGCGCGCTCAATCGCCAGGGTTTCCACTTTATCCACATACTCACAGCCACCGTAGTAGCGTTTGCCCGGATAACCTTCTGCGTACTTATTCGTGAGGCTGCTGCCCTGGGCTTCCATGACTTGTGGGCTGGTGTAGTTCTCGGAGGCGATCAGCTCAATGTGGTCTTCCTGGCGAGAATCCTCTTCGCGGATAGCTTCCCAGATTTCGGGATCGTAAGAAGCGAGCGTGACAGATGAATCAAACATGGTGTTCCCTCGGTAATGCGGGCTGAGTAGAGACTGGTGTAACTCGGTACCACTGTGCTCAGGCCTTGCAACTTGGCCTCAGGCGCCAATAGGCCCCACTGACTACTCAAAGAATCCTGAGCATTTTAGAAAGGCGCGCATTGTACACCAAGGTCACAGGGATTGCGCGAAAACCAAAATCCGGCCAGTTAGCCGTGTTTTGGACTATTGATTGCCTTAGAAATGAGCAATTCAGGGGCCGGACTCATAAGCCACCTCTTTAAATGCTTGTTTTACTCAAATACCTTGTCACTGCTGGCCCTTAAGCTAAGCCAACACCAAAACCATACTAGGATCACCAGTCACTGCCTCATTCTCACACCAGTGACCTATACCCGCCACCAGCTTGTGTGGACCGGTAGAACACCAATAAAAATGTATGGCCTATCCTCCTATTGATTTAACCGTTGATCCCTGTGATAAGAGTGCACCACAGCACTCAGTCTACAAAATAAAAGTGATGACTTAATACTCAAACCCTGCGCGGCAATTAACATGACTTGAGCCCAATTTCATTATTTTACAGCCTTTGTATGACTCTAACTCGACAACTGGTTTTGGATAATTTTTAAAATGGTGCCCTTTAATTTCTTTACTGCGCCAAAATCCTCAGGTTGTACCACTTTTTTTTCGCTACTTGATCCACATCAATTCCTCTCTCGAGTCTGCTGGCAACAATAAGCTTCGAAACTGATCGCGGAGGTCTGGGATGAACAACATCTACCGACAACTCTGTTTAGACCATAAAAATATGCAGCAAATGCTCAATGCCTTTGAGCGCTTGCTACAGGACCTTTTTGGAACTCATGAGCGGGACCCTAACACCCTCTCTCTGATTCTTGACGCACTGGATTATTTTTCTGTTTACCCAGATAAATATCATCATCCGGTAGAAGACTTGATTCTTGCTCGCTTGCTGACCAAACCTGTGCATGACCGAAGTGCTATTTATGAAGCGCAGATGCAGCACGAAAAAATTGCTGCAACCACCAAGCATATGTGTGCACTTTTCTATGCCGTAGCCAATAACGCCATGGTTGAGAGGAGAGTGTTACAAGGAGCTAGTAATAGCTATTTGCAGTTACAGCGAAATCATATTGAGCTGGAAAATTCTGCGATTTTCCCTCAAATAGAGCAATATCTACAGGTAGAAGACTGGAAACAAATTTACAGACAGGTCAAGCAGTTAAAAGATCCTTTTTTCGATAAAAACACCAGAAATGTATATGAATCTTTACGCGAATATCTGACTCAACCAGAAACACCCTCACAAGTTTTTGCTTAAGATGACCGGGTCATTTCACAAACTATAAAAAGGAGGAGACATGAAAATCAAGCGTCACGGAATCTCCATTGGCATGGAAAGAATTGATGATGATTTCTTCCTGTATATCAAAGCTGTTGGGCAGTTGACCCATGAGGACTACGAATATATAACGCCTTTGCTAGAGTATGCTCTTGAGGGCGTTAAAAAACCACAGGTACAAATGCTGATTGACTTGCGGGATTTTGAGGGCTGGGGTCTGCACGCGATTTGGGATGAATTCAAGCTAACCCTTAAACATGGCAATGAATTCTGCCGCATTGCTGTACTTGGGGATGAAGGCTGGCAACAGCTGGCCACCAAAGTTGGAGGATGGTTTGTAAGTGGCGAAGTGCGTTACTTTGAGAAGCAGCACGAGGCCATGGACTGGCTGTCACAAGCACTGGAAGAAGTAGAGAAAAAAGGTGCAGAAAAGGAATTAGCTTTCTCCACACACTCCTGATAAGTAGTGGATTCCGGGGGCGTTTTCGCCCCCTTTTTTATTTTTTAATGCTCAAACCCTTATCCTTTCCAGAAAATTTTCGGCACTTCAAAGACTTCTAAACCTCGCCCTCATAACCACAGTGGGTTCCCGCTATTTCACTAAGCCCCAGTAAATTTTGAATCTGCACTACCCTGCCATTTACTTGGATAACCCCCTGCTTTTGAAAGCGAGTAAACAGACGACTCACCGTTTCTGCAGTTAATCCTAGGTAATTGGCAATATCTGTACGCGACATTGAAAGGATAAATTCATTGGGGGAATAACCGCGACAGGCATAGCGACTGGAAATATTCATAAGCAATGCGGCAAGGCGAGTATCTGCAGAACGCTTGCCAAGCAGCATTAAAATTTCATTCTCCTTGCGCAACTCTTCGGAAAAAATGCTGTAAATCTGTTGCTGCAGGGCCGGAACCTGTTGCGCCAGTACTTCCAGTTGAGCAAAAGGCAGGAGACAGACACTGCTGTCTTCTAACGCCTCGGCATAGCTAGAGTGAACACGGGTACTATAAGCATCGAGGCCAAGTAATTCTCCCGGCAGGGCAAAATGTGTTATCTGGGTATCACCATCTGCGGCAATTACTACATTTTTAAAACTGCCAGAGCGAATCGCGTAGAGATTTTGAAATGAATCGCCAGCCCGGTAGAGAGATTCCCCGGCCTTAATGACCTTCTTTTTTCCAGTGACCTGTTCGAGGCGATCAATCTCTGCCAGAGACAGGCCCGCAGGCAAACAGAGACGCCTGACAGAGCAATTACTGCAACTTACTGCCACTGGTGAATCAGCCATACCCAAATCGCCTTTTAACAATATAGGAAAATTGTAACGGCATTATTGAAAAGCGTCGCCACTCAGAAACAAAACACTAAATATTAAAAAATTAGTATCGAGGCTAACCATCTTTATAAAACAAGGGACCAATATATACTACGTTTACACAATTTCAGACATTACTCTTCTACATAAAAATAATGACTAGCGGGTGCTCCTGGGCTTATCTAAATAAACAAAGCCCTGCGAAAAAAATGAACTTTTCGGTAAATCATTGATTGGCAGATAACAGGGTATCTATCACCATTTTCTGCTGAGCTTTACCACTTGGATCTGCATGCGTTTTATAAGCACAAAATTCATTGGCCCAAGGAGAAGTACGGACCCGAACCGGTGGATCTTCACTTTCAACAACATCTAAAACTACCTGCGCCACCTGCCCGGCACTCTGATAAAGACGGGCCGTTTGTTCTGGTGTGCGCCTCTGGATACCACTCAGATATTGTTCGAATAAGCCCTGGTAATCTCCTTCTGGCACACCACCATCCACTTGCAGTTGAGATAAAACACTGTTGGCAAATTCAGAGTAAATGCCGCCAGGTTCAACCGCAGTGAATTGAATGTTAAAGCTGGGCTGGATATAGCTAGCCATAGCCTCTGTGTACCCCTCTACAGCAAACTTGGCAGCACAATAAAGTTCATTAAACGGCTGCCCCACTAACCCGCCCACAGAGGAAATGTTGATAATCCGACCGCTGCGTTCCTTTCGCATATGGGGGAGTACTGCCTTGGTGCAACGCACTACCCCGTGGAAGTTCACATCCATAACCCACTGTGTCTCTACCTCTGAGGCCATTTCGGTGGTTTTCACAAAGCCGGCACCGGCATTGTTAACCAAAATATCGATACGCCCCTGCTCCTCAATAATGGTATTCACAGCATGTTGAATACTTCCTGCATCCTGCACGTCTAGCGCTAAAACGTTGAGCTTGTGCCCAAGCCCGGCATCTTTCAGCAGTGGGCCCGCTTTGTCCAAATCCCTCATGGTGGCGTAGACAACATACCCCCGCTTCGCCATTTTGGTGGCCAAACTCTGTCCCAAACCTGTAGATGTTCCCGTAATCAGTACTACCTTGCCCATAGGTCCACTCCAACACTCAGAAAAAGTACACTGCCTGGTGTATGTTACACCTCTAACTCACAAAGTAAACCGCCTGGTTTACACAGCTGTAGTCTTGCGGCTTCACCAGCCATGCCCGGGCCGGCAGGTTAGCGAATGGCTTTTCAGCCATAAGGAAGAAGCTGTTACCATTACCGCCAATTTTTCCGGCTGTTGAATCGATGCCTCCGGCCCGGGTAACAGCTCCCACACTTATCTTCAATACAGTTATTACTATGAGCATCGCCGATCTGGATTTTATTAAGACTCTCCCCAAGGCAGAGCTGCATTTGCACATTGAAGGCTCGCTGGAGCCAGAACTAATGTTCGAGCTTAGCCGGCGCAATAAAATTGAAATCCCCTTTTCCAGTGTTGAGGAAATTAAGGCTGCCTATAAGTTTCACAACCTGCAGTCCTTCCTGGATATTTACTACCAGGGAGCCTCGGTCCTTATCCATGAACAGGACTTTTACGATCTAACCATGGCCTACTTGCTGCGCTGTCGTGAAGATAATGTTGTGCACACTGAAATTTTCTTCGACCCCCAAACCCATACAGAAAGGGGTATTGATATCGGTGTGGTTATTCGGGGCATCCACAGCGCTCTAAAAGATGCCGAATCTGAGTGGGGAATTAGTAGCCACCTGATTCTCTGCTTCCTGCGCCACCTGAGTGAGGAAGAGGCCATCACTACTCTAAAAGCCGCCAAACCTTACCTGGAATTTATTAAGGGTGTTGGCCTGGACTCCTCAGAACTGGGACACCCCCCCAGCAAATTCCAGCAAGTCTTTGCTATGGCTAAAGAATTAGGCCTGGAGAGGGTCGCTCATGCGGGGGAGGAAGGGCCAGCTGAATATATTAAAGAAGCCCTGGATTTACTCGATGTAAGCCGCATAGATCACGGCGTGCGTTGTGTGGAAGACGAGGCTCTGATTGAACGACTTATCGATCGGGAAATTCCCCTCACCGTATGCCCTCTGTCCAACACTGCACTATGTGTCTACGACGATATGAGCCAACATCCCATATTACAGTTATTGGAGCGTGGGCTCTGTGTCACAGTAAATGCGGATGATCCGGCCTATTTCGGCGGTTACGTTAACCGCAATTACCAAGCACTGAGTGAAAGTCTTGGTATGACCAAGAAACAGGCAAAAAAGCTGGCTATTAACAGCTTTAAAGCCAGCTATATTTCTCAAGCCCAACAACAAAAATGGGCGGAGGTTATCGCCGCTATTTAATTAATGCGACCCTAACGCAAATAATTTGAAAAATGTTATAGGGCCTGCTAATTATTTAGCCTGGGCCTTTTTAATCAACTAAGCTTATCAAACTTTGATAGAGTGCTTAATCAGTCTTCATCGTAACCGTAATGGGTTCCGGCCAGTTCACTGAGACTGATCATATCCATTATTTCCACCGCCCGACCACTTACCTTAATCAGTTTCTCTTTTTGAAAACGCGAAAATAATCGACTTACGGTTTCTGCAGTTAACCCAAGGTAGTTGGCAATATCTGTGCGCGGCATAGACAACACAAATTCACTGTGCGAATAACCGCGACGGGCATAGCGGCTGGAAATATTAATCAGTAAAGCCGCTAAGCGGGTATCAGCCGATCGCTTGCCCAACAGCATTAAAATATCATTTTCCTGGCGCAGCTCTTCAGAAAAAATACTATAAATCTGCTGCTGCAACGCGGTGACCTGATTAGCCAGTAATTCCAGCTGGGTAAAGGGCAACAGGCAGACACTACTGTCTTCCAGCGCCTCAGCGTAACTGGGGTGTACGCGGCTACTATAGGCATCCAGCCCCAACAACTCTCCTGGCAGGGCAAAATGAGTGACCTGCGTATCGCCATCCGCTGCGATAACCACAGTTTTAAAACTGCCTGAACGAATAGCGTAAAGGTTTGCAAAAGGATCACCGGAGCGATACAAGGTCTCACCGGCTTTTACAATTTTCTTACGGCGCGTAACCTGCTCTAGTCGATCGATATCTGCTTGAGATAACCCCGCAGGCAGGCATAAACGTCTAACCGAGCAGTTGCTGCAACTAACCGCTACTGAGGAATCCATCATACTAAACCAGTCGGTAAACTAATTTGCGGCTATTGTACCCGCTGTGAAGACAATCGTCTCCTGTAGAACATTAAAGAACACGAGAATATTGCGCATCAGTTTGCTGACTGTGTAAGTAAATATCAAAAGCCGAGGCAACATTGCGTACAAACCAGCGCCCCTGCTCCGTGACGGTGATCTTTTTTTCATCCTGATAAATAAGACCATCCTCAAACATGGGTTCCAGTCTTTTGAGCTCCTGGAAAAAGTATTGATTAAAAGGTACGCCAGTGCGACGCTCAACCTCAGTTTTATCCAGGCTTAACCGGCACATCAGTTCAGTAATAACCCACTGACGCAACTTATCTTCATCACTCATTAACCAGCCTCGACAGGAAGCATTACCCCGCTCAGTCACGGCCTGGGTATATTCTTTCAGACGGTGCAGGTTCTGCCAGAAACCATTACGGCTGTAGCTGATTGCCGAAGCCCCCAGTCCAACTAACGCATCGGCGGGCATTAATGTGTAGCCTTGGAAATTTCTCTGCAACATCCCTGCATGAGCAGCCTTGGCCAGCTCATCTCCCGGCCGGGCAAAATGGTCCATTCCCAGGAATTCATAACCGGCCTGGCCCAAGTGCTCTACCGCAGCCAGCTGCATTGCTACTTTTTCTGTGGCGGAGGGAATTAGTTCCGTATTGATAAGACGCTGGGCTTTAAAACGATGGGGTAAATGCGCATAGTGATAGAGGGCAATACGATCCGGCTGTAAATTTAGCACCTTGTCCAGGGTGCTGTGCAGACTGCTGAGGTTTTGTTTGGGCAAACCATAAATCAAATCATAGGAAATAGATTCGAAGCCCCGCTCACGCGCCGCAACCGTTAATTCAGTCACCTGGTCGGCACTGCAAATTCGGTTGATGGATCTCTGCACCTCGATATCAAAATCCTGCACGCCCAGGCTCAAGCGATTAAATCCGAGCTCTCTTAGGGTATCCAAGGTCTCCAGCTCCAAGGTGCGTGGATCGGCTTCAATGCTGTACTCCACTCCATCGCCCGGGCGTAAATCAAAAATCTCACCCAGTCCTTCCATCAAGCGGCGCATATCTCCATCGCTGAGAAATGTGGGTGTACCACCTCCCAAATGCAACTGGGTGACCGGTACCTGGGCCACCTTGTCCCGATACCAGCGAGCTTCCTGCAAGAGGTTATCCAGATAGCTGGAGGCGAGACCGTATTGGGAAGTAATTACCTTGTTGCAAGCACAGAAATAACAGAGAGAACGGCAAAAGGGGATATGCACATACAGGGATAAGCTGCGAATATTTTTAAGTGCATCCCAAGGTTTGATGCTGCCATCCAGAGGTTTAAATCTATCGGCTGTGGGATAAGAGGTGTAGCGCGGGCAGGGGCCACTGTATCGGGATAACAGTTGTTCTGATAGACCACCTATAGTGCTTTTAGTCTCTTGCATCATATTTCCACAACCTCAATCAATTGTTTGCGACAGCCTCCCGCACAAACTAAAAGGCAGTCGCCGAGCTCCCACGGGGAAAACCGCAACGACTGCCACACCCCAAAACTAGAGTGCTGCCACCTTAGAAGCGGTAGCCGAGACCCGCCATATAAACCAGCGGATCGATATCTACTTTAGCGGTGACATTACCCACACCAGGTACCTTTACAGTGGCGTCGGTATCAATATCCATCCAGAACACAGACATATTAAACAACCAGCGCTGATCTGCGCCGAAGGCGAAGTCGATACCCGCTTCAGCCGCCAGACCGAAGGAATTATCGAGAGATAGCTTTGCGTCGTCAGTAGCCCCTAGGGTTTCAAAGACCGCATTAGCAGTACTGCTGATTTCCTCATCGAAGAAAGCGGTGTAATTCACCCCCAAACCAATATAAGGCTGGATCGCGGACTGAGTATCCATGGGATACCACTGCACCAGCAAAGTAGGCGGCAGATGCTTGGTTTCACCCAGCTCAAAAGTTTCACCCAGACCTTCAGCTTGAATCTCATGCGTAAAAGGGGTGGCGGCTACTAGCTCAAGACCCCAGTGATCACGGAACATATACACACCGGTTAGGCCCAGAGCGGAGCCGTCATCCACATCTACCCCGGTGCCGTCTTGCTTAGCTCCACCAACATAAAGCGCGCTGGAACTGGTGTCGGGCGCTACTGTGGCCATACCACCGCGCAAAATAAAGCTGCCCTCTTCGTAGGCCAGTACCGGTGCAGAAAGTACGGCGGTCAGGGCGGCTGTCGCACAAGCAGTTATACGATTCATTAACTTCTCCATATAGCGATTTAGCATTTTTCCCGACTTTGGAAGGCCCCCTCCAGGCACAATCACAAGTCGCAGGCAGGTTAACCGCTGGCCGCAATCGTGAGCTTGATCCAAATCAAGCTGTAGAATTTCGCGGAATTAAAAGCAGCGTATTGCCCATAACGCTTGTCTGGCCAATCATCAGATGGCCTTCCGAGCGGGGCAGCGAAGATAGCGATAGGGGGGTAATGAAGGAACGGCTAGGGGGCTAGTAATTGGTACCTATTGCCAATTTTGCGAACTGGTCCAAATTTTTAACGTTAGGCGACACTGAAGCAAAGCTCCCTCTCCGGTACTGGCCAGAAACAATCAACTGAGGAGGGAGCGCGCGGAAGCTAGATATCTACCAGGTCAGACCACCTGCCGGGCGGCGGAACATATTCTGGATACTGGAGAAATCCAACTTCTGATTTTCATCGCTGGCTCCATGTAGCTGATAAAGGTTTTTTGCCAGAGCCCCCATAGGCGTGGAAGAGGCACTGGTAGCTGCAGCATCCATGGCGAGCCCCAGGTCTTTCAACATTAGCGCCACGGTGAAACCACCAGAGTAACCATTTGCCGCAGGTACATTCTCCATAGCACCTGGGTAGGGATTGTAATTGGACAGAGACCAATTGTTGCCAGAGCTCTGCATCATGATCTCGCTCAGGACCTTGGGGTCCAAGCCTTTGTCGACCCCCAACTGCAGGGCTTCGGCGGTACCGGTCATATGGATAGCCAGAAGCAGGTTGTTACAAATTTTTGCCACCTGCCCTGCCCCAGCCGAGCCGGCGTGAAAAATCTTGGCGCCCATCGCCTGTAACGGCTCCCGCGCAGCATCTACTGCCGCTTCTTCACCTCCACACATAAAACACAAGCTACCAGCCTGAGCTGCCGCGGTACCCCCTGAAACTGGCGCATCAATGGCGAGTAGGCCCCTCTCAGATGCGGCCTCATTTACCAGGCGGGCATCTTCCGCAGAGATGGTTGAGCAATCGATAACCAGAGTATTCTCAGCCAGGTGATTCAGCAGCCCCTCTTCTCCCAGGTAGAGGCTTTTTACCGCCGCACCACTGGGCAGCATTGAGACCACAATAGCGGCCCCCTCAGCCGCCTGCAGCGGGGACTCACAAGGCGTGCAACCATCTTTTTGCGCCTGCACCAGAGCCGTGGGATTGAGATCGAAAGCCGCCACGCTATACCCGGCCTTCACCAAGTTGGCCGCCATAGGGCCACCCATATTCCCCAGACCAAAAAAGGCTATCTTTTCCATAAAAGCCACTCCATATTTTGTTGTTGGTATCCCGTGCGTAAAGCGGCCCGGGTCGCTTTATAGATCCGCAAGCGGATGCGCTCCGCCCCAGGGCGCGCTA
This sequence comes from Microbulbifer variabilis, assembly GCF_023716485.1. Taxonomy (NCBI): domain Bacteria; kingdom Pseudomonadati; phylum Pseudomonadota; class Gammaproteobacteria; order Cellvibrionales; family Microbulbiferaceae; genus Microbulbifer; species Microbulbifer variabilis. Next base: position 4,095,950 of record NZ_CP092418.1, read on the forward strand.
AAGCAGCTCTCCAGCTGTTGCGGGCTAATCTCCTCCAAGCTCTGAGGCTGCCACTTTGGCGTACGATCCTTATCGATCAATAGAGCCCGCACCCCCTCCTTCAAATGGCCACTGGCACAGAGGTTTACCGCGAGCGCCAACTCCATCCGAAACACATCGGCCAAAGAAAAGTGGCGCGCTCGACGCAACTGCTCCCATACCACCCAAGGGGTCAGTGGCGAACCACCGGCCAGGGTGGTGGCGGCGCGCTGCAACCATTTATCCACCCCTTGATAGGCGCTGATTGCCGCGCAAACCTCCGGCAGGCTGGCAAAGTCCGTGAGCTGTTGAATCTGGTCGTAGTGTTCGCGCAACTGAGACTCCGGCCGCTGCAAGGGAGAGAGCTCGCAACTCTTAAGGCAGTCACTAATTAGACGGTGGTTAATTGCGTTACCGGCTGAATAATCCAAGTCAGCCAGTGCCGCCAACACGGTCTCGCGTTGGTCCTGCGCAATAATTCGGTCGGCCATACCGGCAAACAGGGCATCGGCCCCATTAAACTGGGCCCCTGTCAGCCCCAAAAAAAGACCCAGGCGGCCCGGCATACGGTTCAGGAACCAGCTTCCACCTACATCGGGAAATAAGCCGATAGTGATTTCTGGCATCGCCATACGCGTGGTTTCAGTCACAATACGATGGCTGGCACCGGCCATAATGCCGATACCACCCCCCATCACAATACCGCCACCCCAGACCACGATTGGCTTGGTATAGGTGTGTATTTGGTAGTCCAGACGATATTCGCGCGAGAAGAATTCGGTCGTGTAACGATATTCCGGCGGCTCACCGTAGGCGGCCGATTGCTCGTACAGTGCCACCACATCGCCCCCGGCACAGAGGGCTTTATCACCACTGCCATCTATCCATACGGCGGCCACCGCATCGTCATCAGCCCATTGATCTAACTGGGCTGAGAGCAGATCAATCATCTGCAGGTTGAGCGCATTGAGCGCCTTAGGCAGGTTGAGGGTCGCGATCGCCAGTGCGCCGCGCCGAGAGAACAACACCGGGGAGTCCTGATCCATTGCTATCTGTCTTATTGCTCTTGTACTAATTAGCGTCGCAGTTAAGCACATATCAGATTCAACGTCAGCCACACGCGAGTACAGCGGCGACAGCCACAGGGGTGCAGTTGCACTTTTTACGCAAACTGATAAGTTGCGCGCAAAATCTGAGCGATTGCAACACCCAGTTACGGAACCCCAAATGGCTGAATACGTATACACCATGAACCGGGTGGGCAAAGTAGTGCCCCCCAAACGTGAAATTCTGAAGGACATTTCCCTTTCCTTCTTCCCCGGCGCCAAAATCGGCGTACTCGGTCTCAACGGCGCAGGTAAATCCACCCTGCTGCGCATTATGGCTGGGGTCGATCAGGACTTTAACGGCGAAGCCCGCGCAATGCCCGGCATCAAGGTCGGCTACCTGCCCCAGGAACCGCAACTCGATGCCAGTAAGAATGTGCGCGGCAACGTAGAGGATGGTGTACGCGAAGCCATTGACGCCCTCGCCGGCCTGGAACAGGTCTACGCCGATTATGCCGAGCCCGACGCGGACTTCGATGCCCTGGCTAAGAAACAGCAACAGTTCGAAGACATTATCCAGGCCTGGGACGCCCACAACCTGGAGCACCGCCTGGAAGTCGCCGCAGACGCACTGCGCCTGCCGCCCTGGGATGCGGACGTAAACAATCTGTCCGGCGGTGAAAAACGCCGTGTGGCCCTGTGCCGCCTGCTGCTGTCCCGCCCGGATATGCTGCTTCTCGACGAACCCACCAACCACCTGGATGCAGAATCCGTATTCTGGCTGGAGCGCTTCCTGCACGATTTCACCGGCACTGTGGTAGCCATCACCCACGATCGCTACTTCCTCGACAATGTTGCCGGCTGGATTCTGGAACTGGACCGCGGCCACGGCATCCCCTGGGAAGGCAACTACACCACTTGGCTGGAACAGAAAGAAAAGCGCCTGGAGCAAGAGCAGCGCGGCGAACAGGCCCGCGCAAAAGCTATGCAGAAGGAGCTCGAGTGGGCTCGCCAGAACCCCAAAGGCCGCCAGTCCAAGAACAAAGCCCGCCTGTCCCGTTTGGAAGAAATGCAATCCCAGGACTTCCAGGCCCGCAACGAGACCAACGAAATCTACATTCCGCCCGGTGAGCGCCTCGGCGACAATGTGATTGAGTTTAAAGAGGTGAGCAAAGGCTTCGGCGAACGCCTGTTGATCGACAACCTGACTTTCCGCGTACCCAAGGGCGCGATTGTCGGTATTGTCGGCGGTAACGGTGCCGGTAAATCCACCCTGTTCCGTATGATCAGTGGCACCGAGCAACCGGACTCTGGTGAAATCAAGATCGGTGAAACCGTCAAGGTCGCCTACGTTGAACAGGGCCGTGAGAACCTGGACGACAGCAAGACCGTCTGGGAGGCCATTTCAGACGGCCACGATATGCTCAAGATCAACAACTACGAAGTGGGCTCACGCAACTATGTAGGCCGCTTTAACTTCAAGGGCAGTGACCAGCAGAAGCGCGTAGGTGAGCTCTCCGGCGGTGAACGCGGACGCCTGCACCTGGCCTATACCCTCAAGCAGGGCGCCAACGTACTGTTGCTGGACGAACCCTCCAACGACCTGGATATCGAAACCCTGCGCGCCCTGGAAGAAGCCCTGCTCAACTTCCCCGGCTGTGCCCTGGTAATCTCGCACGATCGCTGGTTCCTGGACCGCGTTGCCACCCATATCCTCGCCTATGAGGGTGAGAGTGAAGCGGTCTTCTTTGAAGGTAACTACACCGAGTACCACGAAGACTTTGTGCAGCGTAAAGGCGAAGATGCCACACCGCATCGGATGCATTATAAGAAATTGAAGACCTGAGATTTACAAGTCGGTTTGACCAAAATTTCTATCAGTTAAGCTCTTTTGACTATATAGAAATAAAAACCGGAATCCCAAACAGGTATTCCGGTTTTTTCATTTAATCAATTACTAGTTACCATTCACTCAGAAACATTCCTAGCTAGTGTTAAAATATTCATTTTTAATTCCCATAGCTGATTTAAATTTCCCTACATGAGTCATGGATTTGATTTCATCAGCCTGGAAAAAAGCCTCATAGCAGGATTTTAGAAAGCTTAGAAAGTATGCCCGGCACTGGAGAGTTGAACAGATTTTTGCTAGGTAATTGGCACCGTTTGGGCGTTAATTGGGAATGCTATATATCCTATTATGCACCTTTTTTCTATATTGCATGGATGTTAATTATATTAAAAGAAGTAGTGAAATAGCTTATAGTAGATTACGCAACTCATTGAGTGTCAACATACTACTTCCAGGCGACAAAGAAGGTAACGGCTTTTGGGTCAGCAGCTATTATGAAAACTTTGGTAGTCCATTCACCTACTTGTTTTGTCTATGGCTTGCGGGTCGCTGCTTAGCGCCGGTAGCGTTAGAATACACCTTAACAACATGCTATTGAGGAATACCGGAGCTACCTGAAAATCGATTTCATGGGTTTACTGATGAACGGAGAAAAGATAATCCCATCTTTCTTTGTCCTATGACTGTTCCTCGTGAAGATGTTGTACCACTTTCCAAAATACTCAGGAAGGCCATGTCACTCACAATCGTGCTTGGCAAGTTCATAAATAGCGTTAATGATTTATATACTAGATATCTTTGCGGTTTCCATAAAAGCAAATTCCATCAAAATTGGTATTAACAGATCCTAGTATGAAACAAAAGTGCAAAACCCACCTTCACATTATTCGGCACAAAAAGTCAATTAGCCATCTTCAGGGCCGGCGCGCTTTGAAAATATAAGCGTGGAGATATGGTATTGACCAAGCAGGTTACCACCTCCCCCAAACATAATTAAAATTTTTAACATAACGTTTATATGCCAAATGGTAACATTTTTAACCAACAGCCTTTGAAGAAGCCTTATTTTTAGAGGTGATGGCATAGAATTGTTGTCAACACCACTACAAATCTCACTGAAATGGGCCAGAAAAGCACCCTATAAAACTATTAAAGCAGCCCTTCCCTGACCCAAATACTATTAAGCTAAGGCTAAAGCCGCAGGCGGGGGAGGCTCAACACCCCCTCTGGGACCTGCCTGAATATCAGTTTCGACTTGCATTATGTTTCTCCTTACAAGTTGTAGTTTATAAATGTGCTAACTATGCCTGGCCATCCAATAAAAGAACCAAGCACAACATAGCTTACCCCGACCACAGGCCGATAATCCAACAAAATCTTATTATTCTGAGGGAACAATCACAATTTACCAAGCCCGTTTACTTCATGCTCAGCATGCCTATGACACTTAGTTAGTACAAACCAAAAACATATACATCTGTACCATTTTCATAAACAGGCATCGTCCTATTGACACCCCCAGATTAAAAAAATAAAACAACCACATAGAACCTTAAACTACAACACCGAAAAATATAAAATAAGGCACCACAAAAAATCACCCCAAGCTCAAAAAATAAAAAAACACATCACTTTACACACAGAATACAGCCAAAGATATTTTGAGCTCACTAAAAAACACACAAAATTTATAATCAGCACACTCAGATCAAGTTAAGAACAATAAAAATCCTTCACTACAAAAACAAAAGATAAGACCACAGTAAACTACGACACCCAAGGCCACCTCAAAAAAATAATTCAGACACCTCACAGAAGGGATATTTTCGCCTTTAAAAAATTGATGCATACATTGCAATCAAACTTATAGAATTGCACCACCCACTAACTCCGAGGGAAAACATGGCTGAATTATGGTGATAACATAAAGATAACTTAGCCAAGACACCCACTACAAAAGAGCAAGAAAAACCGCAAAAAGCATAAATAAAACTTCTGAAGCAGCTTGACATGCAATTTCAACCAAACAGGAGGAGCCCTTTCCATGACAGCTTAGCAACAAGTACAATAGGAACTGAGATCTCGAAAAAAATGAGGCAATATTTTAAATTGAACTGCGATAATTGATCAAAAAAATGCCACGAAGGAGACATCCTTCACATGACATGTAAGTCAACAAAAATTCATTTGTTAACACATGAAAAGCCCAAAGGCTATATACCTCTCCAAGAGAGCTTAGCAGGATCATAAAATTGATCCTATTCATCACACACAGGAAAAATCCCTAAGATTGAAAACATTAAAACCCAAGGCAACAACACACTGAAAAATCATGAAGTGCACCAATTCATATGCTTTCAGAGCATAAGCTATGGGTGAGCGATTACAATTAAACTATTCGAATAGTTTTGCACACAATGAAACGATCGTCTTAAATTATCTGGATCCAAAGCTGCAAAACTCTCATCCAGTACCAACAACTCAGAATTCTGCAAAAGTGCCCGTGCAATAAACAAGCGGCTCATCTCACCATGAGATAATCTCCACCCCATTTCTCCCACCGTCTGTAACATCCCTGCAGGCATTTTTTTAATCAATGGGGTCAAACCTAATTCATCACAAATTTTATAGGCCCTACGAACACTTTCCATCTTTGGTGGCCATTCATCACCCATTAATAAATTAAATAAGAAAGAATCGCCAAGTACATGATTTTCATGAAATTGTGGCACTGATGCAATCAGTCTGCGCCAATGCTCAGCACCAATACTGGTTCTATCGTACCCATTGATAAGTAAGATGCCCTCTCTCTGCTTTTGGATGCCGGCAATCACATTTGCAAAAGTAGATTTACCTGAGCCAGAAGCCCCCTGTAAAATTACACGATCACCGGGATAAATACTCAGCTTACAGTTTTTTAAGACCGCCTTGTCTTGATTAGGGTAATTAAAACTTAAGTCACGGATATAGCACAATGGCTGCTTGGCCCCTTGTATGTCTGAATGAACTTTATCGGCCACTGAGATAGAGGTAGCGCCCCGCTTTAAAGCAGCTTCCAAGGAAAAAAGTTCACGTACTTTTTCCCAAGTCACCAGGGCGCTGAGTCCACTGGAATACCCTGTCATGCCTTTCAGTACTGCGCGATATCCAAGCAGTACCCCCCCCAAAGCCGCAGCAATTTGCCCACTCTCAGTATTGCTATTGACAAAAACAGGCACCAAGCCAGTTATACCCAATAGCAACCAGAAACGTGGCAAAAATGCAACTAGGCGAGTCATGTTGCCATCCATTACCGTAGAACTTCGCAAATACTCTTCCAGTTCCTGATCTTCCCCCCGGTGCCAATCCGAAGGTTTCTGCTGTGCCAATCGGGTCCGATGGCCAAGCATTTTCTCAATTAGACGGTGGGTCATACTCAAACGTTGACCAGTCCAGTATTGACGAGCCAAATACTGGGCACGCCCTAGAGCGATGGCTATAAGTAAAAATATGGTCAAAATCCCCAACGATATTGGAGTTCCAAGACTTAGCTGTAGCACCATGAAAGCCAATACCAGCTCTACACCACCGAGTAGTAGCATAAAGCTCGCCTGTAGCGCACTGGCTTCAATATTTTCTGCATCATAAACACGCCCAAGTATCTGTCCCGACCCCATATGGCGCACCTTGCCTGGATCTATTCGCAAAGCGCTGGCGAGTAAGCGCTGCTTCAACAGGGCACCGGTTTCTAGCGATATGGAACCTTGTAACCGAGCAGTTAAGAGTGAAAGGGGGATCTGTGTTATCAGTAATAATACCCAGGCTACCAGCCAGCCACTATCTACATGGCCATCAAGAACAGCTCGACCTATCAACCACCAGCTGGCTATAAACAAGAGTACTTGTATTGTGTGGCAGGTGATCATATTTAGAAAGCGCAAATGCTGGCGATGATGGCGCAGCTGCTGCCAAAAAGAGCGATGGGAAGGCTGCCGCAACAACCAGCAATCATCGATTTCTAGCCCTGCTAGATTTTCTCGTAATAATGCCTCGGTGGCTTTTTTACGTCGTCGTCCAGCTATTTCGGCACTGTCCAGTAAGCGTGCGATACGTTGACGCTGAGGTATTTCTTGTGCGCTTGTTAGTGCTCTCAACACTTGACTTGGACGCAGCTTTACGATTTGTTGTGATGGCGAAAGAAGATATAAAAAACGATGATTACCGCCACACAAAGCGATGAAATATTCCTCCTCCGCAAAGCGCAAACGCAGTATGGCTGGTGCGGCCCGGACCAGCATCTGCTCCAACTCCCCATATTTGCAGGTAACTCGCTCAATATTTAGATCGAAAGCTTCTGCCTGTAACTGTAAGCGCGCATCTGTATCCCCATACACTTGGGTATTGCTTTCGGGGTCAGGAACTGCAGGCTCAAGGCCGCTATGAAGAGCCAGGGCTTTCACTGCACCATCTAGCTGGACTGCAGGCCAACAGTGATGGCGCAGCTTGCTTATGGAAGCTTCAGGTTTCACTATGCACCTCTTGAGACTGCACAGTATCTCTATCTTGAGCCCGTTTTTTTATTGCAGATTGAAGCTCAGTAATTCGCCCTTGCTCCATACGCAGATGACGCCAGTCGGTACTTTGCCAACACTCTTGCCAGAGTCTCTTTTCCGCTGTGAGAAGTTGGGCATAACGAGATTCAGTTTGCGCTTCCAGATTTGTGGGTGCGTCATCCTCAATAATTTGCCCATCTTCTACCACCAATACGCGAGGAAAATCTTTGGTTTCTGAAATATCATGAGTGATGCAAATTAAGGTGGTGTCTTTCCATACTCGCCTCACACGAGCAAGTAAGCGCTGGCGTTGCCCGCGGTCTAGCCCGCGAAACGGCTCATCTAAAATGACACAAGCTGGAGACTCTCGGCCTAGAGCACGACCTAATCGCACACGCTGCCCCTCCCCTCCGCTGATAAGCGCACCACTTTCCCCCAAGGTGCTCTGTAAACCATTCGGCAAGGAGGCAACTAGGTTTAATAGATCGGCCTGTTGTAGTGTTGGGAACAAGGAGGAAGAGGAGTCATTACCGTAGTGTAGGTTATCCAGTAAACTGCTATTCCAAAGTTGTATTGCAGGGTCGACCCAAGCACAACTTAGACGAAAACGACACAGTAATTCACCCTGTAATTTCTCGCCATTTAGCAATAGGATTCCACTCTCAGGGTTATGCCAACCCAACAATAAACCGGCCAAGCTCGACTTGCCAGCACCAGATGAACCAACAATGGCGACATGCTCCCCAGAGGCAACATTCAGATTAATATTCTTAAGAATACTTCTACCACTGGCTTTAACACTGACATTATCAAAACGAAATGATACAGGCACCTTTAAAGGTTGAACCCCTTCATCATTAAAAGGCTCTTCACTAGCACCAACCGTAACCGCTTGCAGCGGCTCTAAAGCTCTCAACAAGGTATTCCTATGACGAGGGTAGCTCCGCATTAACTGTGCGATATCTTCCCCCAGTGGCGGCAGTGCCAATACCCAATAAATAAGCAGAAGTAAGTAGGGACTTGCCCCCAGGATCTGAACACAGTAAATCACCAGCACACAAGTAAGAACCCCATTCACAATCAACTGCACCGCTTGGCTATTAAGCTGGAAACGCAAAGAGGAATAGCCTGCTTTAATCCACTCGCTAAGCAAACTTTCATGTTCACGGCGAACAGACTCTCCAGCACCGTGTGTACGAATTGGTATTACTCCCAGCAAGGCATCCATATAAAATCTAGCCAGAGCGCCAGTATGGGTCTGGACACGCATATTATAATCACTAAGTACTGGCTGAAATAGCAGAGGAATAACTACCTGTAACCCCGTTATTAATAACACCAAAGGCGCGGTAGTGGGCGCTATCCAAACGATGCCAATAGCTGTTGCGAGCAGTGACAACCCTTTGAAGAGTATCCCTCCCCCCAGTAAAGGCAACTCTCTCAGAGCTGCTATACGATGACCTCTCTCTGCGGTATCTGAGGTTGGGCGGCTATGAAAGAAATGGTCTGGTATTTTCGGCAAGGCGGAAAGAAAGCGCATGCGAAAACGATTTTCCAAGTGCTTACCAATAATTAACTGCAGCTTGGTCATCGGCCATTGCACAAGTATGAGTGTCAACATAAATCCCAGTAATAAAATGACAGCGCCGATTCTCTGCACCTCCGTAGCTAGTTCCGAGTGGATATCGATCAAACCTCGAAATAGCAGTGCCTCAACCATCACACCAAGCACCGCAGCAAACATCGCAAGCATCACGATACTCGGGGCAAGCAAACCATCCTCTCGCAAAAACTCCCATAACTGACGGAGTGGGCTTATTGACTGTACTTGTAAAGCTTTGCTTAGAGCCTCCGATTTAGGTTTGATTTCTTTCCTTTCACGTACTCCCTTTACGCTGACTATTACGGCGCCGCTAAACTCCAACAGCTCTGGTTCAAGCTCAACTGTGTCAACTTCTTCAGTACCGGGAGAACTGGAAGGGCGTACACACCAATAGCTCTGTGGCACTAGTTGATAAGCGTTAATCGTGTCTTCTGAAAAGTCACTTATCAGCCTTTGCAACAATGCACTTGTTTCTGCCCCTCGTCGTACCGCACCAGAGCCAACGAGCGCTGCCAACATTCTTACACTGGCATCTAGAAAAGCCAGTGAGAGCCAGTCCCCTTTCTTCAAGGCTTGCTCACACATTACTTCGCTGATGGATTTAGAAATTCTCAGCTGTTCCATCCGCTCTTGCAGGGGATCGATAAAATCTTTTCCTCCAGCCCAACTTCTCCACCCTTGCGGCGGAACGCGCATAGTGTGGATATGCAACTCATCGAGAAAGTGTCGCGCACTGGGCCAACGCCTTCCCGAGGCTGGGTCCATAACCTGCATAATTCCCCGGTGATTACGCCAAGCCACAACAAAGTGAGTATTACCATTGGGCAAGCGCACCACCACCAGCCCCGGCAAGTAGCCAGCTGAACCTAACAGCAAGTGATCCTTAGGCACGACCATCTGTGCCGCATCCAACCCCAGCTCAACCGCAATTTTCTCTAGGGTATTAATAGAAGTGCCGTCTACATCAGTTTGACAGGCATCACGCAGGTGGCCGTAGTGTACATTTACACCAAAGCCTTCAAGCAAGCTTTTAAGGGATGCAGGGCCACAATCCATATTGGAAGTTTGCACAACTTCTGGAACCAACCAGCGAACTTGTCCCTTCACTACAGGGTCTCCAACGAATTTACGCTACTTTCTGCTTGCCCAGATAAGAAGTCGCCAGCACTTTGCAATAGCAACTGATATGGTGTCTTTACTCCAGTGGCAATCTCTACCCTTGCTGGTAGGTCATGCAATAGCGGCAACTGTGGGGGAATCTCTCCTCGGAGAGATAACTCAATGAGAATCTTTCCTTTTTGCACAGCACTAGCGACCCGCTCTACACGGGCCTGTAACTGACCATAACGCGCCCAGGAAAACCCATCTAATTTTACTCGCGCACTCTGCCCTGAACGAATATGTCCCAAAGCAAGGGCAGGAGAGAAAAACGCCTGTACGGTGATATTACCCTCAGCTTGTAGTGTGGCAATCTGTTGCCCTGCGACTAATACCTCCCCTTCCTGAATATCCGCCAGTGAAGCAAGCTTACCGGAGATAGGCGCACGCAGACGCTGTTCATCTACCGCCAAGGTGCTCTGCTGAATGCGAGTATCCACCTCCGCCAGCTGTCTTTGTAGATCTGCTCGACGCTGTTCCAATTCACTCATGGATAACTGGTACTCGCTAGCCAATTGCTCCCGGCGATCATGGGTTGCTCTTATTGCCGCTTTCGATGCGAGGGTGGCCATGGCCATTTGCTGATAGGTACGTTTAGCTGCAAGGTAATCAAGTTCAGAGCTTTGCTGTTTCTTCAGCAAGCGTTCATAGCGCTCCGCCACATCTGCCTGAATCTGCTGGTTGTTTATCTGAAGTTTATGCTGTTCTTGGAGTAGTTTCAGCTGATCACTTAAAGCCTTGTCGTCTTCAGTAAATTTTTTATCCCGTAAACGCCCCTCTCGCTCTATTCCCAGTAATTGATCCGAGAGGCTCTGAGATACTCGAAGATCACCATCTAGATCCAAATCAAATGCCCTGGTATCCAGCTCTATTAGCAAGTCTCCTTCTCTCAAGGTATCTCCTAGCGAGGCAGTAATAGCAACTACTCTTCCTGTACTCTGGGTGCTGACATGTACAGTATTCTGCTCTTGTTCAAGTCTCGCCTGGTCACTAACGCTATAAACTGTGATTTCTTTAAAAAAAAACCATATCCCCCAGCCCAGCAATAGAAATACCCCTAATGTGCTTATCAGCGCTAGAAAGTAGATTGAGTCGGAGTTGATCGCGCGGGAAGTTTGAATAAACGGTGTTGGCAATACGATTCACCCTGTTTGTACCAGTTAAGGCGAGAAAGATATTCATTGTATTTATGCGAAACCAGTGTGATCTGTGAGCCGCGGCGCCAAATCTAATTCTCTATTATCTGATAGTCAAATTCGAAGAAATTTTACTTACTGGAGAAGTTTCACATCCCGATCAAACCTGTGATAACAGCTCAAGCAGGCCTGGAAATACCTAAAAAGGCAAGGGCTGATAACTCACCCCTCTTTAGATATTTGAAATGTGAAATTAGGATATCAAGCAATACCTCTGGGGCCATCTGAGGACTTCTACGCTCTATACCGAATAGATAGACGATAAAATTACAGCCAATTACAAAAAGCCTAGTACTGATACACGGTCTGTTGCATAGTGGCTGGTACTGATCTAAAGTCAATCAAAGGCTCGCGCTGGGTCTTTAGCCTAACCCAAACAGGCCTAGGTGAGTGCCAACACCTCCTTTCCACTAAGGTGGGTATCAGTACTTTCTTTGACGATATAGTCAACCTGATAGCATGGGAGGATTTACAAGAAATACCGGTAGTGGGGCACCGCCTTGGTGGGATCACAGCCTCCGCTTTAGCTGATAAATTAAGAGACCGTATTCAGTACTTGATTTATCACAATGTTGCTATCGCTCAGGTGGGCCATTGCTTGTATGAATAGCTGCCATGAAAACAGGGCCCAGAGATTGGCTAGTAGCCTATTAGTTCGGGAAACCCAATGTTTTATGACTACCTCAGCCTCCAGTTTTGATATAAAAAATCCGAATGATATAGCTTAGGCAGAGAGCCACCTTACCCTATCCAGTTAAAACTTATCTAGACTCTGTAAATATATCGAAGTTTGTTGAATCAGGGTTAGATTGCACTTACATCGCATACAGTAAAATTCTACATCCCTCTCTTTAATTAAGCAGACAATGGCAAAGACCTAAAACAACAGAAAAATTAAATATACAGCAACAGGCACAGCGCCCCATTAATTATCCTGATATTGCTAGTGACCCCTAAAAGATTTGTAAAATTAGCAGCTTATTTTTTAACAGCTACACTAACTGTATATTAGCTGCACGAAGAAGCGAGAGCCTCTTCAATAGAGATACTAGGAATCCCGCATATGTCCAGCTGTAAAATATTTGTAGAAGTCTCGAAGATAATTCCTGACTCTGCAGCCAATATCTTTAATGAGATAGTGACCAAGCGCTTGGAAACAGAGGGAGAAAAAATTCCAGTTGTCGTGATCGAATCCAAGCAGGTTGAGCCGGCCGGTTGTTATATCGAAATTCTCTGTAATAGAACACCTCATCGCACTCATGAGGTGATACAAAGCATGGCCATTGAGCTTGACAATACGGCTAGAAGGATATTTCAGATTGACGAACCTATCGGAGTAAGGATTCAAATGGTAGATGATGATTTTTTATCCAGCATAAACTAGGCCTTGAGAGTAAACATGAACACTCTCGATAAAGGAGGCCTTCTTTTTATAGAAGACCTCCCGCAAAAAATATCAACTTACAATAAGTTTTAGCTAGAACCTAGCACTTGCCCCAAAGCGAAAATACCGAGGGACTTGATATTCTTGATTTACCCCCCAGCTTGGATCTAACACACCGGGACTTGACTCAGCAAACTCATAAACCTCTGTTTCAGCATCCGCATCAAGAAGGTTAAAGACCTCAGCTCTAAGCTCCACATCAGCCAAGCCAATGCGAGTACTATAGACAAGGGATAAATCTATCTGATTGACCCAGCTAGTTCGCCCTCTACTGCCTCGACTTGTCTTAATAAGATTTCCATTTGAGTCAGTCACATAATAAGTATCTCCATAAGCCGGGGTTCCATTGGGATGGCCAGCACCAAAGGAGTTAATTGGGCGCCCTGATTGCAAAAGAAAATTAGCCCCCAACAAAAGACTCTCCATCACCTGATAGTTCCCATAAATTTTTATTTTATGAGTACGATCATTTGGCAAATATCCGTTGGCTCCATCCATCAACTCAGGGAAATCAAAATCTTGGGTAATCCCAGCATCATCCTGGGCGTTGTCCGACTTAACGTACCCCTCACTATTCCCCTTACTCTGAGACCAGGTGTAACTCGCACTTAAACCCCAAATACCATCAAAGGCGCGCTTCGCGGAAAATTCTAACTCCTTATAAGTCCTTTTGGCCTCAGGATAGTTAAGCAGTTCAGCCGAAAATGTTGTCATTTCCAACTCACCCGTTCCATAACGATCGTAAGGTATGGTGATATCACTTCCCGGGTTTGCAAGCACATAACCATGGCCATCACCAGTGTGCTCATATCCCAAAGCATCTACCGCATGGTCAATACTCACATCATCAATATGTGATTTTAAATCACGATAGGTAGCTTTAATTCCCAATGTCCAGTCATCCGCAAAAAGCCTCTCATAACCAAGAATGAACTCATCCTGATACATAGGCTTGAGGTCTTTATCCGAGAGCTGAGCACTATCCGGCACATTACCATCTGAAGTTACCCTTGCAGAGCCAACTTCTTCAGATGTAGGAACACCATCGGCACCCACATTTGTAGGGGCATTTGTCTTCGGATCGTATTCGCCATCAAAAATGAAATACCTTTCAAATCCCAATTCACCGCCAGATAAGCGCACATTGGTATTGGAAGCGATAGGCATAAAGTAACGACCCCAATTGCCATATACTCTGGACTCGCCATCACCACCTGGATCCCAAGAGAAGCTTAACCGTGGCGCCCACTGATCATCAATTTCAATAAAAGTATCGCCCTCTCCATTAAAATTGGAGAAAGTTTCATTACGAATTCCTGCACTTAAAGTAAGTGTATCCGTAATATCCCAGGTATCTTCGATATAAAAAGCTTTTGACTCAACCTCAAAGTCCCCTTCTACATCGCCAACCCGATAAGAGACTATATGAACAAGAGAGCCATCTCCATTTACATTGTCAACCACCGTGCCATTGGGAAGCTCTTTACCAGGTTTATATGAATCATAAGTGTAAAACACTCCCCCATCTTCCCTAAAACCTGTTCCAGAATAAGTTTCTTTAGACGAAGAGGAGTTAGTTTCCTGATCGTAGCCGAAGCGTATTGTATGATCATTAATCACCCACTCAAAATCGATACGATCAGCTACCCTTTCATCACCCCCAGTTTGAACCCTAGAACTGGCTTGACAGCCAGGTCTGTCATCCGTATTTCCAGGTAAAGCACCGGTACTAAAGTCCCTTACATAAGGGCACTCCATATCAGTTGTACTAATCGTAGTAAGTGAGTATTCATTCTGGCCATGGAGCATAGAAACACTGAAATTATCTGTTATCTGACCATCATAACGAACCAGCCAGTTATCTCCGCCACGCTTATCCCACTTAGTGCCCGTATACTCTTTTTTATCTCTATTAAAATAGTCGTAATTGAATTGATCATTTTCCCTGGTGCGCTTGTCTGAAAACTGCATATAAGAGAGGATATGATTATCAGTTACATTCCAGGTTAAATTGACTCCCCAGAAATCATCATCAATACTTCTATCGTTGTATCTGCTTGGACTTCCTCTTGTGGTGAACTCTTCAACCGTTTCCTGCTGTTCGTAAAGGGCATAGAAAAATAATTTATCCGGAATGATAGGGCCACTAACATAATAATCTGTTGTGTACTTAGACTCCTCATTTTCCGAATTTAAGTCATAGAGAGTCCCATCTGCAGAGAGAGAGTCCGGTGCTTCTGAACGCAAGGCTGCCGGCTCATAATAGGCAACAACACCATATTCAAATTCGTTGGAGCCTTTCTTGGTAACGGCGTTGAACACTCCCCCCAAAGAGCGACCAAATTCAGCACTATACCCCCCGTTTTTATTTGGAACTGGTCATAAAATTCAAAAGGTACCGATGATCCACCCAACCCGTTGCGGAAATTAGTGACATTGAGGCCATCAATGTAATAGGCGTTTTCTCCTACGGAAGCCCCCCCAAACGATATAAGATCCTTATCTTCACCAAACCCAGAATCACCTAAAACAGTACCAGGAGCCAATAAAGCAACCGATTCAATATTACGAGCAACCGGTAACATCTCTATATCTGACAAGCCTATATTCAGTGCAGATTCTGCCGTGCCAGTGCGGATCTGGGGAATCGCCTCCCCCACTACAACCACTTCCTCCAGATCTCCCAATATCAACGGTATATCCAACTTGGTAGAGCTACCTATTGAAACGGCAACGGCTTCAACCACCGCGGGCTGGTAGCCATCTTTCTGAACTGTCACCTTATAGATGCCTGTGGGCAAATTCACACGGAAGTCACTATCCTCACCCGTGGACATAGTCCTTCTAAAGCCATTTTTATCATTTTCTATGATAATTGTAGCGCCACTCAGGTCGTTACCACTGCTACTAATAACTGTCCCATCAATAGACCCATTCACGTTGCCTGCTGCCAACGCTTGCCCCCCAATAACCGGCAAGCTAATAGATGCAGCCAGCAGCACTCGCTTGAAGTTCTTCATAAAGCCATCCTTTTGATTATCAATAAATTTATAATTTATTATTTACAAGCTTTACTTAAACCGATGATCGTCCCCCAGCGACCCCATTTTCAACTCTAATAAAATAGTGATTCAACCAGCTAAAATCGCCATATTATTCCCCTTCAAACAATTAACACAACAGGCATAAAAACTTATTTAGAATGAAAAATATTATTAACGCCAAAAAAATTGATTCTATATCCACCCCAACAAAAACAAATCAAAAAAATATTTAGAAAGCACTAAATGGGACGCAAATAAACACACAAACAAAACTTCAAAATCATCACGGGATAAAAAGAAAGGGAGGCAGAGGTAGTCCGTCTCAGGTCTAAATCAATAAACGAGGAGATTTTATTAAATCATCAGAAAGATGATCATCAATTCATCTTGTCAATTTAAGAATAAGAAGGAAGAAGGAAGAAGGAAGAAGGAAGAATATTGAAAACTAAATGGCGAACTCAAGGGGCAGTATTATCTACCCCTTGAATAAAGCTACTTGCGTAAAAACTCCAGCATCCATTTTGCAACCATATTCTCGTGAATATCGTTTTGCAGGGAGGCCTGGCCCTTTTCCACCACATCTGTACCAAAAGCTTCTCGACGTAACTCCATCAGGCTATTGGAATAAGGTTTGGTAAACTCCGGGTGGGCCTGGAAGGTGAGCATGTGGTCATCAACCTGGAGCATCGCCATTGGGCAGAATTCGCTGGAAGCCAGTACTCGACCGCCGGGAGGAAGGGTATCTACTTGGTCCTGGTGAGTAACCAACAGGTTGAAGCTATTCGTAGGCTCCGACATCCAGGAGGGGGTTTCCTGCATTTCATAGGAATGCACTCCCAACCCCCAGCCTTTATCGGATTTCCGAGCCCTACCACCCAATGCCTGAGCAATCAGCTGATGACCAAAGCAGATTCCAATAGTTGGTTTTTTTTGGTCATGCAGCTTGCGCACAAAGTCCATCAGTGGAGGAATCCATTCCTTGTCATCATAGACACCGGTTTTACTGCCGGTAATCAGGTAGGCATCCACCTCATCGACCTGGGCCGGGTACTGGCCGTGCTGCACTTCATAGGTGGAGAACTCCAGTGTGGGGTCCTGGCTGCGCAATAGATCTGCGAACATCTCCGGATATTCACCGTATTCGCCCACCAGCTCCTTGCGCACATCGTCGGTTTTTAAAACTCCAATCTTCATTATTTCACCGCTGGGTTGACTGCTGAGTTTTCGGATTATGGCATATTCAGGAATGCAAAGGCGGCTAGTCTGTCACTTGAACAAGTCATCTAAAACGTTAAATACCAGCTCTCAAGCTTCTATTCGCTACGCATAGGCGCTTTTCATTTCCCGCCGCCTGCCAATATAGCCCTCTTCCACGTAGGGCTTTTTACTTTCCGACTTTGCCGACCCGCTAACCAAGAACATTCCGGTGCGGGCATTCTTACCTAAAGGACTTTTGTGTATGATCGCGCACTTAGCACATTTTTCAGCCAATTATTGGGCTAACGGGTATCCCAGAGGCAATTAGGGCTACTCGCCAACTAAATTGAGGACACACAATGACCACAACGACCTCCCCCAGCGACCAGCAGGATAGCCCGCCCGGACGCAAAACGGCCTTTACCCGCTTCCTGGATGTGGTGGAATGGCTCGGCAACCTGCTCCCCCATCCCATTACGCTCTTTGCGCTCTTTGCTGTGGGTGTGGTGATTCTAAGCGGTATAGCCTCCTACTTTGGC
Source organism: Microbulbifer variabilis (assembly GCF_023716485.1). Taxonomy (NCBI): domain Bacteria; kingdom Pseudomonadati; phylum Pseudomonadota; class Gammaproteobacteria; order Cellvibrionales; family Microbulbiferaceae; genus Microbulbifer; species Microbulbifer variabilis. Next base: position 4,113,576 of record NZ_CP092418.1, read on the forward strand.
CTTTCTGTAGCAGACCCACGCCCGGTGGGTGCTGCGGGACGCGATCCCGATGGGGTAATTGAGGTCTTCAATCTATTAAGTGGCGACGGCCTCCGGATGATCGTGACCGGTCTAGTGAATAACTTTACTGGCTTCGCACCACTGGGTACCGTTCTCGTAGCCCTTCTTGGAGTGGGTATCGCCGAGCACTCTGGATTGTTGAGTGCCGCCGTTCGCGGCTTGGTACTGCAAGCCTCCAAGCGCACAGTCACCGTGATCGTGGTATTCGCCGGCATCATCTCCAACACAGCCTCTGAACTTGGCTATGTAGTACTTATTCCTCTCGCCGCCATGATCTTCCACTCTCTTGGCCGCCACCCCCTTGCCGGTTTAGCTGCTGCCTTTGCCGGCGTATCTGGGGGCTACAGTGCTAACCTGCTACTGGGCACGGTGGACCCACTCCTATCGGGAATCACCGAATCTGCAGCCCATATGATTGACCCAACTTACAGCGTTGGCCCGGAAGTGAACTGGTTCTTTATGATCGTCAGTACCTTCCTGATCACCATTGTTGGCAGCTGGGTCACCATGGCCATCGTTGAACCCAAGCTGGGTAAGTACGATCCCAACGAGGCCTCCGTTGATCTCAGTCAGGACAAACTTGGTACCCTTACCGACGATGAAAAACGCGGCCTTAAGTACGCTGGTCTTGCGGTTCTGGCTGTCTCCGCGGTATTTGCCCTGACGGTTGTGCCCGAGTGGGGTGTGTTGCGCAACCCGGAAACTGGCCTGGTAGCCGGCTCGCCGTTCCTGAAAGGTATTGTGTCCCTTATCCTGGTGTTCTTCGCTATCCCCGGCTTTGTCTATGGCAAGGTGGTGGGCACCATGAAGAATGACCGTGATGTCATTGATGCCATGGCCAAAAGTATGAACAGCATGGGTATGTATATCGTGCTGGTATTTTTCGCCGCGCAGTTCGTCGCCTTCTTCAAGGTGACCAACCTGGGGACTATCTTCGCCGTACTGGGCGCCGATGCCCTGCAGAGCATCGGCCTGACAGGCCCGCTGCTATTCCTGTTCTTTATCATGATGTGCGGATTTGTGAATCTGATGCTGGGTAGTGCCTCAGCACAGTGGGCCGTTACCGCTCCAATCTTTGTGCCTATGTTGATGCTGCTGGGCTATGCGCCTGAGGTGATACAGGCTGCTTATCGAATTGGCGACTCGGTCACCAATGTCATTACCCCGATGATGAGCTACTTCGGTCTGATCATCACCTTCGCCGCCCGCTATAAAAAAGATCTGGGTATGGGAACACTGATCGCCACAATGATCCCCTACTCCATCTTCTTCTTTGTTGGCTGGACTGCATTGTTCTATATCTGGGTATTTGCCCTGGGCCTCCCCGTTGGTCCCGGTGCAGCAACTTATTATGGTGGCTAAAACCCACTTATTGAAAAGGCCCGCTTTTTAGCGGGCCTTTTCAATTGTGAAAGAAATATGCACATTTAAGCTCAATTCTGTAATTGAAAGATCTCGAGCGTCTCATCTAATCCTCCACGACCCCTGATATAATTGGTACCATTGAGCCAATATTAAATTTTTTATCCGTCCAGACTAAAAAATTTATATTCCCAGTGACGCAGTCGTCATAAAACAAAAAATACTTAAATTAAAAATTTAGGGATAAAATACCTAAAAAATAACAATAAAAAGACTTATTTCCCAAGGGGCTACTTCCGGGAAGTATCCCCAAGTTATCTTTGGCCTTTAAAACACCTAAATAAAACGAGTAACATTACGCAGTAATAACGTTTTGCGGAGATCGATACGCGGATTATCGCCAGCATAGACCTGCCCTGATCTAACTATCATTCATTTTTCCGCTCAGGACGAGCACCGTGGTTGTGCCCTACCTTGCCCTTTTGAAGGGTAAAGATTGCTATTGCCCTCCATTACCGACATTACAGGACGTCGACACAGAGCAGGCCCTGGCCAGAGAGACTGTCCTTTAAACCAGTCGAAAAGAAGCCTTCACTAGATAAACAGATTGAGCCATATGGCTCTTTTTTATCTTTGGCGTCCGCCCAGATCCGATCTATTCCGCTGGATTAACCCTTCTCCACCTGGGAAATGTATAAAAGTAATTTTTCCCAGGGGATTCACAGGATTTATAAAAATTGACTCAACAAATAAGAACGACCCTGTTAACAGGCTTTTACGAGTTGGTGAGCCAATTAAAAGGTAGCCCTGAAGCCCTGCTGATCAGCTCCCGTATTAACCCCCACCAGGTTGAGAGCCTTGATGGGTATCTGGCACTAGATCAAGTGGCTGAGCTGCTGAACAAGACCGCTAGCCAGTTGAACTGCGCCGACTTTGGACTGCGTCTTGCCTACAGTCAGGGCGCTGCCGCACTGGGTTCTCTTGGGGCTGCTGTACTACAGTCCCTTACTTTGGGTGAATTCCTTAACACAGCGATAAAACAGCTAGGCAATGCTCCCTATAATCTGCGAGTTGAACTCACAAAAAAGGGGAAACACACGCATCTAAGTTTTCTGTGTATCGATGACCTGGAAGCTCAGCTTGCCGAGGACGCTCCTCCCCCCCAGCAACAATCCCGCGAGTTTCTACTCGGTGTTTCATTGGTAGCTCTACAACACCTTTGTGGGAGTAATTTTCAGCTGGAAAGTGTTCACCTAAAAACCGAGCGCCCCGTACATAACCATTACGAAAACTTCTTTGGGGTTCCCGTACACTTCGGCAAGGAAACTGATGCATTTATCCTGAATAGCAGCTCCCTGCTGCAACCAACAGAGAAATGCAATCCCAGCCTGCGTCCACTATTGAAAACCTATATCGAAGAGCTTCTGCAAAAGGGGGAAGCCAGTTTGGTGGAACAGGTGCAGCAGCTGATTTATTGCCTGATGCCTTTAAAAAGGTGCAGCCTACAAGAAGTCGCCAATCAGCTGGGTATGCACAAGCGTACCCTACAGCGCAGGCTGAGGGACCGGGAATTGGTATTTGAGGATCTATTGGATCGCATTCGTCGGGAGCGTGCCGAGTATTATTTAAGCGGTAAACAACCCCCCATGTCCCAGATTTCGGATATGCTGGGCTATCGCGAACAGAGCTCTTTCAACCGCGCCTGTTATCGCTGGTTTGCCACCACCCCAATGCGAGTCAGACGCCAGCTGATGGCACAGATAGTAGCCCGCGAAGCCGCACAAGAGCTGGCTGAAGTCGAATAAGCACTGCTGACAAGAGGCTTTGGCTGCGTAAACCCTGCTTCAGCTTAAGTCTCTATTTAGCTCCTCTATTCAAAGCTTCTACTCATTGCACGACTTCACAATCACCACTCTATGCCTCTGCGAGCGGCAATACCGGTATTGAATGCGTGTTTTTCCGCACACATTTCGCTCACAGTATCGGCTACATCCTTGAGGTACTGCTTGGCCCCACGCCCGGTAATGACAACCGTCTGCTCCCTGGGCCGCTGCTGTATCGCTTGTACTACCTCTTCTTTGTCCAACCAGCGGTAATTCAGCGCGTAGGTGAGCTCATCCAAAACCACCAGATAAACTCGCTCATCCCGCAACGCCTCCCGCGCCTTCTCCCAAAGTGCCATTGCCGCAGCTTTATCGGCCTCAAAATCCTGGGTTTCCCAGGTGAAATCAGTGCCCATTTGATGCCACTGTAACGGGTGGGCGGCGCCCATTAGAAGATTCTTTTCTCCACACTCCCAGGTGCCCTTAATAAATTGAGTCACCACGGTAGAGTAACCGAAGCCCAGGGCACGGGTGACCGTGCCCATCGCCGCAGTGGTTTTACCCTTGCCATCGCCGGTATAGAGAATCACTATGCCGCGCTCCTCCAGCGCTTTAGAAACCGCCTCATCCACAATTTTTTTACGGTTCTGCATACGTGACTTATGTCGACTCTTTTTATCCTGTGATTCTGAACTCATAAAGACCATCAAACATTTAAAGTAAAGGGAGCGTGCAGATTGCACTCAAGTGTGCGTCGTTATTCAGAGGCTTCTCACTCTGTCATTGCTAAAAATGCAGAAATAAAATCCCAAATCAGATCATCCTGCCAGAGAACATTGTGGCCACCAGAAAAAATGCCCAAGCGCGAATTGGGAATCTGCCGAAATAAAGCCCGCTGATTTTCAACGGGAGCGACGCTATCGTAGCGCCCGGCACAGATCAGCGTCTCTACCTCCATAGTCGGTAGGCGAGCAAAAGTATCGTGGCCTTTTCTCGCCTGAAGCTGTCGAATACGGCACTGGGCTCCGTCAGGCTTGCTTGCCGCCAGTTCGCAGACTTGGCGATAATATTTACTTAAAAAAGCACAGAGTGCTGATTCAGAATGTATAACATCGGCACTTTGCAGGCGGCTATCACCCGCAGTCACCCATAGATTCACTTTTTCCTCGAGGCTCATAGCCTCAATATCGTACTGATGAAAAGGGAATGAAGCGCCTCCGCGGCCTCCGGAGCTGGTTACCAATAAAACCAGTTTTCGCACCAACTGGGGATATTGCAATGCAAATTCCTGAGCGACCATGCCACCAAATGATTCTCCCAGTAGATACGCATCCCGCCAATCGAGATGATCCATCAGTCGTTTAAGGTCTAGGGCGTAATCGGCCATATTGGGAGAATCGATGGGTGAATTAGACTGACCGATGCCACGGGGGTCAAAGGTTAAGATTTCAAACCGATTCGCCAACGGGGAGTCGAAAATAGTCGGGGCTACCCTGAGATCACTGAGGGTACCAGGGTGAAACACCAAGCGCGGGCCCCTTCCGCGAACTTCAAAATGCAATTCCACGCCATCATTACTAAATACCGCCACAAAATAGCTCCCGGAAAAAACTAGACGCTGCAATAGTAGCCGCCGGGAAGAGAAACACCGGGATTGAATCGTTAGAAGAGAGTGAACAGAGAGATAGCCCAAGGGGCTATCTCTCCAAACATTTTTATAGGCTAAATTCTATACCGGCATAAACTGCTGCGCCTGCTGTGTAATAACCCGCAACTTCGCGATAGTTCCGGTCCAACACATTTTCACCGCGTAGATTAACCCGCATATTAGGCGTGAGACGATACACTGCATTCAGGTCTAATTTGGAGTAATTTTCCAACGCAATTTCCCTAATGGAGCCATTGCTCTCCCTTATGCGATTAATACGATCTTCTACCCGTTGCCAATTAGCGCTTAACGTCAGCTTATCCTCCAACCATTGCTGGCTGAGGCCAAAGTTATAAACCCGCTGGGGAACGCCCTCACGCACAGCACCAGTGCTATTCTCTGTGTCGAGCCAAGTACCGCTAGCATGCCAATCTAAACCGTTATTCAAGCTACCATTCAGGGATAGTTCGATGCCTTCCGACTGGCTCTCGCCATCATCCTGCCTGTAGGCGCCCATAAAGCCTAGAGAGTCGTCATAAATGATCGCATCGGTGATTTCCTGGTCGAAATAGGTCAGCTCCGCCTGTAATAGCTGCGCCCACTGATATTCCAATCCCAACTCATAACCACGACTGGTCTCCGGACCCACTAATGCCACACCGGTAGAATTATTTAAACTGATTTCATTGGGGCTGGGCGCGCGATAGCCAGTTCCCAAGCTTGCGCGATACTTCACTTGCTGCTCTTCGCCAATAGCAATTGGGATAGCTGCGGATGCTCGCCAGCTGTTGTGGTCCTCAGTTTCCAGACTATCACGACGGTAACCCAGGGTGTAGAAAACTGTTTCGGCAAAATCACTGTGCCACTCGGTAAAAACACCAGTGCTTTCTAATACTTCTTTGGAAGGAGTAAAACTGCCGAATCGAGTGAAGAAGTCCGTTTGTTCGTATTCCCCACCCCAGAGTAACTTACCTGAAGCGAGTACTTTACTACCGATATAATTGGCTTCTCGAATTTCACCTTTCGTAGTGAACAACATTGCACCGGGACTGATGCCCTCAACCCGATCAATCTCCTGCTGCGACAGACTCAGCTGGTGATTCCAAGAATTTATTTGATAATTACCACTGAGACTAAACAGCTCCTGATCATAGCGGCTCAGGCAATCGTTGGGTGCCAATGAATAGCAGCCATCAAACTCTGTTTCGGCATCGGTTTTTCGATATTGTCCCTCCAGGGAAAGGGTGTCATTCACCTGATAGCCGAGGCGCGCACTTGCAGTAAAGTTTTCATAGCCATCCTCTTCCCCCGATGTATCCATTTCTCTCGCATTAAAACCATCGCTGGAAAAATCGGAGACACTCAGATCGTAATGCCAGGAGCCAGCACTGCCACCGAGGCTGGCACTTGTACGCTCGGTGCCGTAGCGGCCAGCCTCTACCCCAGCCGTTGCGCGTACCTCTCCGGTAGACTTCTTGGTGATAATATTGATCACGCCACCGGCACCTGCACCATAGAGCATACCCTGAGGGCCGCGCAGCATTTCAATACGCTCAATATCCGCAGCCTGCAGGTGTTGTAACTGGGCACCCACCTGCGGTGTGGTGGGATCGGCAATATTCACCCCATCCAGTAACACCAAGGTGCGGAAATTACTTTCCCCACGGATAAACAAGGAGCTGACCTTGCCCGCTCCGCCGCTATTGCTGACAGCAACACCTGGCAGAGTGCGCATCACATCCAGCAGGCTGGTATAACCCAATCGTTCAATATCGGCAGCATTAAGAATTGAAACAGAGACACCCAGCTGGCTCTTGGGCAGATCCAGACGGCTGGCAGTCACGGTGATTTCTTCCAGGTCCGCAGCCGCAGACAATAGCGGTTGCACCGCGGCAAAGACGGCAGCGGCTAATAAAGTTTTTTTCATTGTGGTTCCCCAATCTCGAACAGAAAAACGGATTGAGGGAGGGTGAGTACAATCGGTGCGCAACCCAGGCGGGCACACTGACCAGACAAAGCCCTCCGCTTTATCCTCGAGGCCAGATATAAAAACTCCGGCTTAGTGCCGAGGGCCGGTATCGGGCTTATCATTTTGCAAAGAAAAATGATTTACCGTTGCGGGGGCAGCGCCGGACTCTGTATACACATCACCGGACTTCCCGTTTACCCCAGCCAAGTGTAATTACACTGCTGGGCACCCAAAGCGGCGGCAAGTATAACAGCGTGGCTGGCGCTTCCCCAGCGAAAGTGAGACGTTAAATCCACGGGGTAATTTTCAATAAAAATCTGTTTTTCAAACACCACTCAGCCCTTACTCGCTTGCACACTTCTTTACCAAAAATCCACATTCCTTGCGCATTCCTGAACTATGTTGGCTATCAGCGGCTGGTTAAAAAACACCTCCCAGGAAGGGGGGATACTGGCCGCCGCTAATCTCCCGCGCCTGCTCTTCAGTGCAGGCGCTGTCCAGCTGCCTTCAATGGAGAGCACCATGTACAAGGTTTTATTATCTGTCGCCCTAATGGCCATGATTTCCTCTGCAAACGCACAGCCACGCAAACCTCCTCAGGAAGCCTTTGATGCCTGCAAGGCAATGTCGAAGGGTGATGCCTGCAAAGTGGAAACTCCGCACGGTACTCTGGAAGGCACTTGCCGCATGCCCCCTAGAGAAGAGCAACTGGTGTGTGTTCCCACAAAAATGGAAGGCCGCAGACCGGGCAAAGATCGGAAAGAAAATAACGAGTAAATCATTGGGGCCCTTGCGGGCCTCGCAGTTTGAGAATGCAGTATGAAAAAGTGGCTATTAGTGGGCCTCACTTGTGTCGCCCCGGCAGCTCTGGGACATCTGCCGGAAACAACCGTGGAAGCCTGCCAAGGGTTAACCTCCGGCTCCAGTTGTAGCATCGGTCACAGTAGCGGCCAATGCTTGCGCTTATCTGAAGATCAGGCTCCGGTCTGTGTGACGGGCACATTGGCTATTGCCAGAATCCCTTCTCAAGAGCGCGCTAACGGCAGACCAGCGGCACGCAGGCATCGGGTGGTGCAGTCGGAGGGATTACAATATAGGGTTCCCGCCAACCACAACCCAATCACCACCAGCCGCATTAAAGTCACAATCGAAGGGCCCTGGCGGGTGATTGAAGCCAACGGTATCTCCACGCATAAAACCGGTGCCTTCCCAAACTCCGGCAATCCCCACAAAATCGAAACCCAACGCTACAAATACCGAGTACCCGCAGCCCCCAAGTTGGCAAAAAAATCCACACCAGTAAGCCTGCAAAATTTTGGTATTGGCATTAACGGCGTGCCCTTTGATCCCAGCGCCGCAGAGTGGTACTTGGGTAATCGCGGCCTCTGGCGCTATGAGGCGCTCTCCGGTGCAGTTCCCCTCGGCGTTGACGACAACTACGCCCATGTACAGCCCAACGGGGCCTACCATTATCACGGTCTGCCCACCGGACTATTGGCAAGACTACAAGTTACCCCGCAGCAGCATTCACCACTGATTGGTTGGGCCGCAGATGGTTTTCCCATTTACGCACTATATGGTTATGGCGATGACATGAATGAGGAGACTGATGTAGTAAAAATGCACTCCAGCTATCGGGTGAAATCTGGACATCGGCCAACAAGTAACAAGCAACCTGGCGGCTATTACGACGGCACCTTTGTGGCGGACTACGAATATGTTGAAGGGGCGGGCTCCCTCGATGAGTGCAATGGCCGCTTTGTGCGCACCCCTGATTTTCCCCAGGGTATCTATGCCTATTTCCTTACTGAGGAGTGGCCAATAATTCCGCGCTGCTACAAAGGAACACCCTCCGAGGACTTCCGCCGCGGACCCGCAATGGGGCGGCCACAGCCCCCGCGCAGGCGATTTGGCTGAGACAGGAATTTCTAGCCACTGGATTTTCGCAACAAATCCAGTGGTACAAAGTCTGCGATACCGTCGCGCCAACGGAATTCACAACTCACCCCGTAGGCTTCGCCAATCAACGTTGGAGTCAGTACCTGTTGCGGTGTTCCCTGAGCTAACAATTCTCCATCCAGCATCAAGAGAATCCGATCGCAAAAGCGCGCCGCCAGGCTGAGGTCGTGCAGTGCCAACACCACGGTTTTGCCACTGTCGGCCAGGCTGCGGAAGTTCTGCATCAGCTGAAGTTGGTGACGGATATCCAACGCCGCAGTGGGCTCATCGGCGATCAGCAGCGGTGCCCGCCCCACTAACAGGCGGGCCAATTGCACGCGGCGCAGCTCGCCACCGGATAATTGAGTGACCGGGCGCTGGGCAAATTCCTGCGCATCCACCAATAACAACGCCTGCTGTACCCTTTGCTCCCGGTCTGGCAACCGTCCCCAGGGGAGTAGCCCCAACGCCACCATATCCGCCGCACTGAGAGACCAGGTCGGAGTTTCCGACTGCGGTAGGAAAGCCCCCAGCCTCGCACGCTGGGATGCCGGCAATTGCCCCGCATCAAGACCATTCAGCTCAACATGACCCGCATCGGGGGACAAGACTCCTGATAAACACTGCAACAGACTGCTCTTGCCGGCGCCATTGGGGCCCACCACGGCGGTCAGCTCGAAGGGCTTAAAAGCACAATGGATTCCCTGCAGGACACTCTTGCGCCCTCGCTGCAATTCCAGCGCAACGCAGGCGGCCTCAATAGTTTTCTCACTAGCCATATTCACAACCACTGCCCCCTGCGCGCCGTCAAAATCAGCCAGAAGAAAAAAGGTGCACCGATAAAAGCGGTGACCGCGCCAATGCGCAGCTCCTGCGCGCCGACAAAATTAATCACCAGAATGTCTGCCAGCAGCAACAGCAGCGCTCCAGCTAAAGCGCTGATCCACAGTAAACGGGCGGGGTCCTGGCGCACCAGAGGGCGCACCAGGTGCGGCACCACCAATCCGACAAAACCGATAGTGCCAGCTACTGCCACGGCACCCCCCACGGCACTGGCGATGCCCAGCAAAATAAGAAAGGGATAGGCGCGGCTCTGGAAACCCAAGGAAGCCGCACTGTCTTCACCCAAGGCCAGCGCGCGCAAATAATTGCGTGTGAAAAACAGGCACAGCACCCCCACGGCCAAAAAGGGCAATGCCAAAAACAGTTGGTCCCAGCCGCGATTGGCCAGCGAGCCCATCAACCAGAACACCACCTCCTGCATAGCGAACATGCTCGGCGCATAGTTAAGCGCCAGTGCAATCAGTGCCGATAGGAAAGCGTTAATGGCCACCCCCGCCAACACCAGCCGTCCGGCACTGGCGCCGCGCCCCGCCAACAACCACACCGCCGCCGCCGCGCTAAAGGCACCGCCAATAGCCAGAGCCTGCAACAACCAACCGGATTTCCAGGCCGCGCCGTAATAGAGAAACAGTACCGCCGCCAAAGCCGCACCGCTGGAAACACCGAGCAGCGCCGGCTCCGCCAGAGGGTTACGCAACATCCCCTGCATGGCGGCGCCGCCCATCCCCAAGGCAGCGCCCACCAGTATTGCCAACAGGGCACGGGGCAGTCGCAATTGCCACAGAATCACCGCATCGCTGCTCTGGCCACTCCAGCCCTCAGCCAGCGCATTGGAAAGGTCCACCGAAACCGGGCCACTACCCAGTGCCCCAAGCAAGGCCAGCGGCAGGGCCGCCAGTAATAACAAAACCGCGTTTTTATTGTACAAGCGCTTCCCTCTTATCCATCAACTGTTGCAGTGTATCCACCACCGCCAGTACCGGGCACAGGCTCAGCTGTTTCGGCAGGGTATAGGTGCGGCCGCTATCGATATAGCGCTGTAGTACCGGGTGGCGCGCGGCCAGGTAAGCCAGTGCGAAATGCTGTTCGCTGCCATAGAACACCAACAAATCCGGCTGCAGGGCAATCACCTCTTCCAGGCTGATCCGTGCCAGTCCCTGAGTGGTGGCGAGATTGTCAAAACCGGCGCGCTGCAGCAACTGGTGCTCCAGCATGCCGCTGCCGTAGGTGATGTTATTGGCGGAGAGAATCACCGCACTGGCGCGCTGTTTAGCAGCGGGCTGATCGAGTAGTTGTGCCAACGCGCGTTTCTGCTCTTGCAGCGGAGGAAGCGGGCCCAGTACGGCTTGTAAAGCACCGAGTTGTTGTTGCAACTGCTCCAGACTGTAGGCATCGGGGATGGTCACCACATTCATACCCAGTGCCTGCAGCCGCTCAGCCGCACGCTGGGCACCGTACTGCCCGGCAAGAACCAGATCTGGCTTTAATGGCAGCAGCTCCTCGGCGCGGGCGCGATTGAGCTGAACGTGTTCGGGAATCGGCAGGGAGCGATACTGTTCGGCGGCGGACAGCCAGGTCAGAGAGGCAATATCCGCAGGTTGTGCCCAGTTCAGCAGTACTTGGTCCAGACACAGGTTCAACGAAGCAATGCGCTCATAGGCCTGGACTTTCGCGGCCAGAATGAACACTGCACCGAGTAATAGTTGCCAGCAGAGAAGATGACGCCTGGACGTGCGGGTACTCATCCGACTCAGCTCATGTCAATCACGGCAAGGGCTTCCGCCAGGGTTTTTATCGAGTGCATCTCCATACCCTCGATATCGTTTTTCAGGCGATTGGCGGCGGGCACTATCGCTTTGCGAAAACCATGCTTAGCGGCTTCGCGCAGGCGCTCCTGGCCCGAGGGCACGGGGCGGATCTCACCGGAAAGTCCCACCTCACCGAAGACCACCAGATCCCGCGGCAACACCCGATTGCGAAAGCTGGAAACAACTGCCAGCAAAAGAGTCAGGTCGGCACTGGTTTCCATTACCTTGACGCCGCCTACCACATTGATAAACACATCCTGATCGCCGACCAAGACGCCGCCATGGCGGTGCAGCACCGCCAGCAGCATATTCAGGCGGTTCTGGTCGAGACCCACCGCTACCCGGCGCGGATTACCGAGGCTGCTGTCATCCACCAGTGCCTGCAGTTCCACCAGCAGCGGCCGGGTGCCCTCCCACACGGAAGTCACCACCGATCCCGCGGCGATCTCCTCGGCGCGCTGCAGGAAAATAGCGGAGGGATTAGAAACTTCTTTAAGGCCCTGCTCGGTCATGGCAAATACCCCCAGCTCATTCACCGCTCCAAAGCGGTTTTTATGGGCACGCAGGGTGCGGAAGCGGGAGTCGTGAGTACCTTCGAGCAATATGGAGCAATCAATAATATGTTCCAGCACCTTGGGGCCTGCCAAACTGCCGTCTTTGGTGACATGGCCCACTAAAATCAGCGCAGTACCAGTCTGCTTGGCGAAGCGGGTCAGGTAAGCAGCACTCTCACGCACCTGGGCCACCGAGCCCGGAGCGGACTGCACATCGCTCATATGCATCACCTGGATGGAGTCCACCACCATCACGCGTGGATTGACTTCTTTTGCCGCCAGGCAGATGCGCTCCACATCAGTTTCACTGAGGAGCTGCAGGGAATCAGTGGGCAGGCCCAGACGTTTGGCGCGCATAGCCACCTGCTGAAGAGATTCTTCACCGGTGATATACAGCGCCGGCATTGAAGTAGCGAGGTGGCACAGAGTTTGTAGCAATACCGTGGATTTACCAGCCCCAGGATGACCGCCGATCAGCACCACCGAACCCGGCACCAGGCCGCCCCCCAGCACCCGGTCGAGTTCCGAGGCGGAAGTGGGAATACGCGGCAGCTCACTCAGGTCGATTTCCGAGAGCTTCTGCACCTTGCCTGCACCGGCGGCGCCGGCATAGCCACTCTGGGCATCGGTGAAATTGGCCGCGCGGCTGTCTTTGTGCTCCGGCCCCAAACGCACTTCAGAGAGACTGTTCCAGGCACCACAAGCACTGCACTGCCCCGCCCACTTTGTATAGTCAGCGCCACATTCATTGCACACATAGGCAGTTTTGCGTTTAGCAGCCAAGGTTATTCCCCCAAAGCGTCACCCAGTCAAATTGGCACACAGTTTACCCCTTATCTCCCTTCAGAGGGCAGCGCTTAACAGACAGATATGACTCTCCTTTACCCAAGTGGTGTATTGGCACTTTTTCCCACTTTCTCTGGGATCTGCGCGATTGATCTAGATCAATTCTTCGTATTTTCACCGGGCTAATATCCGGCGCGTCTCGCCTCCTCCTATAGGCAGAGTCACTACAACATCACCGACTACTCAAAACAGGAAGTAAATATGTCGTCTACTACTCTTCGCAGTGCGCTTCTCGCACTCGTCATGGCCTCGACGTCCGCCCTGGCAGCAGATCACGAAGTTAAGATGCTGAACCAGGGCAAGGACGGCATGATGACTTTCGAACCCGCGTTCCTAAACGTTGCAGTGGGCGATACTGTCACCTTCCTGCCCACCGATATGGCACACAACAGCCGTTCCGTACTCTCCCCAGCCGAGGGCGACAGTTGGAATGGCAGCATGGGTGAGAAAGTCAGTGTGACCTTGAATAAGGAAGGCGTTTACCTGTACCAGTGCGATCCGCACCTGCCCTTGGGCATGGTCGGTGTAATTCAGGTAGGCCAGGCCGGCAACCTGGAAGATGCCAAGAAACACGCTCAAGGAATGAGTGAACGTATCGCCGTCAACAAGGAGCGCCTCAGCCAGTACCTTGACCTAATTAAATAAGAGAGGCCGCGGCGTGGACATTTTATTTGAGCAAGGCCCTCACCTGGTTGCGCGTTTCTGCGATCTGGTTAAAGAACAGAATGGCAGCGATGGAGTGCAGGCCAACCAGTTTGTGATTCGCCGCGGCACCCAAGGTGCGCTGATTGATCCCGGCGGTGATCTCACCTACACACCCCTAACCATTGAACTCAGCCGCCACCTGAACCTGAGCGATCTGGAATATATCCTGGCCTCGCACCAGGACCCGGACATCATTGCCTCACTGCCACGCTGGATGCTGCACTCGCGCTGCAAGGTAGCGGTATCCAAACTGTGGTCGCGCTTCCTGCCCCACCTAGTGTCTGGCTTTGTCGCCTCACGTGCCGGTAGTGAACGTTGGCAGGACCGTATCATTCCCATCAGTGACAAGGGCGAGGTGCTGCCTTTTGCCGACAGCGAAATCTGGGCCCTGCCCGCACACTTTATGCACTCCTGCGGCAACTTCAGTTTCTACGATCCAGTTAGCCGCATCCTGTTTTCCGGTGACGTGGGCGCCTCTCTCGGTGGAGAGGAGGGCGAAGTCATCGATTTTGATGCGCATATTCCATCCATGGAAGGTTTCCACCAGCGCTATATGGGAGGCAACTGGGCCTGCCGTCTGTGGGTGAAAATGGTGCGAGAACTGAACCCAGCCATGATTGTGCCTCAACACGGCGGGTATTTTGCCTCTGAGGAAGTTAAGGGAGGCTTCCTGAGCTGGTTGGAGCGATTGGAATGTGGACCCGATCTGCTGCGACATCAGGACTATCGCTTGCCGCTGAGGAAACCCTAAAGACCAGTCTAAAGGACAGTCTTTACAAGCGATAACCCTGTAGGCTCCGAATCAATACAGGCATAAAACCAAGGGAGAGCGGGACGCTTTCCCTTAACCTCCTCCACCCTCCCGCTGTGCTTGCACCCCCTGCTGCCCACACATACACTGACCGGCATACTTCTCCTGGGCTGCTTTATGTATATTGCCTACCTTCGCACCTTGCTGCTGATACTCCTGCTGGCCTTTGCCGGCCTGGCATCGGCCGTGCCCTGTGCGGAACCTGCAGATATGCTGAGCATGGAAAGCAGCGAACAGGGCCACTGCGAAGCGGATAAAGCCGATGATTGCCACAGTGAGCACCGCGGTGACTGTGGTATCGAATGCGGCTGCTGCCTGGGATTGAGCAATAGCCTCGCCGTAATCTCCGCCAATATCCCGAATTTTTCGCGGCCAATTTCCCTGGCAACTGCCCACACAGTATTTAAACCTTCCCCCGACCCGGAAAGCACCCTGCGGCCTCCTATTGCCACCTGAGCCTCGGCTCCAGCAGTAAACTTCGCCGATAAATCTTTTTTGCCCGCCACTAGCTGCACCTATGCTGCGCTGACGATGTGGTGGGTCAGTTGATATGAATGACAGGAGTAATTCCATGTACCGATCTTTTTTAGCCGCAATTGCCGCGCTTGTTACCACATTAGCCCTCAGTGCTTGTGCCGAACCCACCGAGCCCAAAGAACCTCAAGCGCAGAACTTAACGACCTATAAATCCGCTACCTGTGGCTGCTGCAAAGTTTGGGTGGACCACGCTCGCAACAGCGGCTTCAAAGTGGTGGCAAAGGATGTCGATGACCTCAACGGCGTCAAAAAACAGCACGGAATCGAACCCCGCTACCAGTCTTGCCACACCAGTGTGTCCAAGGAAGGCTATGTTTTCGAAGGGCATGTGCCAGCCAAGCTGATTCAGCAATTTTTGCAAAGTCCGCCTAAGGGTGCGCTGGGGCTGGCTGTGCCCGGTATGCCTCTCGGAAGCCCTGGCATGGAGATGGGCGATCGCTTTACCCCCTACCAGGTAATGCAGTTAAACAAGGACGGCAGCAGCGTGGTTTATACAGAAATCAACGCGGCCGGAGAACAGTTCTGAGGACTGTCGATGACAAAACCTCCGCGGTGCGGCTCGGTTTCGCGCCGCACCTTTGTAACCGGAATCAGCGCCGGCATGGCCCTCCTGGGCCTGCCCGGCTCCCCTACCCCCGCCAGGGCGCGAGTCCCGCCTCCCACGACTTTAACTGGCGAGAATTTCTCCCTGCAGGTAGACCAAAGGGCAGTCAACCTGACCGGACAACCCCGCAACGCAATTTCAGTTAACGATTCTATTCCCGGCCCAATCCTGCACTGGCACGAGGGGCAAACTGTCACTCTCAATGTCCTTAACCAATTAGATAAAAACACTTCGATTCACTGGTATGGCATCAGGGTGCCCAATCCTATGAATGGTGTACCAGGGCTCAATTTCTCCGGTATTAGGCCCGGGGAAAATTTTCGATACCGCTTTAAAGTCACACAAAGCGGAACTTACTGGTATCACAGTCACTCCGGCTTCCAGAGGCAGCAGGGACTCTACGGTGCTATCGTCATCAATCCAGCTGGGGGAGAGCCGGTGACCTATGACCGGGACTATGTAGTGTTGCTCTCCGATTGGAGCGATGAATCCCCCCAGCGGATTTATTCAAACCTGAAGAAAGATGGCCACTATTACAACCGGCGCCGCCACCGCACCACCACAGATCTCTGGCGAGATGTACGCGCGAAAGGCATAGAGCAAACCTGGCGTGAACGACACCCATGGAACTTCGCAGGCATGTCTGATCGAGATGTGTCTGATGTCACAGGCTACACCTACAGCTACCTGATCAATGGACAAACTCCGGAAGACAATTGGACTGCCCTATTTACCCCAGGTGAGATAGTACGGCTGCGTTTTATCAACGCCTCTGCCATGACAATCTTCGACCTACGCATTCCCGATCTGGATATGACCGTGGTGACTGCTGATGGCCAGAATATTCAGCCGGTGAGAGTAGATGAATTCCGCCTAGGTACTGGGGAAACCTACGATGTGGTAGTTAGGCCCAGTGGCGACAGAGCCTACACCCTTTTTGCCCAGGCGATCGATCGCGGCGGTTACGCTCGCGGTACCTTAACGCCCGCTCAGAGTCTTTCTGCCGAAGTTCCCCCCATGGATCCAATCCCTATTCTCGATAAGCGCGATATGGGATTCACCCGTGCCAGTGGTGCTAGAGCTGCTGATAGACAGTCCACTGCAGAAGAAGGCAATGCCAAACTGGCCCCCGCTGGCCTGGGAAGCCATAGCCCCATCATCCACCAGCCAACAGAAAAAGGCCATGGCGTAGCCCTGCGCGCGCTCGCGCCCCAAAATGGAATGGATGATCCCGGTGTTGGACTCCGTGAACACCAGCAGCGCTACAACCGCCGCATCCTAACCTACAGGGATCTTCGCAGTCTCACACCATCATTAGACCAGCGCCAACCGCAGCGAGAACTACAACTACATCTCACCGGTAATCCAGCTCGTTACCTATGGTCCATTGACGGTGTTAAATATAAAAACGCCACACCAATATTATTGGCTTATGGCGAGCGTCTACGTATCACTCTGGTGAACGACACCCTACTCACCCAGCCCATGCACCTGCACGGTTTATGGAGTGAGTTGGAAACTGGTGACGGACAGTATCTACCACGCAAGCACACGGTGATGGTGCAGCCCGGTGCCAAGATCAGTTACCTGGTAAATGCCGATAACCGGGGGCGCTGGGCATTACACTGCCAAATGCTTTATCGCACATACGGTATTTTCCGAGAGGTGCGCGTGGTATGAGGCGCACCCTCTGTACCAAAGCGGCAGTGATAATAGTTGTTACCCTGTGCTTGCAACTGGGTTTTCAAGCAGCTAAAGCGCAAAATCGGGAAGACCAGCACCACAGCTTCCAAGCCCCCTCAGAAGGTTCAGTCGCTGGAGAGGACAATGGTATGGCCGGGGAGGGGGACAAGCCGGTAGCCAAACTCAGCCTTGACCAATTCGAACGGCGCGGTATGAACGGCGCGGCAATCGAAGGCGATTTCAGTTATGGAGATGACGTCAATAAAGTAGTGCTGGAAGTAGACTTTGAGCGGGGAGGAGGAGAAACGGAAAAAAATGAGCGATGGCTGGTCTACAGCCGATCCATTTCCAAAGATTGGAATTTCCTCGCCGGCTTCCGACACGACCTACAGCGGGAAACTACCAGCCGCAATTGGCTGGCGATTGGGCTGGTTGGAGAAACCCCTTACTCATTAGAAATGGATGCAGTGCTATTTCTGGGAAGGAACGGCAGTACAGCTTTTCGTCTGGAAGGGGAATATGATGCAAAGCTCGCAGAAAAAGTGAGCCTTATTCCGCGCCTGGAGCTGAATTTCTTTGGCCAAAATGATGAAATCGCTGGCAGTGGCAGCGGATTGTCTCAAATAGAAATAGGCTTGCGCCTACTCTACGAAATTCACCCTAAATTTTCCCCCTATATCGGCGTTCACCATGAACGAGTTGTGGGCAATGCCGCAGATTTTGCCCGTGAAGAAGGGGAAAAGGTATATAGCACCGTATGGGTTGTCGGTTTTCGCGCCTGGTTTTAGCTCCCGGTTCTATAAAAAATTCTGTTCACAACAAACTATCCGCCAATTAAATGCAGCAGGAAACCAGAATTTTTCTTGGCTTACATTCGTAATTCACACTTTTTCTTAGGGTTCATTAATAGAGAGATTTTATCAAATTTGAAAGATTAGAAAGGCAATATGCTTATACTGGTAAACATTCCTTACAACAAGCAAACTCAAAATTTTTTAAAATGGCAGAATACAGAAACAACTTCTATTAAGTGTATGAAATTATTACATCAGGAAAAAATGGTATAGAAAGGGCAAAAAGTGTCGTACATAAACACTTCAGCTCTTGACTTTATTCACTCACCATATCTGCAGCAAGATTTCTCCTCATTGAACCTCATAGGTCGCACCAAGCCTATATGGGGTAAACGGGAGTCCAGACGATACGCAAGTGAAATTCTTCTACGTAAAGTATCAATAACTCCAGCGATTACTATTTCCTTACTAATGGGGATGCTGGCTATCGAAGGACAATCCCAAGAGGATTTACATCATGGCCTTCAGTATCACTCCACATCTGGAAGTAACAATGATGCAACCCTAGGAGAAGACAAACCCATCGCCAAGCTCAGCCTTGATCAATTTGAATTACAAGGTAATAACGGAGCCACCATTGAGGGGGACATCAGCTATGGTACAGACCAAAGCAAGCTATCCGCAGAAGTAGACTACGAGCGCTCCAACGGGGAGACCGAGGAGAATGAGCTATGGGGCATTTACAGCCACGCAGTTTCTGCTAATTGGAATATTCTCGCAGGAATTCGTCATGATTTTTACCTGGAGAATACCAGCCGCAATTGGTTTGCAATTGGTATTATTGGCGAGACCCCCTACTCATTTGAAATGGACGCTGTATTTTTCCTTGGTAGAAGCGGCAGCACTGCCCTTCGCATAGAAGGAGTTTATACATTTAAACTCTCAGAAAAGTTCAGTTTAGCACCCCGTGCAGAATTTGATTTTTTTGGGCAAAATGACAAAAATTCAGACGGAGGATCTGGTCTATCTGAAATAGAAATTGGCATACGTTTACGCTATGAACTTCATCCGAAATTCTCCCCTTATATTGGCATACATCAATATCGCAATATCGGAAAAACTGCAGACTTTGAACGCGAAGAGGGAGAAAAAGTATACGATACCGTGTGGGTTCTGGGGTTTCGAGCTTGGTTATAAACCAAAGATCACTCCCCCTTAGCGAACATTGGCACTATTAAAATAGCGGCACCTCTGAAAATTTACCATTTTCACCCTATGAACCTTAAATCTTTATGTGCCCAACATCAAACAAGATGGCAAGAATAATTCGCAGAGGTGCAAAAAAGGTCAGCCAAGCAGCTAAAGCGTTAATCTTCTTTAAATATTTCCCTAATTCCGAAATTGTAACCCACCACTGGAACCGTTAGGTGATTCTCCCCCTTAAATACTTTTTTCGACAATTTAAGGCTAGGATAATTGCGCGAATCTAACCTGCGCACAAGTTGTTTCATGTCCTTCACCATAAACCCTTCTTCCTTACCGACAAACATGAATATATGCTTATCCATATCTGTATTATATCCCGCATAATATCGTTCCTTGGCAAGGATCACTTTATCATCCCACCAGACACTAGGGCTTGCTATGATGTAACGATGAAAGCTATCTGGCTGAGTAAACAAAGTATGAAGAGCAAACAATCCCCCTAAAGAATGCCCCATAAAGGTCTGATCCTGTTGATCAGCAGGGAAAGTATTGTTAATAAAGGGCTTTAACTCTTTGTTAATAAACTCAAGAAACTGATTCGCACCACCCCCCTGAACTTCCCCATCCATATCCACAGCAGTTGGCGTCAAATCGAGACGCCGCAACTTTCCCAAACTATCATCAACATAATCAATGCCCACAAAAATAAAAGCCGGAATCTTTCCTGTTACACTCTGCTTGAAGAAATTTGGAGCCATCATTGGAAAATCGAGATAACCATCCACCATATAAACAACTGGATATTGAACGGTATCGTTCTCGGGATCGTACTCTTTAGGCAATAGCACATCAATTTGATACTGACGCGCCAAGAGGTCTGACTGGTAATGAAAAGACAATATTTCGCCACGAGTAAAAGAGACTGGCTCGGCAGTTCCTGCAGACACCGCCCTCACAGAAACGACAAGTATAAAAACAATCGTTGACAATAATATTCGCATAAACTTTCCCTAGCTGGATGAAATTACTATCACCAATGCAATCAGCGACACCCCAGTTTTTAATTCAGAGCAAACCATAATGTCAACTTAGACACAAAAATTAATAGCCATGTAAATAGATAGGCATAAAACTCACATTTATTTAAAAACAAAAAACTCGCGGAGTGTAGCCTTTCATAGCTTCAAGCAAAGCTAAACCAATACAACATCCTGCAATTTTGCAAAATAAGACGTCATTGTATCTTTTAAGACAACTTACCCAGGATCCACTCTAATCTTTATCCTATGAGTTGAATGTGGCGACACACTCGATTCTCAAATAGCCTAAATTCAATACCCAAAGCTACTGCTACCAGCTACCAGCTACCAGCTACCAGCTACCAGCTACCAGCTACCAGAAAATATTGAACCACCATTTTAACCCCAGAAATTTATGCAACCTTTACTAACTGAAGCGTAAAAATACCACTCAGCGGCAACCCAGTATTCTGACTCTCCAGAGTCAGCAGGAATACAATCCTCCCAGATTATCAATAAGGCCCACAGCAAGGCCAAGTGGATAATTCAGCTCTAGTGAAATAGAGGAATTTTATGTCTTTTCATTACTTACAATACGCTTAAATACTTTCCCCGATAGACGCAGCAGTTGCGCTCGACTCAGAAGTCGAGAAAGTAAAACCAGTGCCCACTTTTGCTTACCTGACAATACATAACTTTTTTGAGACAAGAATCCTTCTAACCCTACTTGAGCAACATACTCAGCAGTTTCGTAGATACTTTCATCCACCTTGACTTGATTATTCGCCACCTCGGCAAAATTTGTCTTGGTTCCACCGGGGCAAAGGCAGGTTACTGTTACACCGGTTCCTTGTAGTTCATTGTGCAGAGCTTCCGAAAAATTCAGTACGTAACTTTTGGATGCAGAGTAGACTCCAGCATAAGGTACCGGCATCAGGGCTGCTCCAGAGGCAACATTAATGATACCGCCTGTTTTTTTAAGTCTCATCTCTGGTAGAAATAAGTAACACAGCTCTGTAAGGGTGTTAATATTGAGCTGCAACATATCCCTATAGGTTTCAAGAGTGAAGCTTTCAAAGCTTCCCCACTTGCCAAAACCTGCGTTATTAATGAGAATTTCAACTTCAATACCCATCTCTTTAGTTTTATCAAAGAGCTTTTGCGCAGATCCTTCTACGCTTAAATCCATAGGAATAAAGTTTGTATCTACTGGGTATAATTCATTAATTTTTGTTGCGATATTCGATAAGGAGTCTTCAGATCGAGCAACCAAAATTAGGTTTGCACCCCTTTTAGCACATTCATACGCAAATGCTTCGCCGATTCCCGAAGAAGCTCCCGTAACTAAAACAGTCTTTGATTTCATTTACTACTATCCCAATACAACTCAAATCCTATTTATTTAGGTCGCCCATTCGATCCCGACATCGGGCAGGTGTGCAGACAAAATCCTTTATAGCCAGTGCTCAGGCAGAGCCCTTGCCCATATCCAACGAAGCTCCGGTTATCAATATAAATTGTTTATCCATCTGCATTTCCCTCTCGAAAGATACTCAACTGAGTTGGCAAGACCGTCTTTATGGTTGAGTAGCCAGCTCAACCTGTTCCTCTACAGTAAACTTCCTCCACCAGGCCTGTGTCGGGGCGGGCGTAAGCACATTCACCGGAGCACCGATAACAGGCGTAAGAACTGTTGCCCCATGAGCTTCTGCGGCCATTGACGCGCGCTCTAGGGGTTCAAACCAATCGTGCAGGGCAAGATCAAAGGTACTGTTGTGGATAGGAACCATGGCACGGCCACGCAAATCCAAATGAGCCTGCACACTCTCCTCCGGTAGCATATGGACTTCACTCCACAGATCGTTGTAAGCACCGGTTTCTATCAGGGTTAGATCAAAGGGCCCGAAGCGCTCCCCGATTTCCCGAAAGCCACCGAAATAACCACTATCACCGCTAAAGAAGATTCGTGCCTCGTGCCCTGCAATTACCCAGCTGGCCCATAAAGTTTTATCCCTATCAGTTAGGCCGCGCCCGGAAAAATGTTGCGCCGGAGTGGCCGTAAATTGCAGACTCCCTATTGAAAAGGACTGCCACCAGGCCAGTTCGATAATCTTGCCTGAAGCGACCCCCCATCCCCGTAAGTAATCGCCTACCCCTGTAGGAACAATAAAGCGTTCAACTTTCTTATCCAGGGTGCGCACGCTGGTTTTATCCAGGTGATCGTAGTGATCATGACTGATTATTACGGCTTTTAACGCCGGCAGATCTTGTAGAGACAAAGGTAGCGGATGGAAACGTTTCGGCCCCATCCACTGTACTGGTGAAGCCCTCTCACTGAATACCGGGTCAGTAAGCACAAACTCCCCATCAAGATGGATCAAAACGGATGAGTGCCCCAGGCGATAGATCGTGGGCTGACCCTCATTATTTGTGAGTATTTCCTTTGTGATCGTCTGTAGCGGAAGAGGTGCTCTAGGTACCGGTGCCGCCCTCTCAGCACGGGCATAGGCTGCAATGATGCCCACCATCTTACCCAGCCCCGCTTTATAAACGGTCTCCGTGTTTTGAAACTTTTGCGGCTGTGTAGCACAGCTATTAAATAGACCAACGGACATACCTATCACTCCTAGCAATAACCACCAGCGCTTCTTCATAGATGCCACCAAGTAAACTATACAGTGCAGTTTATTGTCGACAGAAGAAAAAGTAAACCAGTTAGTGTAAAATTAATCACTTAGACTAATTCCCCGCCAGGTAGCTTTCCTGACGCAAGCAGAGATATCGAGAGTCACATGAGTGAAAAGAAGCCGACCAGAAGCGAAATTAAGCGCCAGGCCATTATTGATGCCGCTAAGCAGGCCTTTCAGGAACTGGGCGTTCAGGGAACCAGTATGGATGAGCTGGCAGCACGTGCCCAGGTGTCCAAGCGCACGGTATATAACCACTTTGCCAGCAAGGAAGCCTTGATAATGTTTTTGATTGGCGAGCTCTGGCAGCAGGCAACCCAGTCCCCAGGCTGTGACTACAACCCGGATAGCGACCTTTATGCTCAACTACACACGCTTTTGGCGCTGGAAATTAAAACTATCTGCAACCCGCAGTATATTGAACTAAACCGTATGGCCTTCGACTACTTCTTCCACCAGCCGGAAGCCCTGCGTCAGGAAATGGAAAAATACAAAGCCCATGAAACCGGCGTACAACGCTGGATTAAAGCCGCCGCAGCCGATGGCCGACTGAAGCCACTGGACCCAGAAATCGCCAGCGGGCAGATACACAACTTAATTAAGGGAAGCTGTTTTTGGCCACAGATGTTACAACTCTCCGGCCCGCCTAGCTCAACCGAACAAGCCGCACTGGCGGAGCGTACTGCGGAGATGTTTTTGAGTCATTATCAGGTTTAATACTCTGATTGGCAGCTCTAAATAGCAATCAGGATTCCCCAGGAAACTCAACTGCAAAAATGAATCAGGTATGTCAATATCGTATTAATCTTCCCTTAGGCTATTGAGCCTAGGTTTAATGGCTCAGGATATATACTGACAATGATTAGAAGCTACAACCCAAACGACATAGAGCCCATCTTAAATATTTGGCTAAAAGCCTCCATTAGGGCACATAATTTTATCGCAGCTGACTTCTGGGAGTCTCAAATAGATAATATGCGCGATATCTATATACCAAACTCAGAAACCTATATCTATGATATACACTCAAAGATATATGGCTTTTACTCTCTAGCTGACAATACTTTAGCCGCGCTTTTTGTGGATCCAGAATTCCAAGGCCAGGGCATTGGGAAACGGCTTATAGCACACGCTAAATCACAGAGAAACCCGTTAAACCTAACGGTTTACAAAGAGAATGTTAATAGCTATCAGTTTTACCTATCTCAAGGCTTTCACTCACAAAAAGAGCAAGTAGATAATCATACGGGACATATTGAGTGCTTGATGAGCACAAAGATATAAAGTGCCTACCCCCAAAATATAAGTAAAAGACAATGCTCCCTGACAAGATATATTTAATCGACAAATCAAAAGAGCTGACTCAAGCATAGCACCAGGTTTTTAGTGATATTGAGATTTTTGAAATTATTGAGGGTGATTATTTCTCAAAACCTGCCGATGCAATGGTAAGCCCAGCAAACAGTTTTGGAATTATGGATGGAGGCCTCGACCTGCCGATTAGAAATGAATTAGGGTTTGAGGTGGAAGATCAGTTACAAAAGCGAATTAAATCTGATTTTCATGGTGAGCTGCCCATTGGATCAGCAATAGTGATTTCAACCTCGAATGCCAATTGGCCTTACATGATTTCTGCCCCCACTATGCGTATTCCTGAGGACATATCAAATACCATGAATGCCTACTATGCTTTCAGGGCCATTTTAAACTCAGTAAAACTATTCAATAAGTCAGACCCCACGAAGAAGATAAACTCCATAGTTTGCCCAGGCTTGGGCACTGGCATTGGGAATTTACCGGCTAGGCGTTGTGCTGGCCATATGCGAGCAGCCTACAATTACTTATCCAAACCTCCTAGAATTCCCAGCTTTAAAGAAATTCATGAAACCCATAGAAAACTGCAAATCACATACTAAATAGAGCCAATGCCCTATTGGAGTAGCTCAACGTAAGTAAAGCACATCGTAAAATACAAAAAGGCCCCTAGTGGGGCCTTGTTTGATTAGTTGGATTTATAATTTTTCCCAGGCCATCTGCCAGTAGCTACCTCTGCCAGGTTCATACTGGTTTGCACTTCTGCTCCACTGGACACAGTAGCCAGAATTAGGGAAGGGCTTACATTGATAAATATTCCCATCACTGCCCATTACTTTAGTTCCTGCCGTATAGGATTTTAGACCTTCGGGGAAAACAAAGTCGTAGTCACCTGCTGGCGGTGGAGAAGTTTCGTCTTCCATCAAGTGGAAATCTTGTGTAGTTTGATCAATCAAATTTCCATCAATATCTTTTGTCACAATAACGAGCATATGATGGCCAGGTTCAGACTTTGAAAGTGTCAAAGTCCTATCTAATCTCTGACCGTCACTCATATTGACTTCATAATTAGCCAGTGTTTCACGAGCATGGTTCAAGACTTTCAGCTCAGCCCTGATATTTCCTTTTGCGGTGAGAGCAAGCTGTAGTGAGAGTGGATCGTCAGATATTGTGTACATATCCTCAAGTCCTGACACATTTAAATCATAATCTGGTGTTGGGCTGTTGATTTCATAATTAATTTCAACACGCTCTAAACCGCTGCCATCCTGTAAATATATTGGATTTGAGCCAAAGACAGGGCTAAATTGATCTTCGCCATTAAACTGGCCTGCGCGAATACTGGTCTGTTCTTGATTGATTTTGGTTGCAAGATCATGTGCCCAGTTATTAGCCATACCCTGCTCATCAGTAGCAATTTCCAGCACTGTTGCATAAGCTGGCTCTTCATTACTGCTACTATAAACACGTGTGGAAACTTTATCGCCAACTTTTAAGTTTTGTGTTGGATTAATTGTTCCACCTTGATTCCATTCTGATTCGGGCACTCCATCGCCATCAAATTCTACGTCGATAACATTGTAAAAGGCCGCGGCTGTATCAGCCACATCCCACACAGCAAGGATAACTTGGTACCCATCTCGCTCAGGAACCACGCATTCGTGATACATATCAATGGGTGGCTTTTGATTATTTCCATCAATAGTACAGAATGGATTTAAATCAAATGAAGCTCGGGATAATGGTTGATTGGGGTTCCAATCCGGTTTGGTAATATAATATTTCCAGTCACGAGCTACGTGATTCGCGGTAAAGTGCCACTTAAAAGTTTGTTTACCAGCAGTTATGGGAGTTTTCAGCCAGCGGTCAGCAGTTTGTTCATTTAATGGTGACCATACATTACTACCGGCACTAGCGATCATGCCATCAGCCGGGCCACTCTCTGGAAACCCTTCGGGCCCTTCAACACTTTGCGGCTCCCATTGAACGGCTCCACAATTTATGTTTTTTTGACCTGTAGAGGCTAGAGGGTATTTACATAAAGTACCCCGCGCAGATGCCGCACCTCCATCATATTCTTCCACGTAGCCATGGCCAATTGTATTAGAGCTGACCCCCACCAGAATCATCGCCAATAGAGTTTTGTTTAATGCAGGTTTCTTCAGTGACGAAACCGCTTTTTTCATTCGTAAAGTCATATCAACAGCCATTATTTATGCATGTGCGATTTCCTTCCTGGGTTTATTTACTTCCTTATTTTTGCCCGACCAAGTAAACATCGCTTTATTTAAAAAATACTTGTGAGGCGTTATTGTCAGGTTAATGGACTTTGACCTTTAGATACGGTTCCAAATAATTTCGCAATTATGCAAACATAGTGAAAAATTGTCACCAAAAGCCATACTGCCATTTTAAGAAAGGAATAAATTATTCATGCAAGGGAATTTCTATTTAAGCTTACTGTCTTGAAAAAAGAAAAATAAAACCACGTATAAATATTTAGAAAGATCTAGACATATAGGCAACGGGAAGCAACTACCTAGACAGCAAGAAAATCTCTCTGAATATATGACTAAAAATTATGAATTGTTCTTAAAAAAATAATCAAGACTAGAAGACCAATAAACACCTCATTTTTATTTAGTAGTCACAAAGCTACACATCCCTGTGTTACCTAGACATATTCACTCAGTAGACGAGTCTTCTAAAAACTGGCTAAAGGGCAAAAAGATTAAATCATCCATATGTTATGCCGCCATAAAAGGTCTACTGAGAGGCAGGGGCAGAAGGAAATGAAACCCTCAAGGCCCAACAGCCAAAGTAGTGATTTATGCTCAAAAATAAAAAATACTATTCTTTACGCCTCAATATCTACGATTAGACGCAACCCTGTTGCTTACCGGTAACTGAGTGACTTAGATGTTTACGGATATCGATCATTATTAGCAGATTGGCGATAAACCAAAGATCTTTAATAATAAATATGCCACTAGAGGCCAAAACTCCAGGGCTTTGCCAGCTTCCGGGATAGCTGAACAGAAAAGTCTGAGTTGTCACAAACACCGCACCACAGAGCAGTATTCCCGGCCAAAACAGGGACCGGATAACTAACCCCAAAGCCAAAATGATCAGAGCGATCAAGTCATAGATGCCAATCAGATTGGAGGCCTGTTGTACATTGAAGAAACTATAGAGCCATGCCATCAAGGGTGAACTACTCACCAGGCCCTCAATACCCTGAGCTTCTATTGCAGTGAACTTCATTCCGCCAATCCACAACAGAACCAACCCCACCGGTAAATAGTTCAGCCAGATATAGCGCATTGACTGACAGGCACTGCAGCTCAACAGTGTCAGACCAATCGCGGTGAGAGCAAAGTACTTGATCACGCCCTGCCCGGAGCCAATAGCGGGAAACCCACCAAGGCTATCGATCCAATGCGCACTTCCGAAGAGACTTAATAGAGGGACCAAGGATATACATATAATCAGGAGTGCCAGGGGGCGAATATATTGTGGTTTTAACAGTGATAGCAGGGCTATAACCGCAGCTACCGCAAAGAGTAGCGCTACGGCAATTCTTACAATGTGCAAACCCGCCTCACTATTAACGCCATAAAATCCGAAAATGGAGGCCAGGCCCCCATTCTGGCCAAGAAG
Organism: Microbulbifer variabilis; assembly: GCF_023716485.1. Taxonomy (NCBI): domain Bacteria; kingdom Pseudomonadati; phylum Pseudomonadota; class Gammaproteobacteria; order Cellvibrionales; family Microbulbiferaceae; genus Microbulbifer; species Microbulbifer variabilis. Next base: position 4,141,447 of record NZ_CP092418.1, read on the forward strand.
CAAGGCAGCAGCGATCAATGTAAATGAAAGGCCCAACAGGGCCCTAGAAGTTTTTTGCAAAAAGGTGTTCATTATTTAGGGACCAAATCGTAAATAGCACTTCTGGAAAACCTAGTGGCTTCCCTCTGTCTCCTCCGGGCACTTCCCTATGCTCCGATGACCCATTAAGTGTTCTAAGTCGGGTTAGCTGTGAAGGAAGTGCCTGAAGGCCTATTAATTTTGTCGGTCCTGACTGGAAATAATTACACCTTAATTGACTTGTTCGCAGAAAATAAACTGACCTCTTCCGGTTGAGTTCACTTTATTCCAGGGTAAGCGTCCCACGATACATCTGCATCTGGCAGCTAAAGGGATATTTTCCCGGTTTGGCCGCAGGGATTTCTACCGTGGTTTCTTTATTGAGCGCTAGCTCAGCACTGATTTCGAGATCGGGGAAAATCACCCACTCGGAGCAAGGGCTGGGATCTTCCCGTAAAAAATGCAGGGTGGCGGCATGACCCGAAGGCAGGCGAATATGATCCGGCTCATAAACCCCATCTTTGACCACTATTTGCAGTTGTTCACTGACCGCCACTGTCTTTGCCGCACCGCGCCTTGGACCCAGCCAGAACCACCAGATGATGGCAATAATTAGCAGTACTCCGATGGTATTTACCAGGGTCGCAATCATTAGTGCACCTCCGAGGGCTTAAAGAAGCGTAGACGGTTGGCATTGCTCACCACGGTGAGCGAGGAAAGTGCCATAGCGGCACCTGCTACGATCGGGCTCAGCAACATGCCGGTGAGCGGAAATAGTACCCCTGCGGCGATGGGTATACCTAGGGTGTTATAAATAAAGGCTCCAAAAAGGTTCTGTTTGATATTGCCGAGAGTCGCCCGCGATAATTCCACCGCATTGGCGACTCCATGTAGGGAGGAACGCATCAGGGTGACATCGGCACTTTCGATAGCGACATCGGTACCGGCACCGATCGCAAAGCCCACATCAGCGCGAGCCAGTGCTGGGGCATCATTGATACCATCTCCCACCATGCCCACACGCGCACCGTCTTTCTGCAGTTGCGCCACTATGCGCTCTTTGTCTTCCGGCAATAACTCAGCGTGTACTTTATCGATTTTAAGATGGCGGGCAACGGCCTCGGCACTGGCTTGGTTATCACCAGTCAGCATCTCCAAGCGCAGGCCCAACTTACGCAAACGGGCTATGGCCGCTGCGGCATCATCCCTAATCGGATCAGCCACAGCGATAATTCCCTGCATTACACCATCCACTGCCGCATACATCACCGTACGCCCTGCCTCCGCCAGATTGTTGGCGCGGGCCTTCCAGTCACCCAGGGGAATATTTTCCCGCTGCATTAACTTACTGTTACCGAGCAGTATCTTTTTACCGGAAATAACCCCCATCACCCCATGTGCGGTAATGGCTTCGAAATCACTGGGCTTTTGTAGATCAAGCTTTTTCTCATGGGCCGCAGTCACAACCGCCTCAGCCAGCGGATGCTCCGAGCCCTGTTCCAGGCTCGCCAGTAAACGCAGTAACTCATCGCTATCGCCTTCGCTCTCGATATCGGTGAGGCGTGGTGAGCCCTCGGTGAGCGTGCCGGTCTTATCCACAACCAGCACATCCAGATTGCAGGACTGCTGCAACGCCTTGCCGTTGCGCACCAGCACACCGTACTCCGCACCCTTACCCACGCCCACCATCACCGACATGGGCGTAGCCAGCCCCAGGGCGCAGGGGCAGGCAATAATCAGCACCGAGGTAAGAACCACCAGCATATGGGCGGCGCGCGGATCCGGTCCCAGGTTGAACCAGACCAGTGCCGCCACCACAGCGATGATCATCACCACCGGCACAAAAATGGCCGAGATTTTGTCTGCCAGGCGCGCAATGGGCACCCGAGAGCCCTGGGCGTTTTTGACCATCTCAATAATTTGTGCCAGGCGGGTGTCCGCCCCCACTTTTTCCGCCCGGAACAGCAAGCTGCCGTTCTTGTTCAGGGTGCCGGCAGCCAGATTGTCCCCCTCGCCCTTCTTCACCGGCACCGGCTCGCCGGTGAGCATGGATTCATCCACCAGGCTACCACCCTCCAGCACCATGCCATCCACCGGGATCTTTTCACCGGGGCGCACGCGCAACTGGTCACCGGCCTGAACCTGCTCAATCGGCAGATCCACTTCTTTACCGTCGCGCAGAACCCGCGCCGAGGTGTCCTGCAGCTCCAACAGTTTCTCCACCGCCGCACTGGTGCGCCCGCGAGCGCGCACTTCCAGTGCCTGGCCCAGGCTGATCAGGCCGATAATCATAGCGCTGGCCTCAAAGTACACATGGCGGGCTGCCTCCGGCAGCAGGTGGGGCACCAACACCACCAACATGGAAAAAAGCCAGGCCGTGCCGGTACCCAGGGCCACCAGGGTATCCATAGTGGCGCTGTGGTGGCGTAGCGCTTTCCAGGCCCCACTGAAAAATTGACCACCACAGAACACCAGAATCGCCAGGGTAATAAGCCCCATGACGCCCCAAGCCAGCTGATCTGCGAAGCTGTTGACGGACATCTTATCGGTGATCAGGCCCCAGGCCATCAACGGCAGGCCCACACCCAGGGCAATAGCGGAGCGCCACAGCAACTGGTGATAGTGGCGCTCTTCCTGGGCACGCTGCTCTTCGCGCCGCTGGCGCTCGCTACTCTTGGCCACCTCGGCGTCATAACCCGCCTGGCGCACCGCCTCGATGCAACTTTGCGGCGCCGCCGCGCCCTGCACCTTAAGGGTTTTATCGGCCAGGTTTATGCGGGCATCCTGCACCCCCGCAACACCCTGCACGGCGCTTTCAATCTTATTCACACAGCCGGCACAGCTCACGCCACTGAGGCGGAATAGTGTCTGCGCTGCTTGCTGTTCTCTCGCCATAATGCTCTCCCGCAATACCGTTTCTGGCGACAAAGTTACAACCTTACCCCAAGGGTAAGGCAACGGGTTACAGCCATAATTTTCCCTGCCCTATTTCCGGGTCGCCATTATTCAGCTTAGCGGCTGGACTGGCGCGCCTTGCTCTGGCAAAAGCAGGCTATAAAGAGCCACTGTAAAGGCCGCGCAAGCCCCACGCCGGAGTGTTATTATCGCGCCATGAAACACCCCCTGCTCCCCGAAAGACCCCTGAGTATCTCCCCGACTCTGGCCTCAACTGTTGGCCTGGAGGAAGCGGTATTGCTCACCGCCCTGGGCGACCTGATACCTTTCCTGCCCGCGGAGCCCTACGCTGGGCGGGACTGGTTTACCGCCACCGGCGAGCAACTTTATCTGCTTCTGCCGTTCTGGCAGGCAGCAGATATCCAGCGGGTAGCCACCAGCCTGCGCAATCAGGGCGCCCTGATGCTGGGCGCAGCTCCTTTCGGTAGCAGTGAAGTCCTCAAGTTCACCCTGCCCAGTGAACACCGCCGCCCTACAGCCCTGGCTCAAACCCCGGCACCGAGCCGCACCCCGGCACCAGCCAATCGCAGTGCCAACACCATTGCCCCCAGCTGGCAGCCAGATGCCGAAACTATGGCGCGCATCAGCCAGCTCGGTATCCCGGAACACTTTGTGCGGGAGCAGTTACCGGAGTTTGTCACCTACTGGCGCGAACGGGCCGAGCCACGCCACTCCTTTGGCTCACTGTTCCTGCGCCAGGTAAAGAGCAAATGGGAAGCCTTTCGTGCTACTGCCCAGCGCAAGCAGGCCCTGCCGGATAACTGGCAACCGAACAACGACACCCTGCGCAAACTGGCCGACGAGGGGGTACCCAGTACATTTGTCAGCCGCGGCCTACAGCGCTTCCTCGACTACCACCGTTCCAGCGGCAAGCAATCCATTTCTTGGGATCTGGAATTCAATGACTGGATCATGGAAGACTGGGAGAAACAGGAAACTCCATTTATTGAAAAGCGCAAACCCACTGCTATGACGCGCGACTGGCAACCCAGTGAACATACCTGGGAACAACTACAGCGCCTGGCAATCAACCCGCGCTTTGCCGCCGAACTGCTGCCGGAATTTATTTACAAGTGGACAGAGCGCGGTGGCCACAGCGCGCGCTGGGGCGAGCTGTTTATTGAGTACGCTCGCGAGGAATGGGCCTACTACTGCCAGGGTATTGAGAAAAACCCGGTAGCCAAACCCATAGCGCGCAACTGGCAGCCCGGCGGCGACTGCCTGAGCCACCTGGTGAACCAGTGCGAGATAGAGCGTGACTTCGCCCTATCACTGGTGCCGGAATTTATTATTTACTGGCGCGGCCAAAACGCCGCGCGCAAAAGCTGGGACGCCGTATTTGTGCGTCACGCTCGCCATCAATGGGCAGAGCGCAACAAGTTGGCAATAGGAAACTCTTATGGCAATCCACAAGACGCCCACAACAGCGCAAACCAGCGCACCCGCGACCGCTCAATCGGCGACATACTCACAGACACAAACTGGTAATGCACAAGATCAGGAACTACTGAACGAAAAAAAGCGCGCGATTAACGAAGTCTTCGCGTTGTTTAAACTGAATTACCACAACCAGTTCAGTGCCGCATTTCCGGATACCGAAACCCTGCATCACGCAAAACGCCTGTGGCTCGAAGCGCTGGCCGCTTTTGAAGCCCAGGATATTATGCAGGGCGCAAAGCGCGCGATACTGCAGAGCGAATACCTGCCCACAGTTCACAAAATGCTGCAGCTCTGTGCCGCCGGCGAAAGCGGCCTGCCAGAAGCCCGCTCCGCCTACCGCGAAGCCTGCAATGCGCCCAGCCCCAAAACCAATCACAATTGGAGTCACCCAGCGGTTTACCATGCTGGGCGTGAATCCAACTGGTATTTTCTCTCCAACAACCCAGAATCTATCGCCTACCCGGTATTTGCAGAGCACTACCGCAAGCTTTGTGCGCGCGTACTGGAAGGAGAAAAACTCGGTGCCCCGGAACAGTTAAAGCTGGAAGAAGACCCCGGTACTCCACTCTCCAAAGAAGAAAATGCGCAAAAGATGGCAGCCCTTCGGGCTGAATTAGGTATTTAAATTTACTTTGTCCGGCGCTTAGGAATACCCTGAGCGCCCTCCTCTAAACTCTCCCCACATACTCTCCTAAAATAGAACCGAATCTACTGGCCAGGCCGATCGTTTTTTATCGAGCCATGCTCAAAAGTAGAACATCCTCAAGAATTTAAATTATCTTAAAACTATTCGCTATCATGAGTTCGATTTAAATAATCACCTCTCTGACATGCATGATCGAACCATTTAGATAAAAAATTGATTCAATGTTGTTTTAGGGGAGTTGATACTAAATTAATCCCTTAGTGGCGGACTGGATACTCATTGTCTAGCTGATCACTATATAAAGATTATTTCAACTAAGTTTGTGAATGATGATACAGAGCTGCTTTTCATTGAAAATGATTAAATCTATTTATTAACTCATGGCAGTGCCCACAGAGGTGTGGATGCTGAATAAATGTAGAGTTTGGCTTGATTCAGAAGAAAAATTGTAGGAATTAGCTCCCTAAAAAAAACCTTGATAATACTGACTTCATAGCCTGCACAACCCATCGGCTACAGTTCTTTACCTCAAGTCTCAAGGAAAAATATTGTTGAGCATATTAAAGAAATTTAGAAAAAACGATAGAATGTTTTGCTTCTGGGTAGGAACTCCAACGGCAATTTACAATAATACTTTTGACATCAGTTGTAAAAAAAACATTAGAACAGAAATTAAATCTAATATTTAATGATACTCAGCAAGAACTTTGCTGCTCACATGATTGCTCATGGAATGACTTAGGAAAACCATATAATCTATTAAAACCGATATTAGACAAAAGAAGAACTAAAAAATCGAGTATTCAGAGGCATTTATTCCACTAGATATTGAGTATCAAAAGTTGAAATTAAATATATTCAATACAAAATTTCTGAAGGTTAGTTCACACCCACAATTAAGTCACGATACTGAGTTACTTGGTAAAAAACGTCACTGGCCAACACTTTCAAACACAGATGATTCTGAATTGCGTATTTTAAGAAGCAATGAATCACTTTTTTATGATGATTGTGAACTTTATACTTATTGTAAATTATTGGTAGCCATAAAAGAGGCTAATATACATGGATTACTGCTATGGGTTAGTTAACCTGATATCCTTTTAATCAACTTATCTTCTTCGGTAGCATCATTTATATTTAAGAAAGGGAGGTCACTTTATGACCAATCGTCGTAATTTCGTTAAGGTTCTAGGTACTTTTACTGCAGCCTCTCTACTGAATGGCACCAAGGAGTCATTTGCAGTAATGAATAGTAAAAGTACTTGGTACATGCCAGATGAGGGTGAGCCTCACCTGCGTACTTGGATGGCCTTTGGTGCAAGCCGCAAAATTTGGGGACGGAAACTCCTTAGGGAAGTCCAGCAGAATTTGGCAACAATTGCGCTGACGATTGCGGAGTACGAGCCCGTTTCAATGCTGGTTCGACAAGCAGATCTCCCACTTGCCCGGCGACTAATGGGAGATAAGATCGAACTAGTTGTTTGCCCTCTAGATGACTTGTGGATACGTGATACAGGCCCCGTTTTTATTGTAAATGAAAACGGTGATAAAGCGGCTATTGACTTCAACTTCAATGGTTGGGGAGAAAAGCAGGATTTTGATAATGATGCAGAAGTTGCTGCATTCACTGCTCAGTCGGCCGGTGTACCCAGTATCCAAACTAACCTGATACTCGAAGGCGGCGGGATAGAGGTTGATGGGTATGGTACCGCGATCATAACCGAGAGTTGTGTGCTCAACGATAACCGTAACCCAGGTGTTAGTAAGCAACAATGCGAACGGGAATTAAAGCAGCTTCTTGGTCTAGAGAAAATTATCTGGTTACCTGGCATTAAAGATATGGATATCACTGACGGACATACAGATTTTTATGCCCGTTTCGTACACCCAGGTGTAGTTGTTGCCGGCTTTGATCCCGATCCCAACTCTTTCGATCACGCCGTAACAAAGCGGCATCTTGAGATTCTACGCTCTGTAACGGATGCCAGTGGCCGCGAACTAGAAGTTATTGTATTAGAGGCACCTTCAATAATTCGAGAGCGGTTTGACAACAGGGATTTCGCCGCTGGATATATTAACTTCTATGTTTGCAATGGCGCGGTCATAGCACCTGAGTTCGGCGATCACTATGCAGATGCCTCAGCCAAGCGAAAATTACAAAGAGCATTTCCTAATCGCGATATTATACAAATCAATATTGATGGCATAGCAGCCGGTGGTGGAGGTATACATTGTACAACCCAACAGGAACCGGAAATTTAACTGCTCTTAACTTAAAGTGATTAACGGAGATTTAATATATCTAAATACTTGCTACCTTAGATATTCGCCATAAAGAAGTGTGTATTTATTTTGAGTATATTTGAGCAGCAATAATTTTGCCTATAAATACATTGACTGCATAAATATCCATGAAAAATAGAAATTACAAATAATTACATTTCTATAGTAAAACATCCTTCTTTCAAGAATCTATAGCAAGATAACAGTCTTACCATAATGATTGATCATATTCTTTATAAAAGAGACAATTCAGCTATAAAGCTCCCCCAAGATTGGAAAACAATAAGGATATATTGTTTATGAATTATACGCTTCGATTACTAACTAGACTACGCTTAACAATTCTAGCTGTTGTTATGATATCCTTCAGCTTTCCAGCATATGCAGACTCTGTGGATAAGCTGATCAAAAGCATCATGGATAAGCGCCAAATCCCTGGTCTCCAATTGGCCATCGTTAAAAACGGTGAAATAATCAAACTTGGAAATTATGGGTTATCTAATTTACAAGACAATGTGCCGGTAAGATCCAACACTGTATTTCCAATTAACTCAATGACTAAGGCGTTTACGGGTGTTGCATTGCTACAGCTCGCAGAGCAAGGACGCCTTTCCTTAGATGATGAGATTGGCAAACACCTTACTGACTTACCTGCCAACTGGAAGTCAATAAAGATAAAACATTTAATGGCACACACTTCTGGGCTGCCCAATATTTTCAGTGGTTACCTTGCTGATTTGGTTGTTCGTGGCAATCCAGATGCTGCATGGAACAAAGTAAAAGAGTTACCTTTAAAATCTGAAGTAAACACACAGTTTAGTTATAATCAGACGGGTTATGTTATTATCGGTAAAATAATCGATAAATACGTACAAGGCGGCTTCCCAAAATTTATTATCGATAATCAGCTTAAAATCGCCAATATGAAATTAACAGCTGATGCCGGCTTTGAACACATGACGCGTCCTATTAGCAATCATGCAAGGCAATATCTCTACGATTCCGATAAGGGCCAGCACAAAAATAACTACGTTGAATTCCCTTACATATTACAAAGTGCAGCTGGCATGAATTCAACAGCAACAGAAATTGCGCAATATCTTATTGCCTTGCAGTCTAAAAAGCTGCTCAAAAACCTCCATTCTCTTTGGACACCGATCACTTTAAAGAATGGCCAAACTGCTGGGTTTAATCATGTAGAGAATGGTTATGCTATTGGATGGCAAGTTATCGATCGGGAACATCACCGTGCAGTTAGTGCGAGCGGCGGAAATGCGGCAACTATGATTCACTATCCGGAGGATAAACTATCCATAGTTGTTCTTACAAATTTAATTGGCGGATTGCCAATCCAGTTTGTAGATAAAATTGCAGCTGAATATATTCCTGAATTTAAGCTTTAAAGTCGCAGGGGCAGTTAGTAGCTGGGATTTTAAAGAGCTGGTTAATAAGCAAACATATCACCTATACAAAACCTGTCCCAACAATTAATCCATTAATAAGTCAAAAATCATTATCGGGGATGCAGCGGAGCCTCTAAATAATTCCTTAATGCCTCTGCGAGCCTTAGGGATTACAGAGGTTAGCCGCGGATAGTACTAACCCTCTGTAAGAGCTGGAACGTGGCAGATATGGCCTGCCCCTCAAGGGTTTCAGAGCGATTTACATTTGGTATTGCAACTTCTTGGAAATTCTAGGTATTCCTGCAAAGCAGCATTTTGATTGAAAACTACTCTGAAGGCCAGAGGAATCGCGGAATTATTCAGAGATCCCCTAGATTTAATCTTTCACCAAATTTTGTTTTTTTGGCTCAGATGGAAAATTTAATCAAAATCACTATAACCAATAACGCTAGATCATAGCTTGGAGCAGGAAATATAAAAAACAATTTTTATTATGTATATCAGGTTTATAGCAAAGACGAACCCCGATATTTTTCATAGCAATTCTATAGAAAATTCCAACAGAGTTTTGTCACAATAAATATAAATGGTTAATTTTTAACAAAGACCGACAAATCCAATGCCTCACTCACCGTATACCAATCAATCAATTTAAAATTCTGCTTGGCATTGGGCAGACGATTCCTGCCATCTTGGACAACAAGCAAACCCATTGGATATTCCGGCCCAAGATACAGGCTGGTAACATCCAGGCCATCGGTTTCAGAACTTCCATCGATACCTGAGCGCACATTCATTGTTACCCTAAAATGACCAACAAAGTCATTACCATCACGTGTGAATAACGCATAACTGTCATTACCCTGGCTAGAGGCGATCAGGTAACCACTATCCTCTGTTAGGTAGAGGGCGAGCCCTTCCACATCATCCACCAGGGTCTGACCATCCACTTCAGCAACCAATTTAGCCTGGTATTCACTATTCTGTTGCTTTTTAAGGCCCAGTGACCAAATCCCCCGATCCTCCTCGGCAAAAAAGAGCCTCTGCCACTTATCATCGACGACACAGCCTTCAACCTGGCTATTTACGACTATTTCTGTATGCTTTTTTAACGAAAATTCTGTGGGATTCTCGCCGAGATCAATTTCAAACTGGTGCAAGGCAGCATCTTTATCCGATACCCAAGCAAATAGCTGATTATTGGTTTTCTGCAAACATAGGCCATAAGGATCTTGCAAATTTATAGCGCGTAGCCCCAGGTGCTCGACATGCCCCTCAGCCGTGATGGCAAAGAGGTTCACCCCGGCGGTCGAGCGGTTAGATGCTGCCGCTAATGCACTATAATGAGGATGTTCAATACTGCGGATATCCACATTGTTAACACGTCCCACAGCAAAATGTTCGAGCAGCTTTCCCGATAAATTGTAAATATTCAGGCCACTTTTTTTGTCCGTTGCCAAAATCAGGCTATTCTGTGGCTGGGATTTATTGGCCCAGATAGCAGGATCATCAGCAGCATCACCAAATGACTCTACCGGGTCCGTCTGATTGCGAGCAAATACACTGACGATTGAATCACCGCTCTCGGGATCAAATCCTGTAGACTCAGTTTCTAAGTAATCATTTTCCACATCATCAAAAACCAACAGCTGATCCCGACCAACATCCAGGGCCCAGAGCTGACCATTTAAGAAAACTGGGGAGACTGCTGAGTGGTTCTCGTTAATATGAAGGTGCCACTCTGGCTCCTCTGAGGAAAAAGGCAGTCGGTAGCGATGTATCTGATCACCTGCGCTCAGCCACAGACTTTCACTACGAGCATCAAACCATAGATTGCCGAAGTCTTCACCAAGCCAATGAGCACTAAGGAATAATTTACGCTGCTCATCCTTTTCCGCGTTTGTATTTAAGCTCAGGATTCCAATGGGTGGTTGAGATACTAGTAGGCGTTGGGAGCGTGGGCTTACTGCGCAAGCATTAACTTGCTCACCAAAATAGAGTGGACGTACTTCTTGCATCTGCCACTGTTGTTGGGCTGGGAATAATAAATATTCACGACCTATTCCATCTTCACCAATGCTAAACAAATGAGTGCGCTGTTCTTGTTGGGAAAAGCACAGGGCACTCTGTAGCGTTGGCATTTTCTGGCTACCCAGTAGCCTAAAATTTACGTTATTTGAAGCATCACTGTGGCGTATTTCATGTAAATTTATTTGCGCCAGGCGCTCATCGAAGGAGGCCACCAGTAAAGTTTCATTAGGCAGAGCTTGTACGGCTAGGCGTTCCACCCTTCCCTCTTGGGAGGCGAGTATTTCTCCGTAGGAATTTATTACAAGCAAACCGCGACGCTCGCTGGCAAGCAATAAATATTGCTCAGCCCCAACCCGTATTGGCAGAATCTGTTCTGCGTCTATCGCACCCAAGGGAATTGCCCGTTGCGGCAAGGCCTTTTTAATGCGTAAAACAGAATCCACATCGTGACCACAGCTAACGAGTAGCGCAGCGGCGAGCATGATCGCAATAATAAAATGCAGTTTTTTCATGGAAAGCCATTCAATTCCGGAGAAAGAGCCCCACCTGTGTGAGGCTCCTTGCAGTGCATAAACACCGTAATTTTATTAAAAATGTTTTAGATGTTGTCCCGCTAGAAAGTGCTGTAACTCAGGCCCAGGGCATAAGTCGACCCGTACTCTTCATATTGACCGTTGAAACCAGAGTTATGCACATAATAAGGCTCATCGGTCAAATTCACTCCGGTGAATGTCAGTAGTAAACCGTTGTTCAAGTGGTAGCGCACAGAGAGATCCAATTGTAAGTGATCCTCTTCATAACGATCACGGGATGCATCCTCCATATCTACCTCCAGCAATCGCTCGCTGCGAAAAGCAGCAGACAAGCGCAGGCTAAAAGCATCTCGCTCATAACCGACAATAAAATTTCCCACCAGATCTGCTTGGGATGACATAGAAATTTTGTCGCTGCGTTGACGACCCGGCCCCAATCCTAGACTGGCTTCAGAGTCTGTGAAGGTTGCGTTAGCACGCAGTAGGAAACCATTATCGAAGCCCTGTGTCCAAGCCAGTTCCGCACCGTTAATCCGTGCCCTTTTACCATTGATAGGTTGAAGTATTTCGGCCTCTTCCACTATCAGGTTACCGATATACTGAGTAAAGTCCGCGCTACTGGAAACATCGGACATCACTATAAAATTATCGATAGACTTGTGGAACAATCCCAGCGATAGCATACCCAGATGATCCGCGTAGTATTCTGCGGAGAAATCCAGGTTGCGAGATTCATAAGGTTGCAGAGCTGGATTGCCGGCTTCCACTTCTAGCTCACCATCGTCGTACTCAATTTGCGCCGGCGAGGGATTCAGATGGCCAAACGAGGGGCGCGACAGGGACTCGGTGTAGGCCGCACGCAGCACAATATTATCGCTGTAATCAAGCTTGAAGTTTACACTAGGGAAGAAGTGATCGTAATCGCGCTGATAATTGACCGCACTTGCATAGACCTCATCGGCAATGAAATCGGCACCGGGTACTGGCTCTTCGGATTCAATCACACGCATTCCTTTGGCACTGAAATCGGTGCGTTCATAGCGTACTCCAAAGACCCATTGAGCGCGATCAAGTTCGATGGTGTTCATTACGTAGAGCGCACTGATGTCTTCCTGCATCTGGTAATCACGCGCAGAAGAGAGGGCGGTTTCAGTTTCATCCATCTCAAAACTAGCAATCTTGCGATTAATAAATCGATTGAGATTGCCTGGATTAACTCCCGGTCCGAAGGTATCGAGACGGTAATTAATATCGTTACGAACAAAATCTGCCAAGGTATAGTCACCGGCAAAACCATCATAAACGCTGGCATTCAGATCACCACGTTTTTCCCTCTGGCGTTCGTGCAGGCCAAATTGCACAGTTGAGTCATAGCTGCCCCAGTTTATCTCCCTGGTAAAATCCAGACGTAAACTCAACTCTTCATCCTCGGTGAAATTATCCTCAATAACCAACTCGTCCAGTTGATAATTGGCGGGATCTAATATTTTTTCAGCGTCGCTACTGTCCACTGCCATACGCGGAGTTTTACCCGCTTCCACATAACCCAGGCGCAGCGGTTCAAGGACAAAGTCGGTATCGCGTCGATGTGGCTCAGATTCCTCCGCGTAAGAATAACCCAGCACGTAGGCAAGACCCCATTGTTCGAAATTATGCTCTCCACCCAATACTGTTGAAATAATCTCCTGTTCTTCCAGACGATCTTTCAAGGATTTTTCCAGTGCCGCCTCTTCCCAAATGGCGCTATGTCTGGAAATCGTCTCTGGCTCATCGCGCTCTGTATCCAGTTTCCAGGAATTGCGTTGACGGATCTCCTGATCTGAGAAGTCGGAATAGAGATTATGCAGATAGATTCGTGCACCACTACTCAATTTCAGGTCGAAATTCGCGGCCATACCGGTGCGCTCACGAGTAATGGTGTAATCCCGCTGTTCTATTTCAGTTGCCCCAATCCCCTCACTACCGTCCTCGGCCACAAGCGCTTCCCAGCTACCATCGGTTTCAATATTTTCAGAACCGAAATCTCGCTGCTGATGACTGACTGCCAGAGCGACACCAAAGCGCCTGTTGCCATCAAGATCGAAAACATTGGTCATGGTGGCTGCATATTTTGGACTGTGCTCCTCTTGCAGTTCGCTATAACTGTTTTCAACACTGAATTTATAGCGACTGCCATCGTAGTCCAGCGCGTTAATACTCTTGATTTCTATGGCCCCGCCGATGGAGTCTGCACTCATATCCGGTGTAAGGGTTTTGAATACTTCTAAGCTGGCAAGTAGGTCTGAGGGGATGACATCCAGAGCCACAGCGCGACTGCCAATTTCTGGTGCGGGCAGACTGACGCCATTGATGCTGGCGGCATTCAAGTTGGGATCAATACCGCGCACCCCCACAAAACGTCCCTCACCCTGGTCGCGGGCAATAAAGACTCCAGGCATCCGCTGCAGGGCCTCTGTTACATTGGCATCCGGCAACTCACCAATGGCATCAGAAGTTTGTACTGCCACCAGCTTGTTGGAGTCACGCTGACGATCCAGGTCGCTGCGCGCATTGTTGGCCTGAGCAGTAACCGTCACCGTTTCCATGGTGCGGGCCTGGCTCTCTTGTGCATAAGCATTGGCACTCAAGCCGTTATTAGCACAAAAAACTGCTATGGCAAGCGCGGTAACGGGGGTGTTGGGCGTTTGAAAATTGATGGTTGTGCTTTTCATGGCGTCCCACTCCAATTAGTCCCGGCGGCGTATTTATTGGGGCGCAGACTAGTAGGCGACTATGAACTTTACATGACGGTTTTTTTAAGCTGTCATCAAGCTTTCAGAAATAGCTGGAAAAATTCCCAGATAAATTAAATATTCTTATTTATCGCTTTTTATTAACCTCTTTTAATTAATCGATAGCGGAAAAGATATGTCATCGATTTAATTAGGTCAGGTTAATTTAATTTTATTAGGTTCCCCGCAACGGAGCAGCAGCAATGAAAGATTCCCCTAAAAACCCTGACCGTAGAAAGCTATTGAAGGCCATTGGTGGTGCCACGGCTGCGGGCGCCGCAACCAGCTTTATGTCTGGCTGCGGATCGGAGCATCATCGGGAGAATCTCTCATTTCAGGAAGTTCCCCACAGCTTGGACTTCAATCATCATTTACCGCAGGGTTACAGCGCCGATATCCTGCTACGGTGGGGCGACCCCATTGTCGCTAACCTCAAAGAATTTGAGCCGAAACAATTGACGGCGAAGGGACAATCTCAACGCTTTGGCTATAACAACGACTTTATCGCCTTTATGCCATTGGCGGAGAATACCCCTGCCGGGCACGGAGATATCCACTGCCAGAGTGGTAACAGCGATCGCGGCCTACTATGTGTAAATCACGAGTACACCCAACCACACCTGATGTTCTCTGGTTACAACGATGAGTACAGTGCCACGCGGGGAGTCAGTGCCGAGCATGTAGCCATAGAACTAGCCGCCTGTGGCCACTCGGTAATAGAAATTACACGTACCGACAAAGGCTGGCAGCCGGTTCTGGAGAGCCCCTACAATCGCCGCATCACCGCGACCACGCCGATGCAAATTAGTGGCCCCGCCTCCGGAGACAAACGCTTGCAAACAACCGCAGATCCCTCTGGCACCCAGGTGCTCGGTACCATTGGCAACTGCGCCGGTGGCAAGACTCCCTGGGGCACGGTATTGGTGGCCGAGGAGGGATTTGGTGGCGCCTTCCAAGGAGATCCCAACAAAATCGAGGATACTCGCGAGGCGCGCAATCACCTTGACTTCGGCGTAAGGCCCCACAATCGCAACTTAGGTGATTACGACCCGCGCTTCGATATACAGCAAGAACCCAACGAACCCAATCGTTTTGGTTGGATGGTGGAATACGACCCCTACGACCCGCAATCTATACCGCGCAAGCTGACCACCCTGGGCCGCTTTGAACACGAGGGCTTTACCCTGGTCTGTAAGCCGGGCCAACCGGTGGTGGCATATGGCGGCGATGACGACGAACACCAATTCGTTTACCGCTATGTCTCCAAAGAGGCTTATCTGCCCAAAGATCCAACCCACAATCGCAATTTACTGACCGAAGGCACCCTCTATGCGGCACGCTTTGATGCGGATGGAAGTGGGAAATGGTTGCCACTAGTTTTTGGGCAGGGCCCTCTAAACAGCAACAACGGTTTTCATAATCAAGCAGATGTCTTGATTGACGCACGCCAGGCCGCTGCACTGCTGGGCGCCACTCCCATGGACCGCCCGGAGGATGTAGAGACCAATCCCCACAACGACTGCACCTATGTGATGCTAACCAAGAATAAAAGCCGCGCCGAAGACGGTGTGGATGCGGCTAATCCCCGTCACCAAAATACTGCCGGGCATATTTTGGAAATTGTGCCCCCCATCAAGCCTGGTAAAAAAACCGGCCGAGATCACACCAGTGACCAATTCCGCTGGCAACAGTTTTTACTTGGCGGCAACCCCAATGCGGAGAACCCCAAGGAGCGCGGCGCTTACGGGCAGCAATCCACTTACAATATTTCTAATCACGGCTGGTTTACCAACCCGGACAATGTCGCCTTCGATCCTCATGGCAACATGTGGGTGGCCACTGACGGCTGCGAGCGTTTCGGCTTCCACGACGGCCTCTGGGCCATGGCCACCGAGGGGCCAATGCGCGCCGCGCCCAAACACTTCTTTGGATGCCCGCAGGGCGCTGAGGTGTGCGGCCCCGAGTTTACTCCCGATGGCACAACTCTGTTTATCGCAGTGCAACACCCTGCCGACGCCCTCAACTCTACTTACGACCACCCCTTACACCGCTGGCCGGATAACAACCCGGAACTGCCACCGCGCCCCTCGGTATTGGCCATCTATAGGGACGATGGCGGTGAAGTGGGCAGCTAGTCATCCCAGAACGGCGCACTTTCACACGAAGCCGCCGGTCCTGCTAGAATTTTTTAATCGAAGCCTATTTTTGGCGGCTCGTCGTTGGTCTCCAATAAGAGACCGGTGACCCTTCAGTTGAGGTAACCCATGTTATCGAGGTACACCGCGGTACTACGCCGCCTTGCAGCCATACTGGCGGTGACCGCTGGCATTTCACTCTTCGGCCTACAAGTGCAAGCCCAGGTGCCAGAAAACCCCGTTAATCTGCGGGGCAGTGGCGCCAGTTTCCCCTATCCGATTTATGTGGAGTGGTTTCGCCAGTTTACCCACCGCGAGAACAATATTTTTATTTTTTATGAAATGAGTAATAGCGGGGACGGCATCCGCGATTTCCTCGGCCATACAGTAAATTTTGCCGCCTCAGATGCGGCCATAGAAGTCGATCAACTCAAGAAACTCAAAGAGGGAGGTGTTGTATTACCCGTCACTGCCGGGCAAGTAGTGTTAGTGTTTAATTTACCGGGTATCAATAGACTGAAACTATCGCGGGAAGCCTATGTGGGCATTTTTATGGGCAAGATCCGCCATTGGGACGATCCAATCATCGCCGCCAGTAATCCAGATATTAAATTACCACGCACAGATATTTCAGTGGTTACCCGCTCTGAGAGCTCCGGAACTTCCTATATTTTTTCCGGCCACCTCAGCGCCGTTAGTGAAGAGTTCCGTGAGAATATTGGCCTGGACCGAACACCCGACTGGCCCCGACTGTCGACTTTTAAAATCGCACCAGGTAACCAGGGTGTAGCGGCCAAAGTACGAGAAATACCCGGTGCCATCGGTTATGTGGAGCACGGCTTTGCCAACATCGTCAATTTACCGGTAGCAATCCTGGAAAACCGCGCCGGTCAATTTATCGAAGCCAATGCCAAGAGCGGAGTAGCTGCATTAGAAGAAGTGGAATTTCCCGATAGCAAACTGCCCGTGAGTGGCGCGCCCAACCTGATCGCCTGGGTCTGGGACCCCAAAGGTAAAGATGCCTACCCGATTACTAGCTTTTCCTGGTTGCTGCTCTACGCCAATCAGAAAGATGATGTTGCCCAGGCTCTAAGACAGATGCTGGTCTTTATGTTGAGCCAAAATTCCCAGTCGGAAGCCGGCAATATCGGTCTGGTACCTCTACCGGAAAATGTGCGTATCAGGGTGCTCAACGCAGTGACCTATGTGCAGTAGCTCAGCCCTCCGCCACTGCATACTCTAAGACACGATTGCGACCTGTCCTTTTGGCCCGGTAAAGAGCGCTGTCGGCATGCTGCAATAATTCCAGCACGTCTCTCTCTCCCTGCAGCTGGGCCACGCCAATGCTAGCGGTAAACTGCACCGGCCCCAGAGCGGACTTGATCATAATTTTGGCGATATCTTCATGGATACGCTTGGCAACAGCCAGCGTACCTGGGCCATCGGCACTAACCAGTAGTGCAAATTCCTCACCGCCTATACGCCCAAACACATCCACCTCACGCACATGCTGGGCTATTACCCGGGCAGTGGCACACAAGGCCTGATCACCGATCAGGTGGCCATGGCAATCATTGATTGATTTAAAGCGGTCTATATCCAACATCAATATACCCAGGGGAATTTGCTTGCGTTGAGCCAATTTGAGCAAAAGATTGGACTCTTCAAAAAAACTGCGGCGATTGTGAATGCCGGTAAGTGGATCGGTACGTGCCTCCAATTCCGCCCTGGCCTTGGCAGCCTCCAACTCCCGAGTGCGTGACTGCACCAACTCCTCAAGATCAATCTTGGATACTTCCAGCTGTTGCAGGTATTTTTTTTCCGCCCGATCCTTCTGTAACCGCAGGCGCTGCACCATTAAACCGATCGCTGCCATAATCGCCAGCATCTCCACAAAAGAGGCCACCGGCGGCCAATAGTAGTTGACCGGGTTGTGCACCACATAACCGAGATCACGCATTGCCTGCACCAGTAGCCCCAGCACTAGGGTGGCCCACCCCAGGGCAAACACTCCTGCAGCATTCTCTCCCTGGCGCCAGCGAATCATCGCGATCGGCACGACCAGGGGATAACAAAGCAACGCGATGATCATGGATATTTGGGAAAGGGCCTTCAGCTCTAAAAACACGCAACCAATCAGGAAAGCACCGTTGAGTAACATCAGCTGTAAGAGGAAGTCCAACTTTGGCGTGTACTGACGGGTTTCGAGAAATGTCCGTGCAAAGACAAGCCCGGCCATAATTGCCACAGCCCCACTAAGAGAGCCGTATCCCCAGTGGAAGCTGCCGGTCATCAGGTATTGATGGGTATATCCAAGCACCGTACCCCACACCAGGATTTTGCTGGCGCAGTAAAAAGAATAGATATAGAGAATCTTTTCTTTGATTGCGATCGCTCCCACCAGGGCAAAGACCGCCATTAGAAAGTAGCCTCCAAACAGAAAAGCGATTAGGCTCGTCTCACCCTTACTATTTTGTTGCAATGCCTGGGGGCTCCAGATACGCAGACTGGGAAAGACCACACCCAATTCGCCAGAATCAAACCTTACCATTAGCTCCTGAGTGGCCTCCGGTGCGATGGTCACTGGAAAAACAAAACGGTTATGCGCCACCTGCCGACGGGTAAAAGGCTCATAAATAGAAAGGTTGCTCACCTCGCGGAAGAGATCACCACTGCCCGCCTTCCGACTAAAAGCTTGCAAACCGACCAGCTGGTGATCGACATACTCAATATTTAGGGTTAGCGGGTGGCTGTCGCGATTGCGCAACGTAAAGTGAGACCAGAAAACACCGGCGCTTAGACCGGTGGAACCCGCTGTTTCCAGAATGCGAAACTCTCCCAACTCATGAGCTTGTCGTGCACTATAAATATCGCTCTCTCCACCCTTGTCGTGCCATATCGCATGGAGTCCGGTGGAATTTTCCCCCTGCTCATTGGTGTTCACGTCCAGGGGAGTATGCGCCCATACCGGAACCTTGGACAGGAAAAGGGCATAGAAGGTTAATAGTAGAAAAACATAGAAAGAGGGACGAATGTACCAACATTTAAAAATAGAACGCCGCAGATCCAGTAACCGCAGTCTTATTATTCTGTCTTTCATAGTCTTGGCGCGCGGGGATAACACTTACCCCTTATAATGCCTTCCTCCAGAGCAGTAAATGACAGCCTCTCACTTAACGCGAGACATTCTGGCTAGCTAACGCTTTCACAGTGATCAATCCGCCCCCTCAATAAAGTTTTGCATATCTTTTGGCTCTCAATCGGAGCACCATAGGTACTAGCAACCACTAAAGTTCGAATTTACACAAAAGACACAACATTGCAGCAATTCCCTTATTAATTACTAATCCTTGATCACAGAGATTACTCCACTGTCTCAATGCTTATCCGTATACGCTCGTTTTGCGACAAGTATCTAACTGAGTAAGGTGATATCAGAAAAAATATCGGGTCTTAATTGAGCAATTTGTGTCAAAGATCGTGATGCGAGAAACACTCCACAAATAAACATTAGAGCGAGCATATAGTAATGAAAGCGCTGTGTACTCATACGCAAGATGCGATGCTTAGCAAGGTAAACTCCAATAATCCCTCCAATACCAATAGCAACGCCATAACTTGCCAAATTCATGGTGATAGCACCAAAGCTAAGGTAAGTCATTATTTTGGTGGCCTGTAAGACCATGGTGTTCAACGCCTTGGTTGCAATCAAATTTTCCTTATCAACGCCGTAATTGATAAAGAAGGGATTCTGCACCGGGCCAATAGCACCAATAATCCCAGAGAGAAATGCGACTACTACACCTAGGAAGAAAAAGTAGGGCAAACGCATTGGAAAAGAAGATTGTTTTCTACCGAGCCGATATTGAACTAAAGTGGACATCAAGAAGATGCCCACAAGGAGTTGAAGCCATATTGGGTGCATTTGACTATAAATATAGGCACCAACCATCGCCCCCAGAATACTACCGGGTAGCATCCAGCAAATAACGCTCCAGTTAATATATGGCCAAAAGAACAACACGCGGGAAGGTGCGGCAATAACACTGCCAATCGTAATCGTAGGAGCCACCAAATGTGGCCCAATCAAGAGACCGACTAGTGGAATCATCAGCATGGCCCCACCACCGGCAGCGAGGGTGCAGATATACCAGGAGAGGGTCCCAAAGATTAGTAAAACTGGGATTAGTATCATGCTCTTATCCGCAGCACAAAGATGCCTCTGTTAGGCAGGCAATAAATTTGCAGGCGATTGATAGCCCGAAGAGTCAGTCAATATAGACCATAGAAAGATCGGTAGAAATAACGAAGAAAAGTCACTTCTCCAATAGACTTAATCTTCACCGCGAATTACCCAGGGAGAATTTACTAGCGGTTGCCCCGTCTCAGCCACCTCACACTCCAGAATTGCGCCCTTTGCAAAGCCAGAGATATCTATAGAAAAACCGACGAAACCACCACGGCCTGCACCATTTGCGCGTAGATCAGCACGATATTCATTCGCTAGAACTTCGCCCTTATAGGCCCCATCAACTTTCACACGCAGTACAACCGCATCATCGCTTTGCTCGGGAATAGCACACCCTAGAATATGTTCCTTGGCCTGACCGCTAAGCAAGCCGGCCACAAATTTCATGCCGTTCTTGAAAAGTGAGACTCTCCATTCAAATTGTGACACTGCCTTATCATATAGATCAATTTCACGAGCATTCCTAATACACGTTTCATCTAATTGGTCCTGAGGAATATCATATTTCCCCTTAAGATCCTCACGCCCTAAGTTCATTGTTAAATACGGAATTTCTATTCCATATTTATTATTAAGCAACTGTAGGGATTCATCATACCTCTCAGTCAAACCAACAAAACCGAAAAGTGGCCAGGAAAACCTACGGAAAATTTTTAGCTGCCGATTGGTGAATGATGACTTTCTATAAAAAGACTTAAAACTGTCTTTATACCCATTATGTCGAGAATAGTGTTTATATTCTGACACCAACCTCTGTATTGGATCTCGCAAAATTGTTACTGTATTTTCCAGGCCAAATATTGGAAGATAACGTACTGAATTTGAATGACCTGCAAGCATTTTAACATTTTTGTATTTCATCTTCTGAAAAAATACCCATAGATCAGGATTATCACCCATCCAAGCTTTCACAATATCGCTGGTATGCTTCGATCCTGGGCCGTAATCAAGACAAATACTACCATCGCCAAAATATGTTGATGCGCCAAACCGAAAGCTTGTTCCTGCAGTTTTTGGAACATGAATAAATAAAAGTGGGTTCACCACCATAAAAATCCCTTAAGAATGGTGTGTAATATGTTCCCGATGCTCCCAAAATGACAACAAAAATACAGAAGGGGAACACATCAAGAAAATGATAAAGAATTGTCTTTTGAATATCTTATCTCTTAGCCAATTCGTTTCTTGTAAAACAATTACTTATCATTATGCATCACTTAATCATAGTTAGGTTTAGTGATGTGAACAACCATCTGACTATTTCCTAACAAACAAAGGGCATAACTGTGACTACAGTCTTCTTTTGGCAATTAGTTAATGATATTTAGACAACAAAACAATAAGTCATAGAATATTGCTCAGGTGTATTTTGACTGTACTGGCACAATAAAGCCACAGTGAAAGCATGCTTCACCACAGTACAACACAGTAATCAGTAGCATCTCGTTATTGAGTAAAACGCATCGTTCATGGGGGAATCGAAACACGGAATAATCGAAACGAGTCGACGAGAAAACTTGTGCAGACACCCCAACTGACGTTCGGGGTGCCTGTTCATTCTGACTGGGCAGCTTAGATGGAGAAGAACTGCTGTATACCCAGCAGTACATTGGTGGTGGCTACCGAGGCGAGTATCAGCCCCATCACCCGGCTGACGATACTGGCGCCAGCATCCCCTATAAACCGATAGATCCAATTTGCGGTTAGTAACAGTGCAATCACAATCCCCAATACCGCCAGCATCGCCGTGGCAGTGTTGAGTTGATGCATCATATCAAAGCGATGATTATCGGTAAGTACCACTGCCGCCAGCATGGCGCCCGGCGAGGCTATTGAGGGCACCGCCAGCGGGAATATCGCGGTCTCATGGCCCTCGCGGACAATCTCCATCTCCTGCTCAGGTTTACTATCACCAAATATCATGGTGAGGGCAAACAGGAACAACACTACGCCACCTGCCACCTGAAAAGCTGACAGCGGTACACCTATTGCCTCCAACAGGAATTGACCGACCAATAAAAAGAACAGCAAGATGCCAGCGGCTACCAATACGGCCAGCCAGGCGATTTTGCGTTTTTGCCATTCGGCGTGACGGGAAGTGACCGCAATAAATACCGGCAGAGTGCCCACCGGATCGATCACCGCAAAGAAAAAGACAAAACTACTGATCCAATCGTTCAACTGGTACTCCGGCGTGCCGTGCTACTATCCGCTTATTCCCTGCCGCGGGGAGATCGGCAAGCGCCGGGGCGGTGGAATCTGGTAAGGCGCGGGTTAACCCCGTCAGCCACCCCAAATGCTCCCCAGGCAGATGCTTAACCTGAAACTCAAAAACCAAGTCTAGTGCATGACCAATCACTCACCGACCGCCCGCCGCATCGCGAAGACCATCCTGAATGGTTTTGATGCGTATTTCGCAGACTATCAGAACATCACTCTGGGCGCCAAGGCGCGCTTTGAGACCGCTTCCTGGCAGGCCGCACATGAGGCCAACAAGGAACGCATCGACCTGTACAAAACCAAGGTCAACCAAGTGCTCAAACTGGTGCACTCAGTTACCAGTAAAGATACCAGTCAACTGGAACTGTGGCGGGATGCCCGCGCCACCTACGCACAACTAATCGCCAATCACAGCAACTACGAGATTGCCGAAACTTTCTTCAACTCTGTCTTTTGCAGCCAATTTCGACACGCGGATATTCACGACAAAAATATTTTCGTCAAACCCTCTCGCGCACCAGACGACAAACCGCTGCGGGATTACAGCATTTATATCAGCTATAGCGGGCGTGATGGACTCGAATATATGATCGAGGACATCCTCAAAGACTTCAGCTTTTCCGCCCCTTGGGAAAATATGCAGCGGGATATCGAAAATATCTGTGCACTTTTACGCGAGGCGCCGCTGGCCAAGCTGGAGAATGAAAAACAGCTGCGTGTAGATATGCTGGAGTCTGTGTTCTACCGCAACAAGGCCGCCTATTTAGTGGGTCGCATGATTTTTAATGGCGAAGTGGTACCTATTATTCTGCCCTGCTTGAATAACGGCCGTGGTGGTATTTTTGTGGATACCCTGCTGCACAGCAATGATTCCGCTAGTATTATCTTCAGCTTCACCCGCTCCTATTTTATGGTGGATGCGCCCATTCCTTCGCGTTTCGTGCGCTTTCTCTCCACTATTATGCCGCTCAAGGAAAAGTCGGAACTGTACAACTCCATCGGCTTCCACAAGCACGGCAAGACCGAATTCTACCGCCATATCCTTGCTCATATGAAGGTGAGCAACGACCAGTTTGTAATAGCACCCGGCATCAAGGGCATGGTAATGAGCGTATTTACCCTGCCCTCCTATCCAGTGGTATTCAAAGTCATTAAGGATCGCTTCGATCGCCCAAAAACCGTCACCGAAGAAATTGTGCGGGAGAAATATAAATTTGTATCCCGCTCAGACCGCGTTGGGCGTATGGCCGATACCCAGGAATACACCAATTTCATCTTCTATCGCAATCGCTTTAGTGAAGAACTACTGCGTGAGCTACAGGAGGTAGCACCCTCCAAACTGGTCATTAATGAGAAGTGGGTAATTATCCGGCACCTCTATGTAGAACGGCGCATGGAACCCCTCAATCTCTATTTACAAACCTCCAACGAAGAGGAAACTCGAGAAGCGATGGAGGAATATGGCAATGCCATCAAGCAGCTAGCAGCAGCCAATATCTTCCCCGGCGATATGCTTCTTAAGAACTTTGGTGTGACCCGTCACGGCCGCGTGGTCTTCTACGATTACGACGAGCTGTGCCCGCTGACGGAGTGCAATTTCCGCAAGATTCCCGAAGCGCAAACACCCGAGCAGGAACTGGCAGACAAACCTTGGTACACCGTGGATGAAGCGGACGTCTTCCCAGAGGAGTTCCGCCTGTTCTTCTCCGGTAATCCCACCGCGCGCTCAGCTTTTGAGAGGTTGCACAGCGACCTCTACGATTATCGATACTGGAGGCGCCTGCAAGACCGTATCCGCGCCGGGCATGTGGAGAGCGCCTTCCCCTACCGGCGTAAGTGGCGCTTCCATCGCCGTGCTCCGGCCATCGCCCGCAACAAATAAGCACTCAATCTATGGCTATATTGGTAGGAGGCCCCCACAATTCGAATAGGTGATCAGTGCGCATACTTGCATGGGCCGCAACTCTAGCGGCCCTGGCTCTATTAACAGCCAGTGGCTGCGGTTATCTGCCCAGTGAAATGACCATTCCCGGCAAGGAAAAGGCGCCGCCTCCTCACGCCCGTATCACTGGAAAACCCCAAGTAGTCAGCTGCGCAACTCCAGCACAGGGATTTCGCCCAATTCCATTCGACAACCTCTACACCTTCACCGGCAGTGAACCCCAGCCTTTTCAGGAAAAGGCCAGTGTGCCAATGCAATACGATGTACTGGCCTATGTTTGGGGTAGCGAGCCCTGCGCACCCAGCGCCTTTTGCAAAAGAGGGGATTACTATTGGCTGATCGGGCGAGGACCTGGCAATGATTTCCAGACCTGGGTAGTTACCCCACAGTTTCCACGTATGATTATCCAGTCGACTTGCTATGAATGGCTGCAAATCGGACAACGCTATCGCTTTTCATTCAGTCGAGGAAAGTTGGTGGGGTTCAGCCGGGACTAAGTGAGCCAAATTACTGTGAGTGCTTTTAAAGCTTGCAAACCAGTTCTTGTCGAAACCAACTAAGTTCAAGCGTCAGACTGCTTCTTCAAATAGCGGTATATAGCATCCTGGGAACGACAGTTTTTTTTGCCAGAGTTGGCAATTTTAGTATTACTCTGACTCGCATCCACAATCCGAGCTTTTTGATTATCACTCCATTGCAGCTCCAAAATTTTTCGAATCGTCTCACGGTGATCAGTATTCATAATTGGAAAAGTCACTTCCACCCGGTGATCTAAATTACGAGTCATAAGATCTGCTGAAGAGAGCCACATTACCTCCTCTCCACCGTTATAAAATATATAAACACGCGCATGCTCCAGAAATTTATCCACCAAACTGACAACATGAATATTATCAGAAAGACCCGCTGTCTCACACACTAAGGTGCACATACTTCGTACAATAATTCTTACTTTTACTCCTGCGGCACTTGCACTGTAAAGCCGATCCACTACCTGGCTATCCACCAAGTTATTACACTTAAAAAACAACTCAGCTCTATCGCCCCTTTGGGCGGCCTCAATTTCTCGATCTATTGCCCCCAAAAGCGCAGCACGGTTTGTCAGGGGTGAAACTGCGATATGCTGAAACACCGGACGACGTCGAGTACGCCGAATAAATTCGAAAACATTGTAGACATCCTGGCCCAACTCCTGATTATTAGTTAACAAACTAAAATCACAGTAAATTCGCGCAGTACTTTCATTAAAATTACCTGTCCCCAAATGACTGTAAAACCTATCTTTACCCTGTTCTCGACGAAGAATAGAAATCAATTTACAATGAACTTTCAATCCTGGAACACCATAAATAACCTCTACCCCCGCATCGAAAAGCTCCTTCGACCAGTGGATATTTGCCAACTCATCGAATCGCGCGCGTAACTCAACAACAGCAATGACTTTTTTATTATTCCGCACGGCATTGATCAAAGCAGCCACCACCCGTGAATTCTTTGAAACCCGGTAGAGATTGATCCGAATTTCTCGCACCTGTGGATCAATTGCTGCAGATGCGAGCAAATTGGTGATTACGCGAAAATCATGATAAGGGTAATAATAAAGCCGATCGGCACTGCGAATATGTGCAAAGGCGCCCCCCTTACCAGGTAACGTTGGCAGCGGTAATAGTGGCTTATAGATATAACTCCCAGAATCTGCGGGGAACTTCATCAGATCTTTGGAGTTGTGGTAGCGCCCACCGGGTGTATAAGTATCATAGCGCCCCATTTTTAACTTTTTCTTCACCATATTTAGGAGCACTTCAGGCATTTCTGCATCGTAAGCAAGGCGCACTGGATCGGCGCGCTTACGCCTCTTGAGAGATTTCTCCATACGGTCCACGAGGTTTTGGGTTATCTGCTCACCCAATTCAAGCTCAGCATCACGGCTAATCTTGAACATATACGCTTTGGCCGAGCGAATCGGCAAAACCTGGCGAAACACCTCCACCAAACAGGCCCGTATAATATTGTCGAGAACAATATATACTTTTTCACGCATTCCCTCACGGGGTGGAATCACAACAAAACGCGATAAAGTATTGGTGGGAATTTCCATTGCCGCATAACGCTGGATACCATCTTTTAAACGCAGAAAAATGGCAAAATAGATACTCGCCTCATTAAGCAGCGGCATAGTATCAAGGTCATCAATAAAAAAAGGCTCCAGCTCTGGCAACACTTCCCGATGGAAATATTCTTCGACAAAGGTGCGTTGGTGCTCAGTTAGCGTGGTTTCCCTAACTACATGGATATTGTGTTTATCGAGATCTGCCAGTGCTTTAGCGTAAGCTCGTGCATAACGTCGTTGCAGGCGCAGTACACGCTCATTAATTTGCCCGAGTAGTTTGGCAAAATGTCTTTTCTCCTGTTCAGCCCCTGCGAACGCGGCAAGACGGCGCACATCTGCTACACGTACACGGAAAAATTCATCGAGATTGTTAGAGAAAATTCCCAGGAAACGCACCCGATCAATAATGGGTACAGTTTCGTCTTCAACTTCCTGTAGCACTCGCTCATTGAAGGACAACCAGCTCAACTCTTTTGGGTATAGAGGGATATCGTTAGGTATTGAAGGTTTGTAATACATATTCAACCGGAGTGAATTTCCCTGCCCCAAGAATTCGATGCCAATTTAGGGGAAGTACATATCGAACAACTTATAGGGGCACAGGCATCAACCTATGACGAGCTATTCTCGCGAAAGGAAGATTTACGCGCATTTTCGTCACAACCAGGGGGAAGACCCCGCCAGATTGAAATAATCAACATGAGCACAAGGTTATACAGTTAATAGTAGAGTAGCTTGCCGTCTTAACTAACACGGGCCTAAGGATGTCGATGCAATCACCAAGTGAGCGCTACGTTGCGCTCGACCTCGGCTCCAACAGCTTCCACCTGTTGTTAGCGGAATTTCGCGATCAACGCATGGTACGCCTGCATACCGACCGCGCCATGGTGAGACTGGCAGAGGGGCTGGACGCCCACCGCCACCTAAACCCCGTGGTATCGGAGCGCGCCCTGACCGCTCTCACTCGCTTTCAACCTGTACTACAAAAACTACCAGTCGATCATATTCGCGTCGTCGGTACCAATACCCTGCGCGCCGCCGCGGCTAATGCCGATGGTTTTCTCGAAGAGGCCGAATCCATTCTCGGCGTGCCCGTGGAAATTATTAGCGGTATTGAGGAGGCACGCCTGATTTACAGTGGCGTAATGGCCGCCGCCGACGGCCCACCACGGCTTCGCTGCATTATCGACATCGGCGGTGGCTCCACCGAACTGGTGCGCGGCAGCGAATCCCCCCAACAGTTACAAAGCCTGGAAATGGGTTGCGTTTCCTACAGTAGACGCTTTTTTGCCGATGGCCTGATCAGTGAAAATACCGTCAACCATTTTAAGCGCGCACAGCGCGCCGCCCGCGCCGAGTTGCAAGGGTTACAACACATTGCCGCCGAGGCGGAAGTTATCGGCTGCTCTGGCAGCGTGAAGGCGGTTTCACGGGTACTGAATGGAGGAGAGGTGGCGGATATCGTGCACGAGGATATCGACCGTCTCGCCAAAGAAGTTGCCAAGGTGGAGCATATCGCCGAACTGGAGCTGCCCGATCTCGACGAGGAGCGGCACCCGGTATTCGCCGCCGGCCTGGCAATCCTGCACGCCATCTTCTGTGAATTGGATATCCAGCGCATGGAGGTTTCGCCCTATGCCATTCGCGAGGGCATAGTGCATGACCTGGCGGGGCGGCTGCACGGTGGCGATCGCCGTGCCAGTACTGTAGACGCTGTGGTACAGCACTGGCAGATTGACCAGAACCAAGTGCGTCGAGTGAACGACACCGCCCTCAAACTATTGCAGCAATTGCGCCCCGAATACCCGCTGGAAGGAAGGCAACGACTGCGCTGGGCCATCCAGCTACATGAAGTGGGGCTGGCACTCACCCACAGCAGCTTTCGCAAGCTCGGTGCTTATATGATCAAGCATGCAGATATGGCTGGATTCTCCAACGGCGAACAGGAGCACCTGGCCTACCTAGTGCGCAACCAGCGCGGTCCAATCAAAGCACCAAAAGAGCACTACGGTTTCCACCCAAGCCCAGATTTACTGCTGTGTCTGCGCCTTGCCAGCATTATTCATCGCGACCGCACAGAGCGCACTTTGCGGGGAATCAACTTGGCAGACCAGGGAGATGCCTATCGCTTGCAAATTGAGCGTGAATGGCTGGATAGCAGCCCGGCGATAGAGGAATTGCTTTACCAGGAGGAGCAGCACTGGCAATCACAGACACGCCCTCTACGCCTACTTGCGGTATAAGCGTCCCTGCGAATAGCGATTAATGCCGGTAACATGCCTGGCAACATTTATTTTTAGCCCAAACCCAAAATCTATGAAACTCAGCGAAGTTACCCTCAGCCACCGCTACGCCGATATGGGCGATGCCTTTGGCCGCCGCATCAACCCCACTCCCTTCAAGCATCCACAGCTTATCGATATCAATCCCGCTGTGCTGCAGCTGCTGGGTATCAATGCCGCTGAGGCGAGCAATCCCGACTGGGCCCAACTGGGGTGTGGTGCCAAATTGTTTCACGGCAGCCGACCCTTTGCCATGAAGTACACAGGCCATCAATTCGGCGTCTACAACCCGGATCTGGGCGACGGCCGCGCCCTGCTGTTGGGGGAAGTTGAACACCAAGGCAAAAGCTGGGAATTACATCTGAAAGGCGCCGGCCAAACCCCCTATTCCCGCTTTGGCGACGGCCGCGCAGTGTTGCGCTCCACCATTCGCGAATATCTCGCCGGCGAAGCCCTAAGTGGCCTGGGCATCCGCTCTACCCGCGCGTTGAGTATCGTCGGTAGTGACGAGCCGGTAACCCGCGAGCAAATTGAAAAGGGCGCCATGTTGATCCGCGTGGCCGAAAGCCATGTACGCTTCGGTCACTTCGAATACCTGTTTTACACCAAGCAGCTGCAAGCCCAACAACAGCTTATCGGCGAGATCTGTCGGCGTTTTCTCCCCGACTCCCAAGAACTCAGTATTGGTGAACAGGCAGAGGCCATGCTGCGCTTTACCACCAGACGCAGTGCTGAACTGGTGGCGGGCTGGCAGGCGGTGGGTTTCGCCCACGGCGTATTGAATACCGACAATATGTCGATTATTGGAGACACCTTCGACTACGGCCCCTATGCCTTTCTCGATGACTACGATCCCACTTTTATCTGCAACCATTCAGACCATACCGGCCGCTACGCCTTCGAGCAGCAGCCCGGTGTAGTACTTTGGAACCTGAATGCCCTGGCCCACTCTCTCTCCGGCTTTGTCAGTGTAGAGGCACTGCGAGACTGCCTGGAGCAGTTCCAACCCCAGGTGACCGATGCCTTTGCTGCGAGGATGCGCGCCAAATTGGGGCTCACCACCGAGGAGGAGGGCGATCAGGCACTCTGCGCAGATCTACTGCAGTTGTTACAACAGGGGGAGGCAGACTATACCCTCTTCTTCCGCGCCCTATCCCGCTACCGCGGAGAGCGTCCCGCCCAAGGACTTCAGGAATGTCTCGCCGAGGCTCAGCACAGCGCCCTTGAGCAGTGGCTGGGGCACTACGATCGACGCCTGGCGCGTGAGCACAGTGATTCCTGCGCCCGCAACCGAGCCATGCTGGCGACAAACCCCAAATACCTATTGCGCAACTACTTGGCACAGAAGGTTATTGAGACCGCCGAAACCGGTGATTACCAACCCTTGCATACCCTGCGCCAGCTACTGCAGAGCCCATTTGACGAGCACTCTCAACACGAAGTCTGGGCCAGCGCTCCCCCAGAATCCGGCAAGCGTATCCCGTTGAGCTGTAGCTCTTAATAGGGCCAAATTGGTACAACTTGCGAACAAATTGCCGGTATTTGCGGTCAAATGTCGTCTGTATGCGGTTATTTTTTTACCCGATGATGACTTATGCGGTGTCGCTGCAAGTGACTTGCTGTAAGATCTGGGTCACCCACTGAATAGAGGAAAACCTACAGATGATCAGAAACCTGCTCCTGGCCACATTCGGCCTGTTGTTCGCCCTGCAGGCCAATGCCGCAGATGTTGTAGGCAAGTGGCGCACTATTGATGACGAATCCGGCAAGCCCAGATCCATCGTGGAAATTTATGAAAAGGACGGTAAGTACTTCGGCAAGATCGTCCAGCTATTGCTGAAGCCCAATGACACCATTTGTGAAAACTGCCCAGGTGACCTAAAGGGCAAGCCTCTTGTAGGAATGGACGTGATCACCAATATGGTGCAGAAAGGCAAGAAATACGAAGGCGGGGAAATTATGGACCCGGTGAAAGGCAAGGTGTACGACTGCAAGTTCTGGTTGGAAAACGACAACACCCTGAAAGTGCGTGGGTACCTCGGTTTTCTCTACCGCACCCAGACCTGGCACAGAGTCGAAGAGTAAATTACAGGGCCCGCATTGCGGGCCTTTTTTTTGGCCGGCTGCCACTGGTTAGTCAGATTCTGACAGCCAAATCGACCGCTCCATCGCACAGCGCAAATCCCAGCCACTGAAGTGCTTCTAGAGAACCACCCTGCCACTCTCATCGGTAGAGGCGCGTGCGGATACTACCTTGGCATCCTCACTGGTATCGATACGCACTTTAGCGCTCATACCCGCACGGAGCGGCGGCGCATCCTTGAGGGGGTAGAGGCGCAAGCGCACCGGTACCCGCTGTACCACCTTGTGCCATTCGCCGCTGGCATTCTGCGGCGGAGTAGGTGAAAACTCACTACCACTGGCCGGACTCATGCTGTCCACCTGGGCCTGCCATTCAAAGTCCGGGTAGGCATCGAGGGTCACCTCCGCCTGCTGGCCCGTGCGCACCCTGGCCAGCTCGGTTTCTTTAAGGTTGGCCTCTACCCACAAGCCGCTGGTGCCCACCATAAACAGAAGGCTCTCGCCGACGGTGGCCATCTCTCCGACTTGTGGCAGGGTATTGGCGATCACGCCATCCATAGGTGCAATAATACGGGTACGCGACAGTTGATAATTGGCCTTGTCCAACTGCGCCTGGGCCACCTTGAGGTCGGCCTGCTCTTCCAGGGCCACACTGGGGTCGCCGCCCAGCTCGGCACGCAGGCTGGAGAGCTTTTCCGCATTAATGGTGATCTGCGCGCGGGCCCGCTCCAGCTGCTGGCGGGCGCTATCCAACTCCGCTTCAGAGAAGGCCACCTTGCCCAGTTTTTCATTGCGCTCCAGTTGGCGTCGGTAGAAGTCTGCATCTTTACGCGCCTGCTGCAGGGCGGCATCCGCCTCGGCATATTCGGCGCGGCGCGCCAGCAGATCATTGCGCACCTGAGCCAGGCGCGCCTCAGCTTCGGTCACCGCCAGCTCATAAGCCGTGCGGTCAATTTGAATCAACAACTGGCCCTTAAAAACCGGCTCATTGGCACTGACCAACACCTTGGTCACCACACCATGAACTTCTGGTGCCAGGGAAACTTTATCCGCCTTTACATAGGCGTTTTGCGTCTCGACGATATCGCCGCCGCCATACAGGCTCCAGCCGGCCGCCAGGGCGACAAACGCCAATCCCAGGGCGGCCCCCAGCTTGCGCATCGCACTCGGCTTTAGCTTCAGGTGCAGCTTGTCAGTCACATTCAATCTCTTCGCCTACCAGATTCTTGCGCAGCCGCCCGAGCAGCGTCTGCAGTTGTCCTATTTCCGCCGCAGTAAAGCCATCCAAGGCGTGACTGCGGGTCTCCTCCGCCAGGTCTCCCAGCAGCGCCATAGCCGGCTGTGCCCGATCGGTCGGATAAATCCTAAAACAGCGCCGATCCTCTGGATCGGGCCGTCGCTCCACCAGCCCTTCGCCCTGCAACTTGTCGAGCAGGCGCGCCAGGCTGATCGGTGCCATCTCCAGGCGTCCCGCAAGGGCTGTTTGCTTCAGTCCCTGCTCCCGTGTCAGATGCCAGAGCACCTGCCAGCGGGCATCGCTGAGGCCGTGATCCCGTGCTCGGCGGTCAAAGTTACGCCGCAACAGGCGCGCCGCGCTATGCAGCGCAAAGCTCATCTCGGTTGCGCTGTCTTTTCCGGACCCGCCCATCCCTGACATAGTCTCCCCCCTTTTTGAGGGCGCTCATTATAAGCCTGCTTATTATTTCATCAATGCGCGGCTTATCAATACTAAAAACTGGCAATAAAAAAGCGGTCGCAATGACCGCTTTTACCGTGCCACATTAGTAAAGGCTTATTTTTCCAGCACCTCGATGCTATCGACCTTCTGAAAGCCCCGTGGCAGCTTGTTGCCCCGTCGGCCACGCTCACCGCGGTAGTGCTCCATTTCCGAGATTTTGATCTTGGTATGGCGCTTACCGGCATGCACGACCAGCTGGTTTTTACCCTCCAACACGGCGATTCCCACCACCACTTCCTCGCGGCTAGCAGCGCGCGCGGCAGTGATATTGATAATCTTATTGCCCTTGCCTTTCGATAATTCCGGCAGCTCTGTAACGGGGAACACCAACATGCGTCCCTCCGAGGTTACCGCCGCCAACAATGCCTCTTCGGGACTGTCTAACAACTGCGGCGGCAAAACCTGGGCACCTTTAGGCAGGGTCAGCATGGCCTTGCCCGACTTGTTGCGCGACTGCAGGTCGGCGAGCTTGGCGATAAAACCATAGCCCGCATCGGAGGCCAACAGAACCCGCTGGTCGTCCGACCCCATGAGCAGCCCCTCAAATGTGGCACCGGAAGGCGGGTTGATACGGCCACTCAATGGCTCGCCCTGGCCCCGCGCTGATGGCAAGGTATGGGAGGCGATGGAATAACTGCGCCCGGTGCTGTCGAGCAACAGCGCCGGCTGGTTACTCTTGCCGTGCGCGGCAAAACCGAGATTGTCACCGGCCTTATAACTCAGTGCCGCCGCATCGATCTCATGACCTTTAGCGGCACGAATCCAGCCTTTCTCAGAAACCACCACGGTGATGGGGTCGGAAGATAGCAGCTCCGATTCGCTAAATGCCTTGGCTTCCTCACGGGCCACGATGGGCGAACGGCGTTCATCGCCGAACTCCTTAGCTGCAGCCAGTAATTCTTTCTTGATCAAGGTTTTAAGGCGGCGCTCACTGTCCAGAGTCTTGGTCAGGGTATCGCGCTCTTTCTCAAGCTCCGCCTGCTCACCGCGAATTTTCATCTCTTCCAGGCGCGCCAACTGGCGCAGCTTGGTATCGAGGATGTAATCCGCCTGTATATCCGTCAGCTCGAAGCGGTCCATCAGCTCCTGCTTGGGCTCGTCGCTGGTACGGATAATCTCGATTACTTCATCGATATTGAGGAAGGCTACCAACAAGCCGGCCAACAGGTGCAGGCGCTTCTCTACTTTATCAAGGCGGAACTGCAAGCGGCGGCGCGTGGTAGTGGCGCGGAAGGTTAGCCACTCGCGCAGGATCTTATCGAGGGACTTCACCTGCGGGCGGCCATCGATACCGATCATATTCATATTGACCCGGTAGTTGCGCTCCAGGTCGGTGGTAGCGAACAGGTGATTCATCACCGACTCCATCTCCACCCGGTTGGACTTAGGCACAATCACCAGGCGGGTGGGATTTTCGTGATCCGACTCATCGCGCAGGTCGCTCACCATCGGCAGCTTCTTCGCCTGCATCTGCTGGGCGATCTGCTCCAGCACCTTGGCGCCACTCACCTGGTGGGGAAGCGCGGTAATCACAATATCGCCGTCTTCCTTACCCCACAGGGCGCGCATTTTGATAGAGCCGCGACCACTGGTGTAAATCTTACGAATGTCTTCGCGCGGGGTAATAATCTCCGCCTCGGTGGGCATATCCGGACCGAGAATATGCTCACACAGTTCTTCCACTGTGGCCTTGGGGTTTTCCAGCAGTGCCACCGTTGCGTTAACCACTTCGCGCAAATTGTGCGGCGGAATATCGGTGGCCATACCCACGGCAATACCGGTGGTACCGTTTAACAGGATATTCGGCACCCGCGCTGGCAGCACACAGGGCTCATCCATGGTGCCATCAAAGTTTGGCTGCCAATCCACTGTGCCCTGGCCCAGTTCCGACAGCAGCACTTCAGAATATTTGCCCATGCGCGACTCGGTGTAACGCATAGCCGCGAAGGACTTGGGATCATCCGGCGAGCCCCAGTTGCCCTGGCCATCAATCAACGGGTAACGGTAGCTGAACGGCTGTGCCATTAACACCATCGCTTCATACACGGCACTATCGCCATGGGGATGGTACTTACCGATCACATCGCCAACCGTGCGCGCAGACTTCTTATACTTGGCAGTATTCTTCAGGCCCAGCTCGCTCATGGCGTAGACAATTCGCCGCTGTACAGGCTTCAGGCCGTCACCGATATTCGGCAGGGCGCGATCCAGGATCACATACATGGAGTAATCCAAGTACGCCTTCTCGGTGTACTCCTTTAACGGCAGGCGCTCTGTGGCCTCATAGACAGAGGTGTCGGTCATACAGCACTCGTTATTCGATTCGGAAGGAGCGGATTATGGCGGACTGGGGCGGGAGGTTCAAAGGGGGTTAAGTTACTATTGCTAGGCCAATATCTCTAGATTGGGAAGAACCTCGACATCAGTAAGCTTGAAAAGCAAAAATTATTTCACCCGGCTACCCGACTATAGACTGCTGCAACTTGCATCTACTGGGATTGCCAGACCCAAGCCTGAACCTGGTTACCTGTCCACAGCAAAACTTATAAGAAGTAGATCAAGCTTATTAGCTCTGCAACACTTTCATCTCTGGCAAAAGCTTCTACTTACAAGCTTAAAGCCTTTTAACTATCCATAAATCGCTTATTATTAATTTTTTACAAAGTAAATTTTTTCTTGTTTTAAAGCAACAACTACTATCTTTTATATGCCGAGTAAACAACATCAAGATCTTCAAAAAACTTCATACTTGGCAAAGCAATCCTGATTACCTACTTTTCACTCAACTCTTGATTACATATATACCGTAGGGAGCTCTAAAAAATGAGGCTTTTGTTTAGAGCTCCCTAAAAGCAGAGTGAACGCTCGGCGAACTTGATTGAAAGGGTAAGGTGTGAAGAGCAACGAACCCCTTCATCATGCTGGACTATTTGAAGAGCCTGCTAGAACCGCCAAGCTTGCTTTTCTACGAGCCGCTCGTCTTCACTACCAAACTTTCCTAACAACATTCAGCCCGATCAGCCTAGAAAGCTCTTTAGCTTCGGGGTCTACCGACCTTGCCGCTCGACTAGCATCAGCCATGGCTTGCCCACTTATCGCGGACCACTCCACAAAGTAACCGTTCTGACTGGCCAACTGATCTACAAATACCCGCTGCGAACGCCCATTGCCCTCACGAAAAGCATGGATCTTGTTGATCCAACCTAAATAGAAACCCGCTCTCTGGCCAAATGCTCTTGGATCGAGGCCCTGCAGATATCCTTCAGAGGCCAGCTGTTGGAAGCACTTGCTGCTCTCTTTCTCAATCAAGCTATAAGGGAGAAAAAGCTTATTACCTTTACTAATCTCTACTTTTCTTGTTTTCCCCGCGAATGGGTACACATGTCGAAATAAGCGTCGATGGATTTCACATAGATGTACAAGATCAAAGGTGGGAGTCACGGGAGAGGCTATCAGATCTGCCAATGTGCGCTGAGTGATCACCCTTTCCGCTTCGTTAAGAGATGACGTATCAGTAAATCCTAACAAGTTCTTTAGGCATTCTGAATTGTGCAACAAGTACGGGTCGTACTCAGAAATATCATACTGGGCGTAGGCATCCATGTCTAAAACTCTAATGGTCTAAAAGCTAATAAATTTATTCTTTCGTTTTGGTATTTTGGGCTTTGAAGGCATCCACTATTTTCTGAATATCTTCTTCCGCATCAACTTTTCCAGAAATGATATCTCTCATTCGCTCTTCCTCTTCAGGAGTCACCTTGAGGCCTTCTATTCGGCATGAACCCGCAGCCTGAGCAGCGAGGAATTCAGCGGTGATACGCTTATCCTGCGTTTTCATAAAATCCTCCCGTATTCTGGGGAAATACTGTTTTGGTCGTTCAATCTATTGTAAGGCTTACCTAGGACCTCTGCCCCTTCCTGTCTATCAGGTGGTTTGAGGTATATTTTATGATGACTAACACTCATTGCGCCACTATCAAATCCTAGACTAACTGGTTCTCAGGTAAGTCTTCATAAAGCATTGAGCCCCAAAGTCTCATCAGTAGTTTCCCACTTAGTCCATGTCTGACCGCGGCCTAACTGCCTTATCAGTCAATCTCCCTTTACCCAACTAGCCATATACACTGGATATGCTATCCAGAAGTACATTACATCCCTCTTTTCTTCCACCTAAGAACCCGTCTTGTGTCAACCCATTTCACTAATTCTAAGATTAACCTAAAAATTACATATCAAACTTGACTTAACTGAAAAGACAGCCGAAAGATTGATATATCCAAGCATTTTTAAGAAACTTATTTCTTGACCTAGAAAAGCAGCCAACTAGGTGAAAAAACCAATTAAACTAACTCATATTTATAGTTACATTAAGTAAATAAAAAGCAAAAACCTACACAAGCATGCATCTACCCCCTCAACAACACTAATTCAATATACTCACCGGACTCGACAACATTCAATTTGACACTTATTTTTTTACCTTTAAAACAAAGCAACAATTAAATTTTTTAGCAACAAAAAGCTTCTTCTACCCAAAGCAAACAGGATCATAAAGTTTTTTTACAATATATCTTCAAAACTTTCTCAAGCACCCTCAACCAACCACTTAAATAAATATTTTCAAAGCAGCACTAGATTCAGCCGCTTTTTATAGGCAGACCCCCGCACAATTCCCTACTGAGAGATTTTCACCTAACACTTTTTCGAGCTTGCTATTCTTTATCAGAGTTCATGCATACCAAAAGAAGATAGGCCTCCAGTGAGGCTCATAAATCCTGCCCCTATCAACCCATTCTGAAATCACATTAACAACTGACACAGATAGCAGCCACTAAAAATATTAGCATGAAAAATTTAACCAATTAATATGGCATTTAGCTTCCAAATTACTTCATCAGGGAAATTAATATTCTGGTTATAATATCGAAGCAGGTTTATTTATAGAGAACAGGGGCATCCCTCAGCCCTTAAGAAGCCTAGAAACCCAATAAATAGAAGTAAGCAGCAAGAGTCATGTCTAAACTACATATAGAAAATCTGAGTAACGATTTACTTCAGAAAGTAGATCTAGCTATAGCACCAGGCGAAGTTGTTTGCTTATCTGGCCCCTCAGGATCTGGTAAAAGCCGCTTACTACGTGCCATCGCCGATGTCGATCCTCACAACGGCCAGATCTCTCTTGGCAATAATTTACAAGAGGCTATGCCTGGTCACCAGTGGCGCCGCCAGGTTATGTTGGTACCGGCACAAAGTGCCTGGTGGTACGAGACGGTAGGCGAACACTTTAATCAGCCGATGGGGCAAACGTTAAAAATATTGGGGTTTCCCGAGGAGGCAACAAAGTGGCAGGTAAGCCGGCTCTCTTCTGGGGAGAAACAGCGTTTAGCGCTTATTCGTGCGCTTTCCTACACTCCACAGGCACTTTTACTGGATGAACCTACTGCCAATCTGGATGCCGATACTACGAGTAAAGTAGAAGCATGGCTTAAGGATGAAATCAGCAAGCAACAATACCCTGTCATCTGGGTGGCGCATAATAGAGAGCAAATCCAACGAGTAGCCAGCAGGCATATTGAAATTCAAGGCAGCTGTCTTGTGGAGCGGGAACTATCTAAATGAGTATGATCGATCTTTCCTGGTGGCAGTTATCGCTGGCTGCGGCGCTGGTAGTTGCCCTGGCAATTTGCACCCATATTGCCCGATTACAGCTCGGTAAACCGCTGATTATTGCGGCGGTGCGCACGGCGATACAGCTGGCGCTTGTAGGAGTCATACTGGAAGCGCTATTCGCCGTAGGCACCCTGTTATGGGTCAGCCTGTTAGGGCTGGCGATGTTATTGTTTGCCGGGCAACAAGTCGTCTCTCGGCAAAAATATCGCCTGCGCGGAGGCTGGAGTTTTGCCATTGGCACTTTATCCATGCTGGTTTCCGCATTTAGCGTCACAATACTGAGTCTAGTGGTGCTAATCGGCCCCCAGCCCTGGTACCAACCGCAATACTCTATTCCATTATTAGGCATGCTTCTGGGAAACACCATGACCGGCGTTGCCCTAGGCCTGGATCGACTAACAGAAAGTATGCGGCGCTCAAGTGATATTATTGAAAACCGCCTAATGCTGGGGGAGACCTGGCGGCAAGCCAGTATTGAATTTCGCCGGGATGCCATGCGCGCGGGGTTGATGCCAACGATCAATATGATGGCTGCAGCCGGTATTGTCTTTCTACCCGGTATGATGACCGGGCAGATACTAGCCGGTACCGCGCCTACTATTGCGGTTAAATATCAGATTTTGATTATGTTTACGATTGCTGCAGGTACGGGGTTTGGTACTTTTGTGGCAGTCGCATTGTGTGCGAAATATTTATTTGATGATCGTGAGAGGCTTTGCCTAAGTAGATTAAAAATAGAGAATAACAGCTAATTGAGACATTGAGTGCTGCCATCTTTTTAAGAAGGCTTATAGGTTCATATTAAGAAGAACAAACCCTAATTCAAACAGAAACATATGAGACATGAAGAAAAAACAAAAAATAAAAGTTTAATTATTCCCCCAAAAACCTACCCAAGCACCCAAGCACCCAAGCACCCAAGCACCCAAGCACCCAAGCACCCAAGCACCCAAGCACCCAAGCACCCAAGCACCCAAGCACCCAAGCACCCAAGCACCCAAGCACCCAAGCACCCAAGCACCCAAGCACCCAAGCACCCAAGCACCCAAGCACCCAGAAAATGTAATCACTGAGTACCTGGAAGCCTAATAAAAAAATGAGCAAGTAAGTTAGATCGGACCTTATCTCACACAGAAGTTTCACTAACTTCAGCCACTATCTGCACTATAAAAAGTCAACACGCTAACGTTTACCAAACCTCTATTTCTTATATGTTTTTTTCAACATTTCATGTTGTTTTAACCAAGTCTTATCTTGAGATTTTTTCGTAACACTTACAAGAAAATCTAAATTAGAGTACAAGTCACAGGAAATCTTCAAATTTGACTGACCTAGTGCCTCCACATCCTTCCCATAATATTTAAGGATCATCATAAGATTATCTCGAGTCTCTGCACTTAAATCTTCAGATCCCAGCTCATAAGGGTTCTCCCCAGGTTTTACATTCATAAAAACCGGACGAAACTCACACTCAAGATCTTTTGCGCACACCTCGATACCAGCCACCAAGAGTGCAAAAGCTATACTGCTCTTAATAATTGAACTTACCATTTCACGTTCTCCGTCCACTCTGATTGCATATCAAATTCCTTCGCCCTTCCACCTTCTACCAATTTATTTCCTGACTCATCGCCGACTCTTCCAAAAATTGGGACTGTCGCACTCAAACCATCGTGCCAATCATAGCGATCATACCAAACATGTCGAATAGTACCTGTAATGGTTACTGTCCCATCTCCCCCTGCTTCGAGATTGAAATATCCATATGATGTAAGAGTCGAGGTTCCGCTAGCATAATAAAACTCAGAAAATAAATCTGCCTTGACTAGCTTATCCCAATAATCAACATGCCAAGCTGACTCTCCGGATTTTAACAAATCGGCTTTTTTCATTACATCATCGTAAAAAAATTGTTTATTTATTTCTATCCCTTCTTTTATTGATGGTTGCTGAAGAAGCCATTCTGAAGGTATTTCAAAAGGATCCTTTTCTTGGCTCATAAAGTTTTCTAATACACCAGCAGCGATATCCCAACCTTTCCTCTTGGCTCCGACAATCATAGTTTTATACCTAGCTTCGATTGCTAGCAGTTCCGCTTTATTAGCTACCTTCCCTCTTCCATCATTTAGCTTAATGGCAGCTTCGCCATTGGGATCCACATAATTAATTGGATTATTCCGCGCATAGCGATAAGGCGTCCAACGCTGTGGATCCGTAAAACGTCCCGAGTGATTTAGCACCGGATCCGGGCTGATAAAGGTACCAAAGTCAGACTGCAGGTAACGTCGTTCGAAGTAACCTAAACCCGTGGACTCATCCAGCTCTTTGCCCGCATAGCGGTAAGGTGCTGCGGTACTATCACCGAAGACATTTTCCAGCTCGCCGTAAGACTTATAGGTAAAGGCATTAATGATCTTGCCAGCCTTATCCAGAGTCAGGTCGGTAGAACCTACGTGCGTGTGCAGGTAATACTCAGTCGGCGTGAACACTTCTCCACTCTGGTCACTGCGGGCAATACGTTTCTGGCCAACACTGATGTACTTCAGTAATTTGCCATCACGTACTTCACTATCTCCGTCGATATACAGAGTGACGCTGCGAGCTCCGCCTGTACGTTCGGTGATTTTAAAGCGGCGCTGGTGTTTAAAGTCATAACCGTACTGGTCAGCAGCTTGCTTATTACCGGCATAAGTCAGGCGCTGGTCGTGGTCCCAGTGGTAGGTCTGGTCGCCGGCTTGCGTACGATTACCGTTGTCATCGTATTCAATCAGGCCTTCAGCCCAGCTCAACGCTTGGGGTCCGGGCAGGCTGCCACGGCTGCTGCGGTTGGAGGCGCCAGTGTTGCCATTGTCATGGCTGCCGCCGTAACGCAGATCTGTGATCTGGGTATTTCCAGCGGTGGCCATATCTGCCAGGTCGACACTCGCGCGACCCACTTGCAGCAGGTTGCCGATTTTGTCGTAGCTGTAATAAACCTGCTCGATATCGTCGGCAACGCCGGTCAGGCGATAGACATCGTCGTAGCTGTAGACAATATTTTTTGCCAGGGAGGCTGCCTGGGCACTGGTTGCGCCGAGTTCGGCAGCCATTGCGGCGAGAGCGTCGCTGGGGCGTTTGTCGTCGATACCGAGTACATTGGAGACGGCATCAAAACGGTAATCCCACTGTTGCAGTGGCAGGGCGTCCCCGCTGCGCTGGGTGCGCAAGCCAGCCAGTCGCTGGCGCTCGTCAAAGCCCCAATCAGTTTCAACACCATTGGCCAGCCCTTGGTGCTGCAAAACCCCATTGGCGGTATAGTCCAGGCGTTCCACCACTCCCGGGATGCGCTCGAGTAAACCGCGGGTGTTGTATTCGAAGTTCACCCGGCTATTGTCGGGGTAGAACTGCTGTGTCATACGCCCGGCGCTGTCATAGGCGAAGCGCGTGGTGTAGAGGGGGCTATTAATTTGCGGGCCGATGATCTTGCGCTGGCGCTGTACCACTCGGCCGCGTGCGTCATAAACCCATTGCTCGAAGCCGGCTTGGTCGGTCACTTTGGCCAGGCGCCCAAGTAGGAAGGCACCGCCCTCTTCGCCGCGCTGATCGTACTGGTAGCTGACTACCGGTGAGGTGGAGCCCAGCTGCAAGCCCGGTTGCCAATTTGCGCCGCTGGGAGCTTCTCCTCGCGGCGATAATTGATACTCGGCAAAGAGACGGTTGGCGCCGTCGTAGCGATAGTGCCGCTCCTGCCCCAGGGCATCGCGGGTGGCCAGCAGGTTGCCGGCATCGTCAAAGTACTGCCAGCGCTGTCCGCGGTTGGGGTCGTCCAAGAAGCGCATGCGCCCCAGGTCGTCGTAGTGCATGGTGCGCACATTATTTTGTGCATCCTGCAGGCGGGTAAAATTACCATTGAGGTCGTAGTCGTAATAGGTGGACCAGGTGGCACCACCGATGCCGCCCTGGGTATTGGCTCCAACAATTTCATCCACTTGCCTCAGGCGGTATTCACCCTGCGCCGTTTGCAGGCCATCAAACACCAGTTTTTTGGCGGCGCCATGGTGAACACTGTTCGCACGAGTTTGCTCTTCATCTTCCAGCACCTGTGCCATGGGCAAATAGGTGATGCGATTGAAGACACTTTCCCCACTTTGCGCGGTATAGGGCTGATAAACCTCCTGGGTACGCCCTTGGGCGTCGTAAAGATATTGTCGGTGGTGCTGGCCTTTATCATTAGCGCGATAGGCGAGCCCCTGGGCAAAGTAAGGCAGTGCGGTCTGCACTACTTGGCCGCGCGCATTAAAGTTACTGTGATCGCTGACCACAACCTGTCCCGGTTGCTCGGCTTCACTGCGCACCATCAGGGTGCGGCCCAGACCGTCGTAAAAACGGCGGCTGTCGATGGTACCGCTAGCACCACTCCGCTCGCGCTGGCGAGTCTCTACCCAGCTGATACGGTGACCATCCACCATCTGCGCCAGTTGGTAATCGTACTCAACCGTGGGGAGTTGCAGGCTGTCCCCTGGCTTGGCCATGGCAGTGAGGCGCCCGTGGCTGTCGTAACCATATTGGGTCTGCTGTCCGTTAAAGTCGGTGTAGTCGGTAAGTACACCCAGACCTTTGTCGTAACCCGCACGAGCGGTGAGCCAGCGGCTGCCGGTATGCAAACCCACTTCTGTTGGGAAGGTATGATATTGCGAGTCGTAAGTGACTTTGGTTTGGTGGCCTGTGTTGGCGTCCCACAAGGGGTCATAACTTTGAATGCGGTTGCCGAAGGCATCGTAGCGGTGGCGCTCTGCGGCAACATAGGCATCTGCACTCTCAGCATCGTGCCAGAGTCGACGCAGGGTCAGGTTGCCCTTGGAGACCGCGCCTAAATTACCAGCGGAGAAACTTTCATCATCGTAGAACCACTGCTCTTTGGCCACAGCGCGGCCCGATAGGTCGGTAACCTTGCGCTCTAGCGGTAGGTGCAGGAACCAGTGGCCCTGTGCAGAGGCGGATTCCGCACTGAAGCGCAATTGGGTAATACGCTCGTCCTGCCAGTTGCCATCGGTACGGCCCAGCTCTTTGATATAAGTGGTATTGCCGTAATTATCGTAGTCATACTCCCAGGCAAGGGTCACTGGGGTACCGCTGCCTCGCTCCAGCATATGCTGCTGGCGTTCGGTCATAGCCGCAAACTCGACTTTGCGGCTTTCCTCGGCATAACCGGACAGCAGTTGGCGCAACTCCCACTGATTTTCCTCTCGCCAGAAAATTCCGCCGAAGGCATCGCGGGTTTCTATTTGTTTGATCTTGCCCTGTAGGGCTTCCTGTTCGGTGCCATCGGCTTTTTGGCCCAGGTGGAATTCGTAGCGGGTTGCCAGTGTCGGGGTACTGGCATCGCCCACGCGACGCTCTTCACTGTGTGCAAAGCCCTGGAATTCTTTATCGGCAGCATCGTAAAAGCCGTCCCAGTAATCCATCTCGGTGGTTTGCTGTTCACCACCGCGGCCATCATCCACAACAACGCGCTTAAGTACCTGCATTGCCACAGGGATACCCTGCGACCAGGGGCTGTTAC
Organism: Microbulbifer variabilis; assembly: GCF_023716485.1. Taxonomy (NCBI): domain Bacteria; kingdom Pseudomonadati; phylum Pseudomonadota; class Gammaproteobacteria; order Cellvibrionales; family Microbulbiferaceae; genus Microbulbifer; species Microbulbifer variabilis. The sequence continues at coordinate 4,185,500 of NZ_CP092418.1, forward strand.
CCTCGCGGTCTCTCACCATCTCCTCGACAACAGAGCCGTACTCCAGGGTCGTCAATGCACCCAGGCCATTGTCGATCGTTTTTAGCTGATTCGGTTGCTCATTGGGGAATAGCTCTGCGAAATAAAAAGTATTAGCACCGCGACCGGGGCTGTACCAAACAATATCCGTAGAGCCGTTACCATTAATATCGACTAGGCGCACCTCTTCGGGAGCCACATTGCCTTGGGCTTGAATTAATTGTGGCTGACTAAACTTTGCCAGCTGATGTTGCTTGGTATCCAGGCCCTGGTTCAACCATAGCGATACCTGAGTGCCATTGAGGTAAATTAGATCCGCACGGCCGTCGGCATTGATATCCGTAACACGAACATTCTTGAGGTTGTGTAACGTATCAGGACTATTGGCAAACACTACTGCGGGAGCAAAACCCTGCAGGCCACGGTTAGCATAGTAAGCCGCGTAGCCATTGCTGACCCAAACCAGATCAGGCAGACCATCTCCGTTCATATCCCGGAGAAAGACATTGGGATCACCCAAACGCATAGCTGCGGTGCCTGTGGGCATCGGCAATTGAATAGGCTGTGACCAGCCATCGGGGTGGTTCAGCTGCACCACATGGGATAAAACCTTACCGCTGCTATTGGTTATCGTCGCAAAGACATCGATACGTTTGTCATTGTTGATGTCCAGCATATCCACATGGGGACTATCGAGAGGAATATAGAGTCCATCTATAGCACCGCTATACTGCCAACTATAGTTATCATCAAGATGAAAGTAATGGGTACTACCAGAGCTATACTGCAATAGATTCACATCACCAGCGCCATCAATATCAGCCCAGGTGACCGAGTCACTGGAAATACGGCTGGTAGTGAAAGTATTCATTTCACGATAACTCTGCCATTGCGGCAGGCCATCTTTATCAGGACCTAAATTAAGCCAGTAAACGTCTTTATTCGGTGCCGTGTTAACAACATCTGGCAAACCATCCCGGTTAATATCCAAGAAGGCGACGTCGGGGTTATTCAGTGGTACCTGACTCGCAGCCGGCATCGGTGACATAAACACCTGATCCTGCTGATAGTGGGTGTAGCCATAGCGTACTGGTGGCAGGGTTACCGTAGATTCGCCCTCGCCTGCACTGGAATGGACTTCCTGTAACAAGGAGAGGCTTTGCCATTCCGTTAGCGGCTGATAGGAAAATTCGTATTTACGTAAGTGGCGCCCGGCAAATTGTGTTTCCACGCGCTGCAAGCGATAAGCGGTTTTAATCTCAAAACCCGCTTTATAATTTGTTAGGACGTCAGGGCGGTCTTCATAGTGAAACTGCACCGCCATATCGCCATTCGTATTATATTGAATCCTGTCCAGATAAATCTGAACGCCATCATCCAACTTGCGATATTGATAGTCGATACGATTGCCATGGGTATCTTCTACCGCCTCTAGATACCAGGAGAATACCGATGTGCCGTTGTTGCCACTGACTCGGCTATTAGAGTCTTGCCCCAAATACCAACGCAGGCCGTTGGATTGAGTCACCAGCCAACCCTTCGACAGACGCTCGTAGCGAGCAAAATCGCTGGCATTTTTGGTGCGATAAACACCGTCTTCCACCAGAACTAATTCTTCGCCCAGGTGATTGATAAACGTATCAAACTCATCAAACTCATCGGTGCGACCATCGCGGTCGTTATCCTGCCGATCAGCCTGACCCCACTCTGAATAATTAGGCAGGCCCTTGTCGGTTTGACGCTGGATATAGGGAATAACCAGTTTATGCCCCAGTCCTAATAGCCCGTTACCAAACCCGCTGTTGTATTCCAGTGATACATCCGGAGCCAGTCCATTGCGCCCAGGGGGCACAGCCAAGTTCACTAGACGTGAACTGGTGCCGGTATTTAAATTAGGGGTAAAAGCCTCACCGAGCCCGGAGATACTGCCCGGACCTGTCGGCAGATTGAGAACGGGTGCTTGCAAAGCGGTGTGTTCATTGGCGGCAACAGCAGCCGTAGATGACACAACCATGCAGCAAGAAAGCAATAAATTGCGTAGCATAAGCATCCTTGTTTTTAAAATCAGTGTTTCCTCAAAAAACACTTTAAAGACTCGTAGTATTTATCGATAGACTCCAGCGTGAGTCATGCTGTAAAAAATAATCTTCAATAAAGACGGCAACCCAGCAGTATGATTACTGCTCGGTTGCCGAATTAATACTCTAATTATTAGGCATTAAAAAAGAGAGTTAATGGACTACCGGCTCGCGCAGTAGTAACAGTGGACCAATATCATCATCACCACAGCTATCAACATTTCTCGGCTTGAAACGATGGTTAAAGATCAACTCAACATCCTTAACCGCATTGAGATCTACCAATGAGCCATAGCGATCTGCCAGCTTGAGTGACAAGCGCCAGCCAGTAGCGGCGACACTGCGTTCTTTAAACGCACTGGTAATCGTGGAATTTGAACCAGTGCCACTATTAAGCACATCCAAGTTCGCAGACATAGAAACACGGTAGCTATTTCTGAACGCCAGCCCAGTTCCCTCAACGGCATCCCAGAATCGAGTGCTATGAGTTATAAACTCGTCCTGAATACCGACTCCATCCGCATTTTCCACCAGAGTTCCCGGAGTTTTACTACGCAGGAAACTAGTGCCCCCATAAGTCAAAAATGCAGGCGTTTCGGTTTCACCACTAACGCTATATGCAAGGGGGATATTAAGACCAACGGTTTCAATTTTATCCAGGTAATTACCACCAGTTGCCAAGCAAGACAAATCACCGTTGTCGGCAATAACTGGCCCCAGGAAGAAGTTACTGCGCGGTAATTCTTTCACCGTACTAAATTCCACAGTTACCCAGGTATCACTGCCGTATTTACGCGACAACAGGCGCAGCTTTTCCTGCAAGGCTTGCTGCGGGCTTAAGCGCGGACCGCCTTGTTGAGCCGGATCCGGATGGACGTAGGTCTGTGCAATACCGTTGATATTATCTACATAGCCAAACACATCATCCTTCAGAGAGAAGGTGTCCGTCGCCTGCTCTATGCTTCCAAGCTTATGGAGTTGATCGAAAGCCAAAAGCTCACTATAGAAATCTCTAAGCTCCTGCCCATTACGCAAACGGAAAATACTTTCCTTTCTGAAGCCAGTGACTGAACCCACAAAAGATTCCTGCCACTTGTATTCCAGGGCACTGGCCGTGTAGAACAACCACTTCTGTGCTTCTTCAAAGTAACGCTCCGCACGCAGTACTTCAGTCGTCAGGCGGCTGGCATGGATCGGATCGGCAAAATAACGCTCAGCCAGATTGGCATTAGTAGTGAACATCTGGTTCATAACCCGCTGTGCCTGATTCAGCATGCCAGTCAAACGTTCCACTTCCTGCTCAACCGTAGCTTCCGCTTGGGCAATATCCAGCGCAATGGTATTTGCTTCCAGCCACATAGTGCGCACGCGAGCCTTACTCTCCACACCCAGTAGTCTATTTGAGCTGTCGTTTAAGGTCGCGCGCTCTTCCGCCGCTAGGCGGGCGCTCTCTGCCTCCAATTTACCAATATCTTTAATCGTTTTTATATTGCGGTTGTGCTCAGCAACGGTTTCTGCGGTTTCTTTTACCGTTTGCGCTAGTTGAGCCCAATTTTGACTCACGATAGCTGCTACCGACTTCACAATCCCTTTAAACAGGCTACCCCGCTTTCTAGACTGTTCCGCCTTTTTGCGAATTTTGGCAATCTGCTGCTTAATTGAAACCTGCTTGGAGCCGTAATCCAGGATGATCTTCGACATGCCGTCGACGATTCCCTCTTCCTCCGCACGTCGCTCGATTTCGATTTCAATCGCACTCAGCAGGTCTTCCATACGCTGCAGGTTGTTGCTCAGTGCAATTTCCGCAATATCGATATTGTTCGCCTGCAGAGAAATTTCACTACCGTTCTGCGCATCCTCCGTGACAATCACACAGTCCTCGGCAAAGCAGTTGCTCGGAAACTCCAGACCCAACAGGCTGTACAGCCAGTTGCCCAACTGCTGGTGGCGGTCGGTATATTCCGTGGCCAGCTTGTCGGCACTGTGGCGGTAGTTCTCGTAGCTGGTTCTTGCGGCGGCGAGACTATTCTGTGCGGTGGCAATAGGGCCACTGCTGTCATTACCGAGGAAGTCACTCAGTGCATTGAAGGAATCAAACACTGTGTTGCCATCAATACCGTAACCCTGTACCAGCAACACTGAGTCCTGCGGCAGGCCCAGAATGTTGGTTTCGCCCGTGAGCCAGCTCACGGAGTTTTCCAAATCACTGAGATGGGTTTGCCATGCATACACCGCTTCGGGCAGACCAGAGAAACCTTGCACCTGGGTGAAGTCGGTATTCGGGAAGATCGTACGCAATGATTGCTCTTTAGCAATCAACTCACTGCGCAGCGTATTCATCTCGTCAACCATTTGTGCCAGCAGGGTGGTATTGGTCTGTCCGGCAACGACGGCCAGACGCGCTTGCTGCACTTTAGTAGAAGCCAATTTGCTCATCAGCTGATAGAGCATGGTGACATCTTTGTAACCGGTGAACAGTAATTCTGCTGGGGTTACATCTTTTTGTGCCAGGTCGTTGGGGTCGTAGTAGCGGGGGCTAATTTGACCACGGGAGGGACCCCATTGTGCTAAAAACTCCGGTGCATAGATCAGCAGGGAGTTGTACTGCTCCAGGGCATCCTTCAACAACTGGTGTGCAGTTTCTATATGGCCAACTTCGACCTCTACCGCTTCGTTACGCAGGCGGCTAATACGGGCATTATCCAGGGCTTCATTAGCCAGGATCATTTCCGCTACCGCGCGATCGTAGTAAACATCCAGCGTGAAACGTTGCAGGTTTTCATTGTTGGGATGATGAGTGAGCTGCTCAAAAATAAACGCTTCCACATCTGTGGCACGATTACGCTCGGCAGTGTCATACAGGCTGGAAAACTCAACCGTGGCTTCACCACTGGCGTAAGGGTTAATCACCGTATTGGTGTTGGTATCAACGATATACATCAGATCCAGGTAGCGGAAGGCCGCTCTATCCCGGGAGAAAATACCCTGGGCAGGATTTTCCTGGGCCGCAGGTACCTGATCGGCTTCGTTGTAGTACAGCTGCTTGCGAATCTGTACCGTGGGATCCAGCTCCATCGTTACCGTGAAGGTATTACTAAAGTCGGAAGAGCCCGCTTTGTTCACGGCCTGTACACGATAATCGTGCGTACCGAATACTAATGGAGAGGCATTGTATTTATAGCTATTGCCAGCACCGTTATACACGGTTTTCCAGCTGCCATTATTCATACGTTGCTGCAGCAGATAACTATCAGTTTCGGCAACTGATGGCCAGCTCACAGTATAAGCTTCACCGGTAGAGGAAGGCACAGTGATATAGCTCGGCGCTGCTGGCGCTTGTAGTAAATCTACGGTGGCACAGGCTTCCGGTGAATAGTTGGACTGATCGGTTGAGGTCAGTGCACGTACCCGGTAGCAGTGGCGCCCGTCTTGCAAGTTACTCAGCTGGTAGCTGCGTGCAGTGCCGCGATAAAGCTGCTTATTTGCACTGTCTACCACTTGATATTCAACGGTAAGACCGCCTTTTTTAACTTCGCTCCAGCTAAGCTTGACCTTGCCATCCCAGCTGTTGGTTGGCGAAGCTGAGGCTACGGGCACACCAACAGCGCGATCGACTTTAACCGTTACTAACGAGGAGTAGTTGGAGCAAGTGCCCTTGGCATTACAAGCGCGAACCTTATAGCTATAAGAGCCATTGCTAACACCAGAGAAACTCTTACTTAAACCAGAACCATTGTACAGAGTGGAGCCACTGCCATCGACCAACTGATAACTGGTGGCAAACTGCTTGGTATTCCAGCTGACAGTATATTTACCATCGAGGCTGGTGGTGGTATTTAATTTAGGTGTTGGTACGCCAGGACGGAAATAGACTTCTAAATCTTTACTTTCTCGATAGCCAGAGCAAGTGCTATTACAGGCCCGCACTCTAAAGCGGTAAGTACTACCATGGCTCAGGGAAGAAACCGTTGTACTGGTGGATGAACCAGAATAAATATTGCCGGACCAATTGCCGTTATCCTTGCGCTGTTGTACCTCGTAGCGAGTAGCCCCGCTGCTGGCAGCCCAGCTGATGCTAACGCTACTAGAGGAGGTATAACTGGGAACAGTGATAGAGGTTGGGGTTGATGGAGTCAGCTCTACCTTTATGGTTCCGCCGTTCTTATAAGCACCACATAAATTCTTTGCGGTGTTACAGGCTCGTACACGATATTGGTAGTTACCACTAGAGCGGCCACTTTCATCAAAGCTAGTTTTAGAACCGTTATAAACCCTGCTCCAGGAGCCACTATTTACCCTACGGTAGAGCTCATACCGGCCTGCACCAGTACTGGAAGACCAGCTAACCTTGTAAGCCCCATCACTATCGAAAGTGCCGTAATTGATACTGGAGGGCGCTGCTGGTTGAAATATAACGTTAACGGTATGAGTGCCTAACTTAACCCTATTGAATCGGGAAGCAGGGCAAGATGTAACTTTATCTTCCCAATCATCAGGGGAGATAATATCTGGAGTACAGTGTTCATGCCAATACTCATAAAAGTATTTACCGGCAGAAGAAACGGTTACAGATTTAGTAGAGTTTGAACTGGAAAACCCATAGTCTAATGAAATATTCCGAGTAAAAGTTCCATTTTTATACTCTTTTAGATATACACCCATTATCCCAAGTGGCGCTACAGACTTATATGACAAGGAATATTTCCCATCAGTATCTGTGCTCGGCCCGCTCAGGGCAGACCCATAAGCAATAGCACTGGCACTTAAAACCTGCAGCACAAAAAAGTTACGAACAAGAGTCAACATTTTAAAAACCAAATTACTATGATTTACATAGACACAAAGCCAATAAGCTTTGACAACGTATAACAACTAAACAATAACTACGAAAAGGTCAAAAACCTCCAAAGCCATAAGCGCCAATTATTTTTAATCAGCGCCTACAGCTAAGCCCAAATATTTAATCAAAGCCCACCAATAAAATCCTTTTTACAACCTTTACTTATCACACCACAAAAAACAGATAAGCAAAAAACAAACAAACCAATATTATATCCATACATATATATCACCCACACAATTGGACTACCCGACAATGGCTTCTTGTACCCCAAATCAATAGACTCAATCTCAGGTAAATAAAACCTTAAGCCAACTGAAATAGACAGTAAAAAAGCACCTAGCAAGCCTGTCACTGAGAAACGGTTTAATGACTTCCGAACCCAATACCCCCCCCCAAGTAGAATTATCAACACCGTTAATAGGTGCGAAGCTAAACTAATTTTTTCTAAGAAAAACCACATAAAACCCCCTACTGAACTTTTTGGTTAGCCCGCAACTCTTCCACAAAGTCAGATGGCTTCACACCAAAATATTCCTCCAAAAATCCAGGCGAAGGATCCACTGTGAAAGATTTCAATCCTGTAGCATGAGTAGAAAGATCACCACTTCTTGTAACAGTTGTTTCTAAGACGGCACCGTATACATTCTTACCACCGCTTGGAGCATGAAATGAACACTGTCCTCCACTATTAGAGCAAGTATATAAAGCAATTTTTCTGCCGTCTTTTGTATAACCTGTCCCTGGCCATCTAGGATGATCAGGCGGAGTTGTTGCGCCACCTGTTCCATTTGCTTTACACGTGACGACGCCTGCTCCACACTGTTTAGGACGAGTGATCTGTTTTTTTTCTACTTCTTTTGGTCCCATTTCCAAATTCTCATGTAGCCCCTTTTCACTAGCCTCTTGCCCTACTTTCAAATTTTTATGCAACCCATTTCCTAAATTTTGAGAATTATTTTTCAAAGCCCCATGTGTACCTTTGCTTCCTCCCCCGCTTGAACCATCACGGGCAACTCCATTACCACTGGAATAACTAACCGACATACCACTACTTACTTGTGCTGAGGAGTTATTGCTTTGGTTATACTGCCTAATAGCCGTTTCACCATTGGGATCCACATAATTAATTGGATTATTCCGCGCATAGCGATAAGGCGTCCAACGCTGTGGATCCGTAAAACGTCCCGAGTGATTTAGCACCGGATCCGGGCTGATAAAGGTACCAAAGTCAGACTGCAGGTAACGTCGTTCGAAGTAACCTAAACCCGTGGACTCATCCAGCTCTTTGCCCGCATAGCGGTAAGGTGCTGCGGTACTATCACCGAAGACATTTTCCAGCTCGCCGTAAGACTTATAGGTAAAGGCATTAATGATCTTGCCAGCCTTATCCAGAGTCAGGTCGGTAGAACCTACGTGCGTGTGCAGGTAATACTCAGTCGGCGTGAACACTTCTCCACTCTGGTCACTGCGGGCAATACGTTTCTGGCCAACACTGATGTACTTCAGTAATTTGCCATCACGTACTTCACTATCTCCGTCGATATACAGAGTGACGCTGCGAGCTCCGCCTGTACGTTCGGTGATTTTAAAGCGGCGCTGGTGTTTAAAGTCATAACCGTACTGGTCAGCAGCTTGCTTATTACCGGCATAAGTCAGGCGCTGGTCGTGGTCCCAGTGGTAGGTCTGGTCGCCGGCTTGCGTACGATTACCGTTGTCATCGTATTCAATCAGGCCTTCAGCCCAGCTCAACGCTTGGGGTCCGGGCAGGCTGCCACGGCTGCTGCGGTTGGAGGCGCCAGTGTTGCCATTGTCATGGCTGCCGCCGTAACGCAGATCTGTGATCTGGGTATTTCCAGCGGTGGCCATATCTGCCAGGTCGACACTCGCGCGACCCACTTGCAGCAGGTTGCCGATTTTGTCGTAGCTGTAATAAACCTGCTCGATATCGTCGGCAACGCCGGTCAGGCGATAGACATCGTCGTAGCTGTAGACAATATTTTTTGCCAGGGAGGCTGCCTGGGCACTGGTTGCGCCGAGTTCGGCAGCCATTGCGGCGAGAGCGTCGCTGGGGCGTTTGTCGTCGATACCGAGTACATTGGAGACGGCATCAAAACGGTAATCCCACTGTTGCAGTGGCAGGGCGTCCCCGCTGCGCTGGGTGCGCAAGCCAGCCAGTCGCTGGCGCTCGTCAAAGCCCCAATCAGTTTCAACACCATTGGCCAGCCCTTGGTGCTGCAAAACCCCATTGGCGGTATAGTCCAGGCGTTCCACCACTCCCGGGATGCGCTCGAGTAAACCGCGGGTGTTGTATTCGAAGTTCACCCGGCTATTGTCGGGGTAGAACTGCTGTGTCATACGCCCGGCGCTGTCATAGGCGAAGCGCGTGGTGTAGAGGGGGCTATTAATTTGCGGGCCGATGATCTTGCGCTGGCGCTGTACCACTCGGCCGCGTGCGTCATAAACCCATTGCTCGAAGCCGGCTTGGTCGGTCACTTTGGCCAGGCGCCCAAGTAGGAAGGCACCGCCCTCTTCGCCGCGCTGATCGTACTGGTAGCTGACTACCGGTGAGGTGGAGCCCAGCTGCAAGCCCGGTTGCCAATTTGCGCCGCTGGGAGCTTCTCCTCGCGGCGATAATTGATACTCGGCAAAGAGACGGTTGGCGCCGTCGTAGCGATAGTGCCGCTCCTGCCCCAGGGCATCGCGGGTGGCCAGCAGGTTGCCGGCATCGTCAAAGTACTGCCAGCGCTGTCCGCGGTTGGGGTCGTCCAAGAAGCGCATGCGCCCCAGGTCGTCGTAGTGCATGGTGCGCACATTATTTTGTGCATCCTGCAGGCGGGTAAAATTACCATTGAGGTCGTAGTCGTAATAGGTGGACCAGGTGGCACCACCGATGCCGCCCTGGGTATTGGCTCCAACAATTTCATCCACTTGCCTCAGGCGGTATTCACCCTGCGCCGTTTGCAGGCCATCAAACACCAGTTTTTTGGCGGCGCCATGGTGAACACTGTTCGCACGAGTTTGCTCTTCATCTTCCAGCACCTGTGCCATGGGCAAATAGGTGATGCGATTGAAGACACTTTCCCCACTTTGCGCGGTATAGGGCTGATAAACCTCCTGGGTACGCCCTTGGGCGTCGTAAAGATATTGTCGGTGGTGCTGGCCTTTATCATTAGCGCGATAGGCGAGCCCCTGGGCAAAGTAAGGCAGTGCGGTCTGCACTACTTGGCCGCGCGCATTAAAGTTACTGTGATCGCTGACCACAACCTGTCCCGGTTGCTCGGCTTCACTGCGCACCATCAGGGTGCGGCCCAGACCGTCGTAAAAACGGCGGCTGTCGATGGTACCGCTAGCACCACTCCGCTCGCGCTGGCGAGTCTCTACCCAGCTGATACGGTGACCATCCACCATCTGCGCCAGTTGGTAATCGTACTCAACCGTGGGGAGTTGCAGGCTGTCCCCTGGCTTGGCCATGGCAGTGAGGCGCCCGTGGCTGTCGTAACCATATTGGGTCTGCTGTCCGTTAAAGTCGGTGTAGTCGGTAAGTACACCCAGACCTTTGTCGTAACCCGCACGAGCGGTGAGCCAGCGGCTGCCGGTATGCAAACCCACTTCTGTTGGGAAGGTATGATATTGCGAGTCGTAAGTGACTTTGGTTTGGTGGCCTGTGTTGGCGTCCCACAAGGGGTCATAACTTTGAATGCGGTTGCCGAAGGCATCGTAGCGGTGGCGCTCTGCGGCAACATAGGCATCTGCACTCTCAGCATCGTGCCAGAGTCGACGCAGGGTCAGGTTGCCCTTGGAGACCGCGCCTAAATTACCAGCGGAGAAACTTTCATCATCGTAGAACCACTGCTCTTTGGCCACAGCGCGGCCCGATAGGTCGGTAACCTTGCGCTCTAGCGGTAGGTGCAGGAACCAGTGGCCCTGTGCAGAGGCGGATTCCGCACTGAAGCGCAATTGGGTAATACGCTCGTCCTGCCAGTTGCCATCGGTACGGCCCAGCTCTTTGATATAAGTGGTATTGCCGTAATTATCGTAGTCATACTCCCAGGCAAGGGTCACTGGGGTACCGCTGCCTCGCTCCAGCATATGCTGCTGGCGTTCGGTCATAGCCGCAAACTCGACTTTGCGGCTTTCCTCGGCATAACCGGACAGCAGTTGGCGCAACTCCCACTGATTTTCCTCGCGCCAGAAAATTCCGCCGAAGGCATCGCGGGTTTCTATTTGTTTGATCTTGCCCTGTAGGGCTTCCTGTTCGGTGCCATCGGCTTTTTGGCCCAGGTGGAATTCGTAGCGGGTTGCCAGTGTCGGGGTACTGGCATCGCCCACGCGGCGCTCTTCACTGTGTGCAAAGCCCTGGAATTCTTTATCGGCAGCATCGTAAAAGCCGTCCCAGTAATCCATCTCGGTGGTTTGCTGTTCACCACCGCGGCCATCATCCACAATAACGCGCTTAAGTACCTGCATTGCCACAGGGATACCTTGCGACCAGGGGCTGTTACCCTCGCGGTCTCTCACCATCTCCTCGACAACAGAGCCGTACTCCAGGGTCGTCAATGCACCCAGGCCATTGTCGATCGTTTTTAGCTGATTCGGTTGCTCATTGGGGAATAGCTCTGCGAAATAAAAAGTATTAGCACCGCGACCGGGGCTGTACCAAACAATATCCGTAGAGCCGTTACCATTGATATCGACCAGGCGCACCTCTTCGGGAGCAACATTGCCTTGGGCCTGGATCAGTTGTGGCTGGCTAAATTGGGCTAATTGATGTTGGTTGCTGTTCAGGCCCTGGTTAAGCCAGATGGATACATGGGTTCCATTCAGATACACCAGGTCAGCGCGGCCGTCGGCATTGATATCAGTAACACGAACATTCTTGAGGTTGTGTAACGTATCGGGACTATTGGCAAACACTACTGCGGGAGCAAAACCCTGCAGGCCACGGTTAGCGTAGTAAGCCGCGTAGCCATTGCTAACCCAAACCAGATCAGGCAGACCATCTCCGTTCATATCCCGAAGAAAGACATTGGGATCACCCAAACGCATAGCTGCGGTGCCTGTGGGCATCGGCAATTGAATAGGCTGTGACCAGCCATCGGGGTGGTTCAGCTGCACCACATGGGATAAAACCTTACCGCTGCTATTGGTTATCGTCGCAAAGACATCGATACGTTTGTCATTGTTGATGTCCAGCATATCCACATGGGGACTATCGAGAGGAATATAGAGTCCATCTATAGCACCGCTATACTGCCAACTATAGTTATCATCAAGATGAAAGTAATGGGTACTACCAGAGCTATACTGCAATAGATTCACATCACCAGCGCCATCAATATCAGCCCAGGTGACCGAGTCACTGGAAATACGGCTGGTAGTGAAAGTATTCATTTCACGATAACTCTGCCATTGCGGCAGGCCATCTTTATCAGGACCTAAATTAAGCCAGTAAACGTCTTTATTCGGTGCCGTGTTAACAACATCTGGCAAACCATCCCGGTTAATATCCAAGAAGGCGACGTCGGGGTTATTCAGTGGTACCTGACTCGCAGCCGGCATCGGTGACATAAACACCTGATCCTGCTGATAGTGGGTGTAGCCATAGCGTACTGGTGGCAGGGTTACCGTAGATTCGCCCTCGCCTGCACTGGAATGGACTTCCTGTAACAAGGAGAGGCTTTGCCATTCCGTTAGCGGCTGATAGGAAAATTCGTATTTACGTAAGTGGCGCCCGGCAAATTGTGTTTCCACGCGCTGCAAGCGATAAGCGGTTTTAATCTCAAAACCCGCTTTATAATTTGTTAGGACGTCAGGGCGGTCTTCATAGTGAAACTGCACCGCCATATCGCCATTCGTATTATATTGAATCCTGTCCAGATAAATCTGAACGCCATCATCCAACTTGCGATATTGATAGTCGATACGATTGCCATGGGTATCTTCTACCGCCTCTAGATACCAGGAGAATACCGATGTGCCGTTGTTGCCACTGACTCGGCTATTAGAGTCTTGCCCCAAATACCAACGCAGGCCGTTGGATTGAGTCACCAGCCAACCCTTCGACAGACGCTCGTAGCGAGCAAAATCGCTGGCATTTTTGGTGCGATAAACACCGTCTTCCACCAGAACTAATTCTTCGCCCAGGTGATTGATAAACGTATCAAACTCATCAAACTCATCGGTGCGACCATCGCGGTCGTTATCCTGCCGATCAGCCTGACCCCACTCTGAATAATTAGGCAGGCCCTTGTCGGTTTGACGCTGGATATAGGGAATAACCAGTTTATGCCCCAGTCCTAATAGCCCGTTACCAAACCCGCTGTTGTATTCCAGTGATACATCCGGAGCCAGTCCATTGCGCCCAGGGGGCACAGCCAAGTTCACTAGACGTGAACTGGTGCCGGTATTTAAATTAGGGGTAAAAGCCTCACCGAGCCCGGAGATACTGCCCGGACCTGTCGGCAGATTGAGAACGGGTGCTTGCAAAGCGGTGTGTTCATTGGCGGCAACAGCAGCCGTAGATGACACAACCATGCAGCAAGAAAGCAATAAATTGCGCAGCATAAGCATCCTTGTTTTTAAAATCAGTGTTTCCTCAAAAAACACTTTAAAGACTCGTAGTATTTATCGATAGACTCCAGCGTGAGTCATGCTGTAAAAAATAATCTTCAATAAAGACGGCAACCCAGCAGTATGATTACTGCTCGGTTGCCGAATTAATACTCTAATTATTAGGCATTAAAAAAGAGAGTTAATGGACTACCGGCTCGCGCAGTAGTAACAATGGGCCAGTATCGCCATCGTCATCACAGGTATCTATATTTCTCGATTTGAAACGATGGTTAAAGATCAGCTCAACATCTTTAACCGCGTCAAGATCCACCAGCGAACCAAAGCGATCTGCCAATTTAATTGACAAGCGCCAGCCAGTAGCGGCGACACTACGCTCTTTAAAGACGCTAGTCATTGAAGAGCTGGAACCTGTGCCACTATTAAACGCATCCAAGTTCGCAGTCATAGAGACACGGTAGCTACTGCGGAAGGCCAGATTAGTTCTATCAGTAGTATCCCAGAATCGAGGTGTATGGGTGATAAATTCGTCCTGAATACCAACACTGTCCCCATTTTCCACCAGGGTTCCAGGAGTTTTACTGCGCAAGAAGCTGGTACCACCATAAGTTAGGTAGGCCGGAGTTTCTGTTTCACCACTGACGCTGTGTAGCAGAGGAATATTAAGTCCTACAGTTTCGATTTTATCCAGGTAATTACCGCCGGCTGCCAAGCAGGCGAGATCTCCATTACCCGCAATAACCGGCCCCAGGAAGAAGTTACTGCGCGGTAATTCTTTCACAGTACTAAATTCCACGGTTACCCAGGTATCACTGCCATATTTACGCGACAACAGGCGCAGCTTTTCCTGCAAAGCTTGCTGCGGGCTTAAACGAGGACCACCTTGTTGAGCAGGATCCGGATGGACGTAGGTCTGTGCAATACCGTTGATATCATCTACATAACCAAACACATCATCTTTCAGTGAGAAGGTATCCGTCGCCTGCTGAGTCCCGTTAAGGCTACCTAACTGATCAAAAGCCAGCATTTCACTGTAGAAATCCCTCAGTTCCTGGGCATTGCGTAATCGGAAGATATCTTCCTTTCTAGAACCAGTCACTGAACCCACAAATAACTCCTGCCACTTGTATTCCAGCGCACTAGCTGCATAGAACAACCACTTCTGCGCTTCTTCAAAGTGACGCTCCGCACGCAACATTTCCGTAGTCAGGCGGCTGGCATGGATCGGGTCAGCAAAATAACGTTCGGCCAGATTGGCATTAGTAGTGAACATCTGGTTCATAACCCGCTGTGCCTGATTCAGCATGCCGACTAAACGTTCTACTTCCTGCTCAACCGTAGCTTCCGCTTGGGCAATATCCAGCGCGATGGTATTTGCTTCCAGCCACATGGTACGCACGCGCGCTCGGCTTTCGACATCCAACAATTTATTGCTGCTGTCATTCAGTTCAGCTCGCTCTTCAGCGCCCAAGCGAATGCTCATTGCTTCCAGCTTACCAATTTCTTTAATACTTCTGAGATTGATATGACTAGAAACCACCTGATCAATACCTTGCTCCAACAGGCCTGAATCCTTTAGGTAGAATGCTTTGATTGCACCGCCTATTACTTTCAGGAAACCATCGCGTTTTCTGGATTTCTCCGCTTCTTTACGAATCTTGGTGATTTGCTTAGAAATGGATTCCTGCTTGGAGCCGTAATCCAGGATGATCTTCGACATGCCGTCGACGATACCTTCCTCCTCCGCACGTCGCTCGATTTCGATTTCAATCGCACTCAGCAGGTCATCCATGCGCTGCAAGTTATTGCTCAGTGCAATTTGCGCAAGCTCAATATTGTTTGCCTGCAAGGCAATTTCACTACCCTGCTGTGCAGACTCTTCAACAATAATGCAGTCTTTGCTAAAGCAGTTACTCGGAAAATCCAGGCCCAACAGGCTGTACAGCCAGTTGCCCAACTGCTGGTGGCGGTCGGTATATTCCGTGGCCAGCTTGTCGGCACTGTGGCGGTAGTTCTCGTAGCTGGTTCTTGCGGCGGCGAGACTATTCTGTGCGGTGGCAATAGGGCCACTGCTGTCATTACCGAGGAAGTCACTCAGTGCATTGAAGGAATCAAACACTGTGTTGCCATCAATACCGTAACCCTGTACCAGCAACACTGAGTCCTGCGGCAGGCCCAGAATGTTGGTTTCGCCCGTGAGCCAGCTCACGGAGTTTTCCAAATCACTGAGATGGGTTTGCCATGCATACACCGCTTCGGGCAGACCAGAGAAACCTTGCACCTGGGTGAAGTCGGTATTCGGGAAGATCGTACGCAATGATTGCTCTTTAGCAATCAACTCACTGCGCAGCGTATTCATCTCGTCAACCATTTGTGCCAGCAGGGTGGTATTGGTCTGTCCGGCAACGACGGCCAGACGCGCTTGCTGCACTTTAGTAGAAGCCAATTTGCTCATCAGCTGATAGAGCATGGTGACATCTTTGTAACCGGTGAACAGTAATTCTGCTGGGGTTACATCTTTTTGTGCCAGGTCGTTGGGGTCGTAGTAGCGGGGGCTAATTTGACCACGGGAGGGACCCCATTGTGCTAAAAACTCCGGTGCATAGATCAGCAGGGAGTTGTACTGCTCCAGGGCATCCTTCAACAACTGGTGTGCAGTTTCTATATGGCCAACTTCGACCTCTACCGCTTCGTTACGCAGGCGGCTAATACGGGCATTATCCAGGGCTTCATTAGCCAGGATCATTTCCGCTACCGCGCGATCGTAGTAAACATCCAGCGTGAAACGTTGCAGGTTTTCATTGTTGGGATGATGAGTGAGCTGCTCAAAAATAAACGCTTCCACATCTGTGGCACGGTTACGCTCGGCAGTGTCATATAGGCTGGAAAACTCAACCGTGGCTTCACCACTGGCATAGGGGTTGATCACCGTATTGGTGTTGGTATCAACGATATACATCAGGTCCAGGTAGCGGAAGGCGGCTCTATCCCGGGAGAAAATACCCTGGGCAGGATTTTCCTGGGCCGCAGGTACCTGATCGGCTTCATTGTAGTACAGCTGCTTGCGAATCTGTACCGTGGGATCCAGCTCCATCGTTACCGTGAAGGTATTACTAAAGTCGGAAGAGCCCGCTTTGTTCGCGGCCTGTACACGATAATCGTGCGTACCGAATACCAATGGAGATGCATTGTATTTATAGCTGTTGCCAGCACCGTTATACACGGTTTTCCAGCTGCCATTATTAATACGTTGCTGCAGCAGATAACTATCAGTTTCGGCAACTGATGGCCAGCTTACGGTATACGCTTCGCCAGTAGAGGAAGGTACGGTGATATAACTAGGCGCTACAGGTGGCTTCAGCAACGCTACGGTGGCGCAAGCTTCCGGTGAATAGTTGGACTGATCTGTTGAGGTCAGTGCACGTACCCGGTAGCAGTGGCGCCCGTCTTGCAAGTTACTCAGCTGGTAGCTACGTGCAGTGCCGCGATAAAGCTGCTTATTTGCACTGTCTACCACTTGATATTCAACGGTAAGACCGCCTTTATTAATTTCTGTCCAGCTTAATTTTACTTTGCCATCCCAGCTACTAGTGGGTGCTGCAGACAGCACAGGTATACCAACAATACGATCCACTATAACGCTGACCGGTGAAGAGTAAACGGAGCAGGTGCCTTTAACATTACAAGCGCGCACCTTGTAGCTGTAGGTACCATTGCTAATGTCAGTAAAACTCTTGCTCAGGTCAGAACCATTGTAAACAGAGGAGCCATTGCCATCTACAACCTGGTAGCTGGTGGCAAACTGCTCAGCGTCCCAACTAAGCTCATATTTACCATCGAGGCTGGTGCCCGGATTTAATTTTGGCGACGGTTCGCCTGGGCGAATATAAACTTGCAAGTTGCCACTTTCGACATAGCTAGAGCACGTGGTATTACAGGCGCGTACTCTGTATCGATAGGTACTGCCATGAACCAAGAAGGAATCAGTTTTACTGGTTGCAGGGCCTGAGTAAACGCCTGACCAACTGCCGTTATCCCTGCTCTGTTGCAGTTCATACCGTGTAGCTGTGCTGCTGGCAGCCCAGCTGATGTTAACGCTGCTAGAGGAGGTATAACTGGGAACAGTGATAGAAGATGGGGTTGATGGCGTTTTCTCTACTTTGAGGGTCCCACCGGTTTTATAATCACTGCACATATTGGATGTACAGGCTCTTACGCGATATCGGTAGCTTCCATTGGATTTACCAGTTTCATTAAACTGGGTGCCAGATGAATTATAAATTCTACTCCAAGAACCCCCATTTATACTGCGCTCAAGCTCATAACGACTGGCTGCAGAACTTGATGACCAACTAATGGAATATGAGCCATCACTATCAAAAGTCGGATAATTTATAGTAGAAGGCGCAGAGGTAACAGATACATCACGGCACACCTCTTTTGTACCCACACGTGCTGGTCGGTTAGTGCTAACCGTACCCGTTACACCCTCTGCTTTAAAGCAAAGAGAATAATTGCCATCGGCAGTTAAGCTGACTACTCTCGAACCGGATAATGGAGGAGATTTATCGATTATAGTCTCTTTTCCGTTGAGAACCTGAATAATAGAATAGACTTCCTGCCGTCTATACAACGTGGAAGGACCGAGATCATACTCTTTCCAATTAAGTGTAGCCTTTCGATTTGAGTAGCTGAGCGTGAAGCTTTTTGGTAACTCAAGAACACAAGCTTCTAAAAGGTTTGTACCCGGCTCAAATAGCTTCTCACATGAAGCCAGAACCTCTCCTGAAAAACCTGCAAGAGAAAAAAATCCCAAAGCAAACAACGAGCGAGAAAATTTTGATGATTTTGTCATATGAACATAAAACTCCCTTTACATCGATAATTTAAATTTATCATCACAAAATTATGCAATTACTAGATAACTGCCTCACTTTAAGGAAACTTTCAATGCCAACAACTAAAGCGGAAAGGCAGCAACTTATGAAAACATTTTCAATATAAATAATGAATAGAACAATACACATGGTTATTTTCAAACCTTACTCCTAAAAATAGCTTGGAGGTTAATTACACTATGGCTGTGAATTATAAATTGACTCTTACCCTTATTTCTCAGATCACACTAAGAAAAGTTAATTTTTCAAAAGAATGGCAACTCAGTAACACTATTGATACTGGGTTGCCAAAAAAGCGCTCTAGTTATTAGACATTAAAAAAAGAATTAGTGGACTACCGGCTTGTGCAGTAGCAGTAGAGGACCAGTATCACCATCGTCACCACAAGTATCTATATTTCTCGACTTGAAGCGATGATTGAAGATCAACTCAACATCTTTAACGGCATTGAGATCTACTAATGAGCCATAACGATCTGCCAACTTGAAAGATAAGCGCCAACCACTGGCGGCAACACTGCGCTCTTTAAAAGCACTGGTCACTGTAGAAACGGAAGCTGCACCGCTATTAAACACATCGAGATTTGCAGCCATTGGCACTCGAAAACTGTTGCGGAATGATAGATTTGCTCCATCAACGGTATCCCAGAAACGCGGGGTATGGGTAATAAATTCATTCTGGATACCTACACTATCCGCACTCTCCATCAAGGTTCCCGGCGTTTTACTGCGCAGGAAGCTAGTGCCACCATAGGTTAGGTAGGCCGGAGTTTCTGTTTCAGCACTAACACTGTGCAGCAAGGGAATATTGAGCCCAATAGTCTCAATTTTATCCAGATAAGACCCACCTGCAGCTAAACAACTCAGATCGTTATTACCTGCAATAACCGGCCCCAGGAAGAAGTTACTGCGCGGTAATTCTTTCACAGTACTAAATTCCACAGTTACCCAGGTATCACTGCCATATTTACGCGATAACAGGCGCAGCTTTTCCTGCAAGGCTTGCTGCGGGCTTAAGCGCGGGCCACCTTGTTGGGCAGGATCCGGATGAACGTAGGTCTGTGCAATACCATTGATATTATCCACATAGCCAAACACATCGTCCTTTAGAGAGAAGGTGTCCGTCGCCTGTTGAGTGCCACTGAGATTACGTAACTGATCAAAAGACAACATTTCACTATAAAAATCCCTCAGTTCTTGCGCATTGCGCAAACGGAAAATACTTTCCTTTCTGAAGCCAGTGACTGATCCCACAAAAGATTCCTGCCACTTGTATTCCAGTGCACTGGCCGCGTAGAACAACCACTTCTGTGCTTCTTCAAAGTAACGCTCCGCACGCAGTACTTCAGTCGTCAGGCGGCTGGCATGGATCGGATCGGCAAAATAACGCTCAGCCAGATTGGCATTAGTAGTGAACATCTGGTTCATAACCCGTTGTGCCTGATTCAGCATGCCGGTCAAACGTTCCACTTCCTGCTCAACTGTAGCTTCCGCTTGGGCAATATCCAGCGCAATGGTATTTGCTTCCAGCCACATAGTGCGCACGCGAGCCTTACTCTCCACACCCAGTAGTCTATTTGAGCTGTCGTTTAAGGTCGCGCGTTCTTCCGCCGCTAGGCGGGCGCTCTCTGCCTCCAATTTACCAATATCTTTAATCGTTTTTATATTGCGGTTGTGCTCAGCAACGGTTTCTGCGGTTTCTTTTACCGTTTGCGCTAGTTGAGCCCAATTTTGACTCACGATAGCTGCTACCGACTTCACAATCCCTTTAAACAGGCTACCCCGCTTTCTAGACTGTTCCGCCTTTTTGCGAATTTTAGCAATCTGCTGCTTAATTGAAACCTGCTTGGAGCCGTAATCCAGGATGATCTTCGACATGCCGTCGACGATACCCTCTTCCTCCGCGCGTCGTTCGATTTCGATTTCAATCGCACTCAGCAGGTCTTCCATACGCTGCAGGTTGTTGCTCAGTGCAATTTCCGCAATATCGATATTGTTCGCCTGCAGAGAAATTTCACTACCGTTCTGCGCATCCTCCGTGACAATCACACAGTCCTCGGCAAAGCAGTTACTTGGGAACTCCAAGCCCAACAGGCTGTACAGCCAGTTGCCCAACTGCTGGTGGCGGTCGGTATATTCCGTGGCCAGCTTGTCGGCACTGTGGCGGTAGTTCTCGTAGCTGGTTTTTGCGGCGGCGAGACTATTCTGTGCGGTGGCAATAGGGCCACTGCTGTCATTACCGAGGAAGTCACTCAGTGCATTGAAGGAATCAAACACGGTGTTGCCATCAATACCGTAACCCTGTACCAGCAACACTGAGTCCTGTGGCAGGCCCAGAATATTGGTTTCGCCCGTGAGCCAGCTCACGGAGTTTTCCAAATCGCTGAGATGGGTTTGCCATGCATACACCGCTTCGGGCAGACCAGAGAAACCTTGCACCTGGGTAAAGTCGGTATTCGGGAAGATCGCACGCAATGATTGCTCTTTAGCAATCAACTCACTGCGCAGCGTATTCATCTCGTCAACCATTTGTGCCAGCAGGGTGGTATTGGTCTGTCCGGCAACGACGGCCAGGCGCGCTTGCTGCACTTTAGTAGAAGCCAATTTGCTCATCAGCTGATAGAGCATGGTGACATCTTTGTAACCGGTGAACAGTAATTCTGCTGGGGTTACATCTTTTTGTGCCAGGTCGTTGGGGTCGTAGTAGCGGGGGCTAATTTGACCACGGGAGGGACCCCATTGTGCTAAAAACTCCGGTGCATAGGTCAGCAGGGAGTTGTACTGCTCCAGGGCATCCTTCAACAACTGGTGTGCAGTTTCTATATGGCCAACTTCGACCTCTACCGCTTCGTTACGCAGGCGGCTAATACGGGCATTATCCAGGGCTTCATTAGCCAGGATCATTTCCGCTACCGCGCGATCGTAGTAAACATCCAGCGTGAAACGTTGCAGGTTTTCATTGTTGGGATGATGAGTGAGCTGCTCAAAAATAAACGCTTCCACATCTGTGGCACGGTTACGTTCGGCAGTGTCATATAGGCTGGAAAATTCAACCGTGGCTTCACCACTGGCATAAGGGTTAATCACCGTATTGGTGTTGGTATCAACGATATACATCAGATCCAGGTAGCGGAAGGCCGCTCTATCCCGGGAGAAAATACCCTGGGCAGGATTTTCCTGGGCCGCAGGTACCTGATCGGCTTCGTTGTAGTACAGCTGCTTGCGAATCTGTACCGTGGGATCCAGCTCCATCGTTACCGTGAAGGTATTACTAAAGTCGGAAGAGCCCGCTTTGTTCGCGGCCTGTACACGATAATCGTGCGTACCGAATACTAATGGAGAGGCATTGTATTTATAGCTGTTGCCAGCACCGTTATACACGGTTTTCCAGCTGCCATTATTCATACGTTGCTGCAGCAGATAACTATCAGTTTCGGCAACTGATGGCCAGCTTACGGTATACGCTTCGCCAGTAGAGGAAGGTACGGTGATATAACTAGGTGCTACGGGTGGCTTCAGCAACGCTACGGTGGCGCAGGCTTCCGGTGAATAGTTGGACTGATCTGTTGAGGTCAGTGCACGCACCCGGTAGCAGTGGCGCCCGTCTTGCAAGTTACTCAGCTGGTAGCTGCGTGCAGTGCCGCGATAAAGCTGCTTATTTGCACTGTCTACCACTTGATATTCAACGGTAAGACCGCCTTTTTTAACTTCGCTCCAGCTAAGCTTGACCTTGCCATCCCAGCTGTTGGTTGGCGAAGCTGAGGCTACGGGCACACCAACAGCGCGATCGACTTTAACCGTTACTAACGAGGAGTAGTTGGAGCAAGTGCCCTTGGCATTACAAGCGCGAACCTTATAGCTATAAGAGCCATTGCTAACACCAGAGAAACTCTTACTTAAACCAGAACCATTGTACAGAGTGGAGCCACTGCCATCGACCAACTGATAACTGGTGGCAAACTGCTTGGTATTCCAGCTGACAGTATATTTACCATCGAGGCTGGTGGTGGTATTTAATTTAGGTGTTGGTACGCCAGGACGGAAATAGACTTCTAAATCTTTACTTTCTCGATAGCCAGAACAAGTGGTATTACAGGCCCGCACTCTAAAGCGGTAAGTACTACCATGGCTCAGGGAGGAAACCGTTGTACTGGTAGATGAACCAGAATAAATATTGCCGGACCAACTGCCGTTATCCTTGCGTTGTTGTACCTCGTAGCGAGTAGCCCCGCTGCTGGCAGCCCAGCTGATATTAACGCTGCTAGAGGAGGTATAACTGGGAACAGTGATAGAGGATGGGGTTGATGGGGTTTTCTCTACTTTGAGGGTCCCACCGGTTTTATAATCACTGCACATATTGGATGTACAGGCTCTTACGCGATATCGGTAGCTTCCATTGGATTTACCAGTTTCATTAAACTTGGTGCCAGATGAATTATAAATTCTACTCCAAGAACCCCCATTTATACTGCGATATAGCTCATAGCGGTTAGCTGCAGAACTTGATGACCAACTAATGGAATATGAGCCATCACTATCAAAAGTCGGATAATTTATAGTAGAAGGCGTAGAGGTAACAGTTACCTCACGGCAGGTTTCTCTGGTCATTGGGCGCCCAATAAACCCAGGCCCAACCAAGCCCGCCTCCCCTTCCGCTTTATAACAAAAAGAATAAGTACCATTGGCTGTTAAATTAACAACACGAGAACCAGTTGAAGGCGGATAGTGATCTAAAACTGTCTCTTTGCCATTAAATGTTTGAATAAGAGAGTAATCTTCATGTCTGGTTTCTCCGCTGGTGAGCGTATACTCTTTCCAGGCTAATGTCGCCTTACGATTTGAATAGCTGAGTGTGAAGCTAGATGGCAATTGAACAAAACAGTCGTAAACAACCTGCCCCCTAGATCCACCTATAGAATGCTCACCATCAATCCTACACCCGGCCTGAGCATGTTGTGGCAAGAAACTAAAAGACACAAACCCAACGGCAAATAGTGGGCCTGTCAATTTGAATATCTTTATCATGCTAAATATTAAATACTCTATTCATAAAATAACCTAACAAGCACAACGAAATATGCACAAAAACTTAAGCACAAGAAGGTTAAGATGATTAACGATGCACCTCACACAATGTGAGATGCACCTATTTATGAGATTAATGAACTACAGGCTTACGTAGTAGCAACAATGGACCAGGGCCATCATCGCCACCACAGCTATCTATATTTCTTGATTTGAAGCGGTGATTAAAGATCAATTCAACATCTTTAACCGCATTGAGGTCTACCAGTGAGCCATAGCGATCTGCCAGCTTGAGCGACAAGCGCCAGCCAGTGGCGGCGACACTACGTTCTTTAAATACATTAGTCACCGTAGAACTAGAACCTGCACCACTATTAAGTACATCTAAATTAGCGGCCATAGGAACCCGATAACTATTACGGAAAGCCAAGTTGGCTCCATCAACAGTATCCCAGAATCGAGTGCTATGGGTAATAAACTCATCCTGAATACCGACGCCATCCTCACTCTCCACCAGAGTTCCTGGTGTTTTACTACGTAAAAAGCTGGTACCGCCATAAGTTAGGTAGGCTGGAGTTTCGGTTTCACCACTAACGCTATAGGCAAGGGGGATATTGAGCCCAATAGTCTCAATTTTATCCAGGTAAGATCCACCTGCAGCTAAACAACTCAGATCGTTATTGTCTGCAATAACTGGCCCCAGGAAGAAGTTACTGCGCGGTAATTCTTTCACAGTACTAAATTCCACGGTTACCCAGGTATCACTGCCGTATTTACGCGACAACAGGCGCAGCTTTTCCTGCAGTGCTTGCTGCGGACTTAAACGAGGACCACCTTGTTGGGCAGGGTCTGGATGTTGGTAGGTCTGTGCAATACCGTTGATATCATCTACATAGCCAAACACATCATCTTTCAAAGAGAAAGTATCCGTCGCCTGCTGAGTGCCACTGAGATTGCGCAACTGATCGAAGGACAACATTTCACTATAGAAATCCCTCAGTTCCTGGGCATTGCGCACTTGGAAAATATCTTCCTTTCTGGAGCCAGTCACTGAACCCACAAATGATTCTTGCCACTTGTATTCCAGGGCACTGGCCGCGTAGAACAACCACTTCTGCGCTTCCTCAAAGTGACGCTCTGCACGCAACATTTCCGTAGTCAGGCGGCTGGCATGGATCGGGTCAGCAAAATAACGTTCGGCCAGATTGGCATTAGTAGTGAACATCTGGTTCATAACCCGCTGTGCCTGATTCAGCATGCCGACTAAACGTTCAACTTCTTGCTCAACCGTGGCTTCCGCTTGGGCAATATCCAGCGCGATGGTATTTGCCTCCAGCCACATGGTGCGCACGCGCGCTCGGCTTTCGACATCCAACAGTTTATTGCTGCTGTCATTCAGCTTCGCTCGCTCTTCTGCACCCAAGCGAATACTCATTGCTTCTAGCTTGCCAATATCTTTAATACTCTTGAGATTGATATGACTAGAAACCACCTGATCGATACCTTGCTCTAGCGTGCTTGTATCTCCGGTGTAGTAGGCTTTAATTGCACCACCCACTACTTTCAGGAAGCCATCGCGTTTTCTGGATTTCTCCGCTTCTTTACGAATCTTGGTGATTTGCTTAGAAATGGATTCCTGCTTGGAGCCGTAATCCAGGATGATCTTCGACATGCCGTCGACGATACCTTCTTCCTCCGCACGTCGCTCGATTTCGATTTCAATCGCACTCAGCAGGTCTTCCATACGCTGTAGATTGTTGCTCAGTGCGATTTGCGCGATATCAATATTGTTTGCCTGCAAGGCAATTTCACTACCTTGCTGTGCAGACTCTTCAACAATAATGCAGTCTTTGCTGAAGCAGTTACTTGGGAACTCCAGGCCCAACAGGCTGTACAGCCAGTTGCCCAACTGCTGGTGGCGGTCGGTATATTCCGTGGCCAGCTTGTCGGCACTGTGGCGGTAGTTCTCGTAGCTGGTTTTTGCGGCGGCGAGACTATTCTGTGCGGTGGCAATAGGGCCACTGCTGTCATTACCGAGGAAGTCACTCAGTGCATTGAAGGAATCAAACACGGTGTTGCCATCAATACCGTAACCCTGTACCAGCAACACTGAGTCCTGTGGCAGGCCCAGAATATTGGTTTCGCCCGTGAGCCAGCTCACGGAGTTTTCCAAATCGCTGAGATGGGTTTGCCATGCATACACCGCTTCGGGCAGACCAGAGAAACCTTGCACCTGGGTAAAGTCGGTATTCGGGAAGATCGCACGCAATGATTGCTCTTTAGCAATCAACTCACTGCGCAGCGTATTCATCTCGTCAACCATTTGTGCCAGCAGGGTGGTATTGGTCTGTCCGGCAACGACGGCCAGACGCGCTTGCTGCACTTTAGTAGAAGCCAATTTGCTCATCAGCTGATAGAGCATGGTGACATCTTTGTAACCGGTGAACAGTAATTCTGCTGGGGTTACATCTTTTTGTGCCAGGTCGTTGGGGTCGTAGTAGCGGGGGCTAATTTGACCACGGGAGGGACCCCATTGTGCTAAAAACTCCGGCGCATAGGTCAGCAGGGAGTTGTACTGCTCCAGGGCATCCTTCAACAACTGGTGTGCAGTTTCTATATGACCAACTTCGACCTCTACCGCTTCGTTACGCAGGCGGCTAATACGGGCATTATCCAGGGCTTCATTAGCCAGGATCATTTCCGCTACCGCGCGATCGTAGTAAACATCCAGCGTGAAACGTTGCAGGTTTTCATTGTTGGGGTGATGAGTGAGCTGCTCGAAAATAAACGCTTCTACCTCTGTAGCGCGGTTACGCTCAGCAGTGTCATATAGGCTGGAAAACTCAACCGTGGCTTCACCACTGGCATAGGGGTTGATCACCGTATTGGTGTTGGTATCGACGATATACATCAGGTCCAGGTAGCGGAAGGCCGCTCTATCCCGGGAGAAAATACCCTGGGCAGGATTTTCCTGGGCCGCAGGTACCTGATCGGCTTCGTTGTAGTACAGCTGTTTGCGGATCTGTACCGTGGGATCCAGCTCCATCGTTACCGTGAAGGTATTACTAAAGTCGGAAGAGCCCGCTTTGTTCGCGGCCTGTACACGATAATCGTGCGTACCGAATACTAATGGAGAGGCATTGTATTTATAGCTATTGCCAGCACCGTTATACACGGTTTTCCAGCTGCCATTATTCATACGCTGCTGTAGCAGGTAGCTATCTGCTTTATCCACCGATGGCCAACTTACGGTATAAGCTTCGCCAGTAGAGGAAGGCACGGTGATATAGCTAGGCGCTACGGGTGGCTTCAGCAACGCTACGGTGGCGCAGGCTTCCGGTGAATAGTTGGACTGATCTGTTGAGGTCAGTGCACGTACCCGGTAGCAGTGGCGCCCGTCTTGCAAGTTGCTCAGCTGGTAGCTGCGTGCAGTGCCGCGATAAAGCTGCTTATTTGCACTGTCTACCACTTGATATTCAACGGTGAGACCACCTTTTTTAACTTCGCTCCAGCTAAGCTTGACCTTGCCATCCCAGCTGTTGGTTGGCGAAGCTGAGGCTACGGGCACACCAACGGCTCGATCGACTTTAACTGTTACTAACGAGGAGTAGTTGGAGCAAGTGCCCTTGGCATTACAAGCGCGAACCTTATAACTATAAGAGCCATTGCTAACACCAGAGAAACTCTTACTTAAACCAGAACCATTGTACAGAGTGGAGCCACTGCCATCGACCAACTGATAACTGGTGGCAAACTGCTTGGTATTCCAGCTGACAGTATATTTACCATCGAGGCTGGTGGTGGTATTTAATTTAGGTGTTGGTACGCCAGGACGGAAATAGACTTCTAAATCTTTACTTTCTCGATAGCCAGAACAAGTGGTATTACAGGCCCGCACTCTAAAGCGGTAAGTACTACCATGGCTCAGGGAGGAAACCGTTGTACTGGTAGATGAACCAGAATAAATATTGCCGGACCAACTGCCGTTATCCTTGCGTTGTTGTACCTCGTAGCGAGTAGCCCCGCTGCTGGCAGCCCAGCTGATATTAACGCTGCTAGAGGAGGTATAACTGGGAACAGTGATAGAGGATGGGGTTGATGGGGTTTTCTCTACTTTGAGGGTCCCACCGGTTTTATAATCACTGCACATATTGGATGTACAGGCTCTTACGCGATATCGGTAGCTTCCATTGGATTTACCAGTTTCATTAAACTTGGTGCCAGATGAATTATAAATTCTACTCCAAGAACCCCCATTTATACTGCGATATAGCTCATAGCGGTTAGCTGCAGAACTTGATGACCAACTAATGGAATATGAGCCATCACTATCAAAAGTTGGATAATTTATAGTAGAAGGCGTAGAGGTAACAGTTACCTCACGGCAGGTTTCTCTGGTCATTGGGCGCCCAATAAACCCAGGCCCAACCAAGCCCGCCTCCCCTTCCGCTTTATAACAAAAAGAATAAGTACCATTGGCTGTTAAATTAACAACACGAGAACCAGTTGAAGGCGGATAGTGATCTAAAACTGTCTCTTTGCCATTAAATGTTTGAATAAGAGAGTAATCTTCATGTCTGGTTTCTCCGCTGGTGAGCGTATACTCTTTCCAGGCTAATGTCGCCTTACGATTTGAATAGCTGAGTGTGAAGCTAGATGGCAATTGAACAAAACAGTCGTAAACAACCTGCCCCCTAGATCCACCTATAGAATGCTCACCATCAATCCTACACCCGGCCTGGGCATGTTGTGGCAAGAAACTAAAAGACACAAACCCAACGGCAAATAGTGGGCCTGTCAATTTGAATATCTTTATCATGCTAAATATTAAATACTCTATTCATAAAATAACCTAACAAGCACAGCGAGATATGCACAAAAACTTAAGCACAAGAAGGTTAAGATAATTAACGATGCACCTCACATAATGTGAGATGCATCTATTTATAAGATTAATGAACTACAGGTTTACGCAGTAGCAACAATGGACCAGTGCCATCATCGCCACCACAGCTATCAACATTTCTCGGTTTAAAACGATGGTTAAAGATCAACTCAACATCTTTAACCGCATTGAGGTCTACCAGTGAACCATAACGGTCTGCCAACTTGAGCGACAAGCGCCAGCCAGTGGCGGCGACACTGCGTTCTTTAAACGCACTGGTAATCGTGGAATTTGAACCAGTGCCACTATTAAGCACATCCAAGTTCGCAGACATAGAAACACGGTAGCTATTTCTGAACGCCAGCCCAGTTCCCTCAACGGCATCCCAGAATCGAGTGCTATGAGTTATAAACTCGTCCTGAATACCAACTCCATCCGCATTTTCCACCAGAGTTCCCGGAGTTTTACTACGCAGGAAACTAGTGCCCCCATAAGTCAAAAATGCAGGCGTTTCGGTTTCACCACTAACGCTATAGGCAAGGGGGATATTAAGACCAACGGTTTCAATTTTATCCAGGTAATTACCACCAGTTGCCAAGCAAGACAAATCACCGTTGTCGGCAATAACCGGCCCCAGGAAGAAGTTACTGCGCGGTAATTCTTTCACAGTACTAAATTCCACGGTTACCCAGGTATCACTGCCGTATTTACGCGACAACAGGCGCAGCTTTTCCTGCAAGGCTTGCTGCGGGCTCAGCCGCGGACCATCTTGTTGAGCGGGGTCCGGATGTGCATAGGTTTGTGAAATACCATTGATTTTATCCACATAGCCGAACACATCATCCTTCAGAGAGAAGGTGTCCGTCGCCTGCTCTATACTTCCAAGCTTATGAAGTTGATCGAAGGTCAAAAGCTCACTATAGAAATCCCTCAGCTCCTGGGCATTGCGCACTTGGAAAATATCTTCCTTTCTGGAGCCAGTCACTGAACCCACAAATGATTCTTGCCACTTGTATTCCAGGGCACTGGCCGCGTAGAACAACCACTTCTGCGCTTCCTCAAAGTGACGCTCTGCACGCAACATTTCCGTAGTCAGGCGGCTGGCATGGATCGGGTCAGCAAAATAACGCTCAGCCAGATTGGCATTAGTAGTGAACATTTGGTTCATAACCCGCTGTGCCTGATTCAGCATGCCGACTAAACGTTCAACTTCTTGCTCAACCGTAGCTTCCGCTTGGGCAATATCCAGCGCGATGGTATTTGCCTCCAGCCACATGGTGCGTACACGCGCTCGGCTTTCGACATCCAACAGTTTATTGCTGCTGTCATTCAGCTTCGCTCGCTCTTCTGCACCCAAGCGAATGCTCATTGCTTCTAGCTTGCCAATATCTTTAATGCTCTTGAGATTGATATGACTAGAAACCACCTGATCGATACCTTGCTCTAGCGTGCTTGTATCTCCGGTGTAGTAGGCTTTAATTGCACCACCCACTACTTTCAGGAAGCCATCGCGTTTTCTGGATTTCTCCGCTTCTTTACGAATCTTGGTGATTTGCTTAGAAATGGATTCCTGCTTGGAGCCGTAATCCAGGATGATCTTCGACATGCCGTCGACGATACCTTCTTCCTCCGCACGTCGCTCGATTTCGATTTCAATCGCACTCAGCAGGTCTTCCATACGCTGTAGATTGTTGCTCAGTGCGATTTGCACGATATCAATATTGTTTGCCTGCAAGGCAATTTCACTACCTTGCTGTGCAGACTCTTCAACAATAATGCAGTCTTTGCTGAAGCAGTTACTTGGGAACTCCAGGCCCAACAGGCTGTACAACCAGTTGCCCAACTGCTGGTGGCGGTCGGTATATTCCGTGGCCAGCTTGTCGGCACTGTGGCGGTAGTTCTCGTAGCTGGTTTTTGCGGCGGCGAGACTATTCTGTGCGGTGGCAATAGGGCCACTGCTGTCATTACCGAGGAAGTCACTCAGTGCATTGAAGGAATCAAACACGGTGTTGCCATCAATACCGTAACCCTGTACCAGCAACACTGAGTCCTGTGGCAGGCCCAGAATATTGGTTTCGCCCGTGAGCCAGCTCACGGAGTTTTCCAAATCGCTGAGATGGGTTTGCCATGCATACACCGCTTCGGGCAGACCAGAGAAACCTTGCACCTGGGTAAAGTCGGTATTCGGGAAGATCGCACGCAATGATTGCTCTTTAGCAATCAACTCACTGCGCAGCGTATTCATCTCGTCAACCATTTGTGCCAGCAGGGTGGTATTGGTCTGTCCGGCAACGACGGCCAGACGCGCTTGCTGCACTTTAGTAGAAGCCAATTTGCTCATCAGCTGATAGAGCATGGTGACATCTTTGTAACCGGTGAACAGTAATTCTGCTGGGGTTACATCTTTTTGTGCCAGGTCGTTGGGGTCGTAGTAGCGGGGGCTAATTTGACCACGGGAGGGACCCCATTGTGCTAAAAACTCCGGCGCATAGGTCAGCAGGGAGTTGTACTGCTCCAGGGCATCCTTCAACAACTGGTGTGCAGTTTCTATATGACCAACTTCGACCTCTACCGCTTCGTTACGCAGGCGGCTAATACGGGCATTATCCAGGGCTTCATTAGCCAGGATCATTTCCGCTACCGCGCGATCGTAGTAAACATCCAGCGTGAAACGTTGCAGGTTTTCATTGTTGGGGTGATGAGTGAGCTGCTCGAAAATAAACGCTTCTACCTCTGTAGCGCGGTTACGCTCAGCAGTGTCATATAGGCTGGAAAACTCAACCGTGGCTTCACCACTGGCATAGGGGTTGATCACCGTATTGGTGTTGGTATCGACGATATACATCAGGTCCAGGTAGCGGAAGGCCGCTCTATCCCGGGAGAAAATACCCTGGGCAGGATTTTCCTGGGCCGCAGGTACCTGATCGGCTTCGTTGTAGTACAGCTGTTTGCGGATCTGTACCGTGGGATCCAGCTCCATCGTTACCGTGAAGGTATTACTAAAGTCGGAAGAGCCCGCTTTGTTCGCAGCCTGGACACGATAATCGTGCGTACCGAATACTAATGGAGAGGCATTGTATTTATAGCTATTGCCAGCACCGTTATACACGGTTTTCCAGCTGCCATTATTCATACGCTGCTGTAGCAGGTAGCTATCTGCTTTATCCACCGATGGCCAACTTACGGTATAAGCTTCGCCAGTAGAGGAAGGCACGGTGATATAGCTAGGCGCTACGGGTGGCTTCAGCAACGCTACGGTGGCGCAGGCTTCCGGTGAATAGTTGGACTGATCTGTTGAGGTCAGTGCACGTACCCGGTAGCAGTGGCGCCCGTCTTGCAAGTTGCTCAGCTGGTAGCTGCGTGCAGTGCCGCGATAAAGCTGCTTATTTGCACTGTCTACCACTTGATATTCAACGGTGAGACCACCTTTTTTAACTTCGCTCCAGCTAAGCTTGACCTTGCCATCCCAGCTGTTGGTTGGCGAAGCTGAGGCTACGGGCACACCAACGGCTCGATCGACTTTAACTGTTACTAACGAGGAGTAGTTGGAGCAAGTGCCCTTGGCATTACAAGCGCGAACCTTATAACTATAAGAGCCATTGCTAACACCAGAGAAACTCTTACTTAAACCAGAACCATTGTACAGAGTAGAGCCACTGCCATCGACCAACTGATAACTGGTGGCAAACTGCTTGGTAT
Organism: Microbulbifer variabilis; assembly: GCF_023716485.1. Classification (NCBI taxonomy): domain Bacteria; kingdom Pseudomonadati; phylum Pseudomonadota; class Gammaproteobacteria; order Cellvibrionales; family Microbulbiferaceae; genus Microbulbifer; species Microbulbifer variabilis. The sequence goes on from NZ_CP092418.1 coordinate 4,217,515, forward strand.
TCCAGCTGACAGTATATTTACCATCGAGGCTGGTGGTGGTATTTAATTTAGGTGTTGGTACGCCAGGACGGAAATAGACTTCTATATTTTGACTTTCTCGATAGCCAGAGCAAGTGGTATTACAGGCCCGTACTCTAAATCGGTAAGTACTACCATGACTCAGGGAAGCAATCGTTGTACTGGTGGAGGAACCAGAATAAACACCTAACCAATTGCCGTTATCCTTGCGCTGTTGTACCTCGTAGCGAGTAGCCCCGCTGCTGGCAGCCCAGCTGATGCTAAAGCTGCTAGAGGAGGTATAACTGGGAACAGTGATAGAGGTTGGGGTTGATGGCGTCAGCTCTACCTTTATGGTTCCGCCGTTCTTATAAGCACCACATAAATTCTTTGCGGTGTTACAGGCTCGTACACGATATTGGTAGTTACCACTAGAGCGGCCACTTTCATCAAAGCTAGTTTTAGAACCGTTATAAACCCTGCTCCAGGAGCCACTATTTACCCTACGGTAGAGCTCATACCGGCCTGCACCAGTACTGGAAGACCAGCTAACCTTGTAAGCCCCATCACTATCGAAAGTGCCGTAATTGATACTGGAGGGCGCTGCTGGTTGAAATATAACGTTAACGGTATGAGTGCCTAACTTAACCCTATTGAATCGGGAAGCAGGGCAAGATGTAACTTTATCTTCCCAATCATCAGGGGAGATAACATCAGGAGTACAGTGTTCATGCCAATACTCATAAAAGTATTTACCGGCAGAAGAAACGGTTATAGATTTAGTAGGGTTTGAACTGGAAAATCCATAGTCTAAGGGAATATTCCGAGTAAAAGTTCCATTTTTATACTCCTTTAAATATACACCCATTATCCCAATTGGCGCTACAGAATTATATGACAAGGAATATTTCCCATCAGTATCTGTGCTCGGCCCGCTCAAGGCAGACCCATAAGCAATAGTACTGGCACTTAAAACCTGCAGCACAAAAAAGTTACGAACAAAAGTCAACATGTCAAAAAACCAAACGACAGAGATCTAAATAGATCGAAAAATAAAAACCTCAACCTCAAAAACAACAGCAAATAGAAAGCTCTTCACCTTTAAAGAGCCCAAAAGCAACTACTAAAAATAACAACACATGTGACTTTCCTCCCTTAAGCACCAACAATCCCTTTAAAGACAATTTATTGCGGAATCCCCAACAATAAAATACACGCCGAATTCTATCGACGAGCATAGATCTCTTTCAAGAAAAATACGCCAATTATTTTATTTATTTTTATTTCCACACACAGAAAAAGGACATTAACAACCTCAAAATGGTACAAATATCCTATTTAAAAACTTAAAAATTGATTTTTTTCCGCTAACCCAAAAGACAGGCAAGCTTAGCAAAAGCTTTTACAAAAAAAACGAACAAAATTAAAAACTCAGAAAACATTGAACAAATTCAATAAGAACAATTAAACACCCCACTCAAACCGACACCAAAACTTAAGAGGTTCCCGCAATTTAAAAAAACCACAATACAAAAATAATTAACCCGAACAAAAAAACTTATATTTTCAACACCCTAAAAACATAGCAACATCAAAAAATCATATATAGAACCTTTAAGTACGGAGCAGGCATCAGCACTTAAGTTAATCACACTCAACCTTAAAGATTAAAAATGTAATTTCATAAATCCTGCAATTAAAGCAGCCTGCAATAGCAAAGAAATGTAGTAGAGAAATGTAACAGGGAAATATAGTAGGGAAATACTTCGGGAGAGATACGCGCTACTTAAAAGTAACGCGTAATAAATCTAGCGACCTAAAAATAAAACCAAAACAGCAATAACCAAACCGAGCAACAACACCCAAACACCCCGCAACATCAAAGAGCGAGCATATTCCGCCTCTTTATAACGGAGTGCATAGGGAATCCCAGTAATAGGGCCAAGAAATATAGTGACAATCCCCCAAACCCAGTGCTTATTACCCAAGGCAGTCAATGCAGCCATTAGGCCCCCAAACCAACACAGGGTCACACCTATGACACATACTACCAAGGCGACTATGGACCACCACTGATTGGCCAGGAAAATTTCTACTATCTGTGTTTCTGTCATGGCACTCTGCCACTCCCTATTACTACTTGATCATTGCAAATTTTCAGGCCCTTTTCACAGCTTGATAATGCTGCTTCCAGATAGCCCAATTACCCACGATTTGCTATGGGCACAGCCGCTTTCAAACCGATAGCGCTGTTAGCGAACAATAGTAACCTTAAAGGGCGACAAATGGTCCCCCCAAAAGTAATCAGGAGTGTGTGATCACTTACTCTCCGGAAAATTCAGTGACCAGCTCCAGGCCGGTTATGTTTCTGGTCTCATTGGCAAAGCTATAGTATGTGGGCTTTTCATCAATAAATATCTGATGGGTCATTGTCACTTCTGGGGGAAGTTCGAAGATACCCGCAGGAACTGAATACTGCTGAGTTTCCTTTAATCGGTAGAAGAGATGGGAGCCACAATTGGAACAGAAACCGCGTTCAGCCCAGTCCGAAGAGTCAAATACAGATACATGCTCCTCACCAGAGATTTCCACACTGGTCTGGCAGTCCACCGCCAACAGTGGACCACCGCTCCACTTTTTGCACATGCTACAATGACAGACTCCAAGGTCAGAAGAAGGCAGCTCGGCCTTGATGGTCACAGAACCACACAGGCAGCTTCCCTGTACTGGATTAGTATCACTCATTTTTTCCTCTCTCTTCTGTAAAGCTATAGAAGCGTACACTTACTAACTGTTGCCACAGGGCAATCTAAGACTCATAAAACTTACAACGGCGCTTGAACCAGTTAATTCTTTTAGTGTGATTCTCTGGGCAATTTTCCATACACTGGCTGCCAAGTGCTTTCAGGGTGATTGCCTCTGGGTAATTTGCCACTACTTCCCCCGCAACGATATGACGAAAACCTGGTTCGTCTGCCGTAATAAGAAAGTGGTTTTCTTTATTACCAATTAAGATTTTCTCTCTGGCCATAGCATAAACCTGGAATTCCCACATCCCCCAGGAGCTCCACTTATTCATAACCAGGCATGTAGACATGGTTTTTAGAGGCTGCTGCTGCTCAATAGCAAATGAAGAACTTGAGAACAGCAGTAGGAAAAATATAATTATTCTCATATTCAATCCCTGAATACTTATAGCAGTAAATAAGTTGATAGATAGTCGCAATATTAGTAGTAAATAGCACTACCCAAAGAGAGGTATACTCATCCCAACTATGTCACAAAAATGAGAAGCACTTCAAGCTATGGTAATATGATTTACCTTTTGGGCATTTATAACCCAAACTTCACTGAAAAAACATAGAAATATCTTGCAGATTTTATTGATAAATAAAGCAAGCTAGAATATAGGAAGTATTTCATTTATTAATAACATATCTCCACACTGATAAATATAGCCACTTACACTTCCACAAAACACTCATCCAAGAGGATGATATATCTCCAGCATAGAGAATAAGGCACCCCATTAAATATCAACTTTTCTTAGAAATATATCACTGATATTAATTAGAAAATTCAACTCTTGGATCGCCAAAGTCTCGCCCCATATAATCCGGTGCGCAAGGAATAAGCTCAGCAGCTGGGATACCTGCATCAATCAAATAGCGCTCAACTTTTCGACTGCGCTCTAAGGCTAGCTTCTCAAATTCTTCACGCAAGAAAATCGGCGGCCTACGGTAGAAATTTGATAAAAATCTGCGACTGCCACGTAGACCAATTGTTGAATTTGGATACATTGTATTCCAATCCCTGGCATTGGCAATACCACAAACACCAGGACGGGCATCTGGATGTTTATGTAACACTGCAACCATTTGCTGAAGTTGTGCCAGCGCCAATCCACTTAACTCCGCACTGCCGGGAGCAAAATCAATAGAATCAAAAGACTTCGCCATAAATCGCCCCCAGGCCAATTTAGCCAAAAGATAAATACCATAGGGGGTGAAGTAACTAAACAAAGCATCCATAATGGCTTTATGTAATAACTCGCTGAAGACATACTCCATAGAAAACTTTGGATCGCGGATATTGCCGGTTACGGGCATACCAAATTTCACATTCCCCTTACCATCTTTTAATAACCAAAGGGCAAGGTTCAGAGGGATAAACCTCTTCTTAACTGGTAATTGATCATCTTTTCGTACACGCCGAACCTTTATTTTTTCCAACACCACATCGGCAAAGGCATTTAATTGATTTTCATAGACATGGATATTCACCACCGCATCCATCTGCCCCTGCAGTATCTTGAAACCGAGTAGCTTGGCCATATAAGGCGTAGCCGGTATCAGATTTACATTAGCCAGATAACCGGTCAGATCCGCATTCCATTTTTTTTGTCCCAAGTAGTCTATTGTCCCCCCTAATTGAATATCGCCAAATCCACCGGGGCGGCCATTCGCGACAATCACAGCTGGAGGATGCTCCCCCACATTACTGATATCGCTGAGATTAAGATTGATATCGCGTACTGGCAGCCGTGCGCGAAACTCATGTTTTCGATCCACCCAGGTAAAAGTACCATGGCGCAGGTGGATATCACCAATATGGTATAAGAGTGGAGGTCGGTGTTTTTTCTTCCTATGCAGATATTGATTAATCGGTATCCCTCGCAGTTCGGCAATCTCCCAGGTTACCGGAAACTGACCCTGCTCATCCCTCAACAAGATAAAACGTGGGCGCAGGAAATCGATAAAATCAATCGTCAATAACTCCATACGCTTATGGAAACTCAAGCCTTTAATATGCAACAGTCTAAAGTCCCCAATGGTACTGTGGCGTTCAAACTCGGGAACACCAGGATCCCGGTTGAAGAAATGGAAATGTACGGCCTCCCCCCAGGCGAAGTACCATTCTTCTGAATTCAGAGAAAAGTGGGAAATTTCAATACTTTCCCCCTCTACTAATAATTCGCCTCGAGGTGAAAAAAGATCAATATTCTCAACCTTAAACAGTGGAAGAGTTAGCCCGTGTACGCCATTGAAGTTACCATCCAACTCAACGGCTCCGAGTTTGAAGCAATGAATCCCTTGATCAAAATAACCGGCAGGAATACAGCTGGCGATACTCAGAAGCCGTAGTTGTTGTACTCCTAGAGATCGTCCCTCCAAACGCAATTGCTCCACTTGCAATCTCTGCGTCTTCAACAACGGGAAAGACAATGCTTGCGTAAAGCCCTTCTCATGCATTTGTATTTCCGCCACACTGATGTCCCTGAGCAGAAAAATCCTTCCGGTCGCCTCTTGTAGACTTTCCATACCTCCCAAGCGTAATTGGCTCAACTGATAACAAGGGGCAATATTTTTGTCTTTCAAAAGTCCGGCGGGTAAACAGCCACTAGCACCCTGCACCCGTACCAGTGCCTCCCCCTCAAAAGAGATATTATCCAGCTGAAATTTGGGTATTTTAATTGGCTCAGTATTTTTGCGTGGAATAGAGAGACCAGCTAAATGTAAGGAGCCCTCAAGAGTAAAAGGCCGACTTAGGGATACGCGCTGCAAACCTGGCATATACAGCTCATCGACGCCATAACAGCTCCGCGTATCTCCAGCTCTGGATCGCTCAAGCCTTTCTATCGTTACAATCTTGCCGGAGTCTGGCAGGCACACCCGGGTATTGAGAATCTTTAAGTCGGCAACAGAAAAGTCCTTCCCACCATTCCAGTTGACTCCCCGCCAACTCAACTGTTGCAGGCCTGCCTGCAGGAAATCTCTACCTTTTTGCCAAAAAGCGATTGGACCAGTGTAAACAGCGCCAGAACTAATCCGATCAATGCTACTTTCAAAGCCGATACTAATTGGGTTACCCGTAAATTTTATCTGTGGTGTTTCAATACAGTCAGCCAGGTTTGCCCTATCGATTTCACTAGGGAACAGGCGCTGTAAACCACAAACTAAGATATTGTCGATCGTTAAATCGTAGAGATCGATGGAGCCGGGGGAAAAATAAATCCGAGGAATGTCAAGTTTTGCAAACTGCCAAATGGGCTCGGCAGAGGCAGCACGGGTAAATTCCGTCATTCCCAGTGACACCCCACTGCTATTGATAGAGTGCAAGTCCCGACTGTATATACAATGGGGGAGTTTTCCCATTATGCCCTGTCGCTGTGGTAGACAAGCCAATAGGGACTCTGCAGACAGCTTGTCAAACTTTATTTCTGAAGTGGCAGCACCATTGCGGGACCAGAGAAATTCTAATTCTGGCAGAGAAAGCTGTTGAATATCCAGTGCAGCTATTCCGTCCATCTCCAGCAGTTGAATCTGAGCAATGCTGGAGTCATTCAAATTGGCCGATGCTTGCTGTCGACCAAACTCCAAGTGGAAGGCTTCGCCTAAATGCAATTTCTGAAGGTCCATACAGCGAATGTGAATATCAGAAAGTACCGCGATATCCGGTAGGCAAATATCCAGTATTTCCAGTGCACTTTCAGGCAATGCAATATAAGTGCTGAGCGCCGCAGACGGTAAATAACGGATTCTAACTAATGGGAAATTCAGGTCTTCAATATTTAGCAGGGAGCGATTTTGTGTCGTGTGTGCCAGAGCACGCTCGATAGAAAATTCTGCAGTGGCAATATCAAAGCCTCCGCGCCAAGCAATGCGAAGAGGCTGTTGTTGGCGCAAGTCACGAAAGTCAAAGCAAGTGGGCATTTTCTCAAGCGGCAGGGAATCCCGGTAAATTAACCGTGCCCAAGAATCTGGTAAGCAACCATCTAAGCGCTGCAAACTGGCATTTTCCAATTTGAAGTTTGGCGCATTGACACTGGCCATTTGGTTACTGGCTTGAGGCCCCTGTTCCTCTAGATTGCCCTTCTCCGTACCATAATCCGCCTCTATCGGGCCGATACTTGATGCCATGGCGCTGGCAGCCCAGGGATCTTCAACGGCTTCGCGGCGAAAATATCCGCTGCCGTTGGCCATTTTCTGTAGTAAAAGCCCTTTATTACCGCTGGGACTATCTCCCAACATAAGTCGTTGCACCCTCAATTTGCCAAAAATGGCATACCCATCCTCACCTGGTTGCCAGGCAAAATTACCTCGTCCCTTAAGACTGCTGAGCTGGGCACACAAGGGCCCCAAGCCCTCAGGCAGCAAGCCACGCGATAAGCAGCCAGACAAGGATTCCAGGGAAAAATCCTGAATTGAGTAAGGTGTATCCGATGCTAAAGTGTCGATACCCTCCCACTTTAATTGACGCAGTCGCAGCCTCTCTTCTGCCAATCCCTCTAGCTGCATCTGTCCCAGATACATTGGCCCACTAGCAGCTCCCCATGGAATCGACTTTGACTGCGAACCAAAACGCAGCGCCACTTTTTCCTCTCCACGCAAGCCCACCAAGCGCACGCAGTGATCGGGTTTACCCCACAATTCACCGGGCACACAGCCGCTGGCACTATTCACCGACAAACTGCCCACTGAGAGAATTCGGCTGGCCTTATCAAACTCCAGTGGACCCAGCCGGGCTTGCTGTGCTGTCAGAGGCTGCCTGTGGGGCTGAGCGACATCCACATAGCGCACCTGTTGGGCGCGACTGGGACCGGTAACTATTTTGAGCGGTTGATTCCAGTCAAACTTGGTAGGACCGGGGAGATTCAGGGTGGTGGCTCGCACACAAAAGTGGTGTTTGGCATCGCGCAAGTACTGTGGACACCAATCGAAGGCGGTAGCGCCTGCACGACGCCAGCGCAACCGTTTAATCGGGCGAACATAATCAAAATCGCGGATAGTAATGGTTTCTGCGCGCCAGTCCTGCCAACGCTGATCGCTGCGCCGTAATATAACGCCTTCGCCATTGGCACGGCGCCACTGCGCCATAGCGACACGACCAAAATCAAACTTTAAATCCCCTGCAGCTTTCAAACGGCGCGCTGCGGCGCAGTGACCGATCAGGCGCTGTAATCCGTGAATCGCATCGGCCCACTGTTGTGGCGGGCAACTGGAAAAAAATTCGGCGTGGAAGGCATCCGCTTCGGTGCGCAAACTAGGCCAACGAAAATCCCCTGACTTCATCTGCAGATGCGCCAAAGTCGTGTTATATCGCGCAGACTTTCTCTCTCTGGCTAATAATTCGTGTAATTCAATCCCAGCAGCGGCAATATCAACTTTTAGGGGAACGTTTCCTTTGCGCCACAGCCCCAGGGTGAAATCCCGCGCTCTTATATCGCCAATGTAAACGCAGGAGGCTGTAGACCAGATGGGCTTGTGTAAATAGCAGAGTTCGCTATTACGAATTCGTGCTCGCTCGATTGCCAGCTTAAAATCCCTATCCTTGCGCTCAACCTGTGCCAAATCCCAGCCGCCCACCTCCCATTCTCTGCGCCATTCTCCCGGCACAGATTGCAGATCCATATAGGCGCCACTAATAGAGACTCGAGGCAGATTGGCGCGACCACGCAGCAACTGCCACCAACTGTAATCCAGCAGAATTTCCTGGGCGGAAAACCCTCTCCCTTCGCGGTTGATTGCACGCGCATCCACAAGCAACAAGCTTAAATCCAGCAGAGACACTCGAAAGTGTTGCGCCTGAAAATCCAGTCCGCGTTCGGCCATCCATGTACTGGCCTTATCGCGTACCAAACCGGAAAGCACGAATGAAAAGCCTTCCAGCAATAATAATCCGCCAATCAACCACCACAGCAGGTGATGAAAGCGGGCATTATGACGGGCAGGCTCTGTTGGCATTGGAAAAATCGCGCCGCGAAATGAGTTGAACGCAAGCTGCAACGACAGCCAAGCCCATAAAGTAAAGACCAGCCCCACAGTTTTTTTTACCCTGGCGTCGCGATTCGCGATAATGAAGGCTGACGTCGTGTGATCAGTCTCGCCCCAACTCACGCTGTCTAAAATTTATCCAGAAGTGAATTTGCACGGCGGGAGAATTTGGCTGGCGGGCAATGGCTTTACCCCAGCAACTGTTGCAGAAATCAGTAGTGAGCAAAAATGCAGGAGCATCCTAACTACCAGGATATCGTTCTGGTCGGCGGTGGCCACACCCATGCCATTGTGTTGCAAATGTGGGCAATGAACCCGCTGCCGGGTGCGCGCCTGACATTGGTTTCTCCACAAATCCAAACCGCCTATTCCGGCATGTTGCCGGGGATGGTAGCGGGCCACTATTCACTGGATGACACCCATATCGATCTGGCGCGCCTGTGTCGCGCTGCAGGCGCTCGTTTTATTCAGGCCTGTGCCCACCATATCGACGTAAAGGCGCACACGGTATCCCTGCTCGGGCGTCCACCATTAGAGTACGACCTCTTGTCCCTGGATGTCGGTGCCACCCCGGTGCGTGAGCTGCCCGGCTCAGAATTGGCAATCCCCATCAAGCCTATCGGACATTTTTACAACTTCTGGCAAAAACTGCAGAGACATGTACAGAAAAATCGCACATCTCTGCGTCTGGGTATTGTCGGCGGCGGTGCCGGTGGTTGCGAACTGGCCATGGCAATGGCTCATAGCCTGGAGGAGCAGATCTATTCCGGGCGCGTACAAATACACCTGATACACGGAGCTGATGAAATCCCCCAAGGCTATCCTTTCCTCGCGCGAAAACTAGTGGCCCGTGAGCTCGATAGCCTCGGCGTAGAGATACATCACAACTGGCCGGTATCAGAAATTACTGAGCAGGGCGTACGCAGCAACAATGGCGAGTTACTCAACCTGGATCAGGTGCTGCTCTCAACCAACGCCTGTGCTCCCCCCTGGCTGGCGGATTCCCAGCTAGCTCTGGACGATAAAGGCTTCGTAGTAGTAGACCGTAAACTGCGTGCCCAGGGACATCAGGAAATCTTTGCCGCCGGTGACGTGGCCAGTTTTTCCGCCGGGCCACTGCCCAAGGCTGGTGTCTACGCAGTGCGGCAAGGGCCGGTGCTGTTTCACAATCTGCGCGCCACTCTCACCGGACAGCTATTGAAAAATTACCGACCGCAAAAGCGCTTTCTGAGCCTGTTGGCCTGTGGCGGCAAGCGCGCGGTTGCGGTGCGCAATGGACTTGCCGCAGTGGGAGCCCCCCTGTGGCGCTGGAAAGACCATATTGATCGCAACTTTATGCAGCGCTTTAGCGATCTGTCCATCAGCATGGAAGAGATGCCGAGCGCCCAACCTCGCGAGATACTCAACCAGCGCCAGGGCATCTCTCTGGCGAGCATGCGCTGCAATGGCTGCGGTGCCAAGGTAGGCCCTGAAGTACTACGCGGCGCCCTGGCCAAGCTTCCCATACAGCAATCTGAGTACCTACTGCGCGGACTTGGAGATGATGCCGCCGTGATGGACCTGCCCGCCTCGCAATTATTGGTGCAGAGTTCCGACCAACTGCGCGCCCCGGTTGCAGACCCCTGGCTGTTCGGGCGACTTGCCGCTTTGCACGCACTCTCTGACCTGTTCGCTATGCATGCCCGCCCGGTGAGTGCACAGGTATTGGCCACCCTGCCCACCGCGGCAGAAGAAATCACCCAACGGGACTTACAACAGCTGCTCGCCGGTACGATTTACGAACTCAACCGCCACCATTGCGTACTCTCCGGTGGCCACACTGCCGAAGGAGCGGAGATGCAGTTGGGCCTCACTGTGAACGGCCTGGCTGAGCGCGAGCAACTGCTGGAAAAATGTGGGGCTCACACAGGAGACTGTCTGATATTGAGTAAACCCTTGGGCATCGGCACCATTCTCGCCGCCGAGGGGATGGGGGAAGCCAAAGGTCGCTGGCTGCAAAAGGCATTGGAGACCATGCTGCACAGCAATGCCGCCGCTTCCGGGGTTTTCGCCCAGCACGGCGCCCACGCTCTCACTGATGTCACGGGCTTTGGTTTACTCGGCCACTTATTGGAAATGCTGAAACCCGATGGGCTCAGTGCCACTCTAATCGCCGAGCCGCTGCCACTGATTCCCGGCGCCCGTCAGTGCATTGAGCGCGGCTGGTTATCCAGCCTACAACCGCAGAACGCCAGTGCCTATTCCTTTGTGGAAAACCCCCGGGAGTGGCAATCCCTACCACACTGGGCGCTACTCACTGATCCACAGACCTGTGGTGGCCTGCTCGCCGCTGTTCCTGCCAGTAAGGCTGAAGCCTGCGTTCGCGCCCTACTACAGAGTGGCTGCAGCCAGGCCGCCATCATCGGAGTGATCAACACTAGGGGCAACCCCCAGCCAAAGATACGCCTGCGTCGGGATGGCCACTGGCGGCAGTTAATCACTCACAATAGCGAGGCGGAACACAGCCAAGTGTAATCATTCCGCTTTTATTTCTATTTATCATCACTTGTTCGGGCCTGTTGATATCACTGCCAATGCGGAGGATACTGGCAGCAAAACAAGCGCCGCTAACCATGTATTGCGGCGATAGGTCTTCACAGATTGGGGAGTCGGCTTATTAGTAATCGACAGGAAGACCACCCACCATGAAAAAAATTGTGATCATCGGCGGCGGCGCTAGTGGGCTACATCTAGCCACGCGGCTCGGGCACTATTTCAGTTTTACCCCGTTCATGGGAAAAAGACGCAACTCTCCCACAGCACAAATTACTCTGGTCGATAAGAATCGTACCCATATCTGGAAGCCCCTCCTCCATCAAGTTGCCGCTGGCGCATTAGACGCCAATATGGACGCCCTTAACTATCAAGTACACGCCCGCGCTAACGGCTATGAATTCCAGCTCGGCGCGCTACAGTCTCTCGACAGAAAGCGTCGAGTTGTCACTTTGGGGGCGGTGTTGGATGACGAGGGCCATGAGTTGGTGGCTTCTCGCGAACTGGAATACGATTATTTAGTTCTCTGTATCGGCAGCAAGAGCAACGATTTCCACACTCACGGCGTACGTGATCATTGCGTCTTTCTCGACAGCAGTGAGCAGGCACAGAAATTCCACCAGCAGCTTCTCAATCATTTTTTGCGCCTGGAAACCCACACTAAGAACAGCTTGCAGATTGCTATAGTTGGTGGCGGCGCTACCGGAGTGGAGTTGTCGGCAGAGCTGGTGGATGCAAGCAAGCAGATGGGCAACTATGGGCGAATCAGCTCGGACGCTATTGATATCACCGTAGTAGAAGCCGGACCGCACCTGCTGCCGGCCCTGCCGGCGCGCTTGGGCAATAACGCCGAGCGCGAACTGAGTAAAATGGGAGTGCGCGTACTCACCGGTTGCAGTATCGCGAGTGCCAATCCCACGGGTCTCACCACCGGTGACGGCATGGAAATTCCCGCAGCGATTCGCGTCTGGGCCGCTGGGGTCAAGGCTCCCGATTTTCTCAACCGTCTCGATGGGCTCGCCACTAATCGCCTCAATCAAATAGAGGTGAAAACCACACTGCAAACTCAAACTGATCCAAGTATTTTTGCCATGGGAGATTGTGCCAGTTGCGTCGATGGTGATGATCAGCGGGTACCGCCGCGCGCTCAAGCAGCACAACAGATGGCCAAACTCACCGCCTCCAATTTGATCGCTTTGATTGAGAACAAACCCCTGGAACATTTTTACTATCGGGATCGAGGCTCCCTGGTTTCACTGAGTAAATACACTGCGGTAGGAAATTTGATGGGCACCCTGGTAAAAGGCAGTCTCACCATAGAAGGGCGTATTGCAGGTTTTGCCTACCGCTCACTCTATCGCATGCACCTGGCGGCAATCCACGGCTGGCCAAAGGCGATGTTGCTTTATCTCATTGGACAGGCCAACCGCGCGGTGAGCCCTCGTCTTAAATTACACTGAGGAAACCAAAAAAGTTATCTCAATAAATTAAGCGGTCAATCTTGGCCGCTTTAACTTGGCCATCTGATTTATGCCTATCAACCGTAATATTTTTCTTGCTCTACATAACTAAAGCTTTCAGGCTTTCGATAGAATATTGATCTCCGTAAACTGTCGAATATATTTCTATGCCCTAATCACAGCAGCTTGGCGAAATTATTTCCTATGCAATATCAACGTATCGTGGTGCTGACCGGCGCCGGTATCTCCGCAGAATCTGGTATCCGTACTTTTCGCGGGGCCGACGGCCTATGGGAAAACCAACGTATCGAAGATGTCGCTACCCCCGAAGCTTTTGAGCGCAATCCCCAGCTGGTACAGCGTTTTTACAACGAACGTCGTCAACATCTAATATCTGGAGATGTAGTACCCAACGCAGCTCATCAGGCTTTGGCCGCACTGGAAAAAGAATTCACTGGGGAGTTTTTGTTGGTTACCCAAAATATCGATGACCTCCATGAGCGCGCCGGCAGTCATCATCTGATCCATATGCATGGCGAACTGCTCAAAGCGCGCTGCAGCAGCAGCGGCCAGCTGTTTTCCCTGCGGGAGGATCTGTTGGTTAGCGATCACTGCAACTGTTGTGGACTATCAGGTACCTTGCGCCCCCATGTGGTGTGGTTTGGGGAAATGCCGCTGCAAATGGAGACGATTTACGAAGCCCTGAGCCAGTGCGACCTGTTTATCAGTATTGGCACCTCCGGCAATGTCTATCCGGCTGCCGGATTTGTAGAATGTGCCAACCTGGCGGGAGCACACAGTGTGGAATTAAATTTAGAACCCAGCAGTGTGGGTGATGCTTTCACCGAGCACCGCTACGGACCGGCCTCGGCGATTGTTGGAGATTTTGTGCGCGAGCTGCTCGACTAGCGTATACACAACTAAGCGGCTACTGCGTTTGCGAAAGTTCAGCTACGTGATGTTGTCTGCTGTCCTTACCGTAGCGTTGTAACAGAGTGGTTACCTGGCCTCGATCACGAATAACAATATAGAGGCGATCGTATTCATTGGATTCTCTAATTGGAGCACCTTGTTCCCCTCCGAGAAGGGCCACCATTTCCGGCGTAGTATTACTATGCCCAACGACCAAGATTCGATCGCCGGCCTGGTCCAAATCCACGGCAAACTCTTTTAATTTACGGTAATCATAGCTTTGTACCGGCAAACCTCGCTGTTCAGCCAATGGGCGGGCAGTTTCCCTGGTGCGAGTAAAATCGGTGCTGTATACCGCATCAATTTCCACACCTTTGAGTATCCGCGCCAACTGCTCGGCACGGGCCTTGCCAGCTTTTGCTAGTTGTGGATCTTTGCCAGCATTAGGCCCCAGCTCCTTTTCCCCATGGCGCACCAAATAAATAACCTGGCTATTGGTCTGGCTATTGGTCTGGCTATTGGTATTTGATGTCGCGCTTTCCGCCCAAGTATTGACCCAAGGCGAACTTATAAAGCCAATGATTAGCAGACTGGTAATTCGGGTAAACACAAGAAGATACTCTCAATCCAATAGTGGTTGGAGGTTATGCAAAGGATATAGGGGCAGTAAACCCATATTCGATGAAATACAGGAGAATGCGTTTAAATTTTTAAGAAATGTAAAGAATACCCTGGTGGAGATTATCCAGCACCGGTATTACCGATGCTGGATAGGAAACCTGAGCAGAATTAGATCTTCCACTCTTTAACGGTTTCCAGACCGTATTCATCGATCCACTGGCTCAGCGCTTTAGGGTTGCGCTTTTTCTTCTCTACAGTGGCACCGGTATACGGATTACGGTAGTGACCGGTTTCCAGCTTGGGCTCTGCAGACTTGCTCGCAGTAGCTGCAGCACGGCGGCCGCGACGGGGGCTATCACCCTCTTTTTTCAGGTGACGGGCAACGCGAGACTTAAGAGTCTGTACGTAGTCAGGAGCGTCTTCATCATTCAGCTGGTCTACCAGCCACTCAACGACCTGGCGGCCACGTGCAACGAAGAATTCCTCTTCTTCCATCTGATATTCGGCAGCCAGATTAACCAGTGCCTTATCAAACGCGATAACGCCATCTTTTTTGCGTTCTGCCTGAGCCATTTGCTCCTGCAGTTCTTCGATTCTTGCCTGATGCTCGGCAATTTGCTGTTCGAGTTGTTCGTATTCCTGGAACATTCAATAAACCTCAACGACGGTTATTAAAAATACAGAGAAAACACTGTGGCGGAGGCCGACACAGAGTCGAGTCCGGTTATTCGAAATATCAAAATTGTTAACAGCACCACTAGCCGATTACTGGCGGTTAAGTGATGTTATATTCGGCATATTACGAATTAGCCGAATGAAAAACGAGATACCCTTGCACCGGTCGACTCCAGCGCTAGATATATTCGGCAAATGCATTATTAAAAGCTAGCCGACTTCAGCCTTTTCCGGTATTGAAACCGAAACACTGATTATATTTCTCGACTGAGGTCGCGAATAATAATCTTTCGCCAACAAATATCAACCGTTTACGCTCTATCATTTGAATATAATAGGAATCTTCGCGGTTATTGCTAACAAAATGTAACAAAGGCGGGGATATTCGCCTGAACAAAAGGATATTCAAACATCCCTATTTTGGCTATATTGTAACCGCAGTCGCCAATTGCAAATTATTGCGCTGACTTTTGTTATAGCGCTCATTGCCAAAAACCATTGGATACCTGACGCTCGCTATGTCCAATACCCATAATATTCATCACATGCCCACTTTAGCGGCTCTGATGACGCCGTTTCCCTATCACATCGATATTGATGCCACCGTTGAGGACGCCCTTGCGCTAATGGAAGAGCACAAGGTGCGCCATCTACCAGTAACCCGTGCCGGAGACCTGGAAACGGTCATCTCCAAGGGAGATATCGAAAGGGCCAACGCCCCCGGGCACCGACTGGAAGAGCAACAACTCTATGTCCACGACCTGTGCGCGCGCCGGCCCTTTATTGCCGATATCCACGATCCGTTGGATAAAATCCTAATGGCTATGGCCGATACGGGTATCGGCTCGGTACTGGTCATGCGCGAAGGAGAACTGGTGGGTATCGTCACAGTGACCGATATACTGCGCTTTTGTAGCAACTATCTTGCGGAATTAGCGCAGCCTGTGGACGACTCCATCGCCTGAGCTTAGAGCGGCCATACCCACAGCAACATGGGGATACTCACAAGCACCACCAGTATCTCCAGGGGCAGCCCCATGCGCCAATAATCACCAAAATCGAACCCCCCCGGCCCCAGAATCAAGGTATTGTTCTGGTGGCCCACCGGGGTTAGAAAAGCGCAGGATGATCCGATGGCCACAGCCATTAGAAAGCTGTCCGGATTCACCGCTAGTTGTTCAGCGGTACTAATGGCAATTGAACACATCACCGCTGCAGTGGCCACATTGTTCATAAAGTCCGACAATGTCATGGTAACGATCAATATCAACACCAGAGCCAATACCGAACTACCCTGAGCCAAACTATCCAGCAGCACCTGTGCCACCAAGTCCGCCGCCCCTGTACTTTCCATCACCTCGGCCACAGCAATCAATGTGCCCAACAAAACAATCACAGAGCCATCCAGGGCCTCGTAAATGTTTCGCAGCGGCACAACCTTGAGTGCCATAAAAGCCAGCACACAGGTAGCAAATGAGACCGCTGCGGGGACCAGGCCAAAGGCTGCACCCGCAACGCCCAATGCCATAGCAAGCAGGGCAATGACTGCCTTCTCCTTGTTCGGCATGCCGATATCCCGCTGAGCCAGAGGCACGCAGCCCTGTTCCCGGGCAAACCTATTGAGATGGTTATCGGGCCCCATCATCAGCAGGGCATCGCCCGCCTGTAACGGCGTAGAACGCAGGCGCTTCACCGATCGGCGTCCGCGCCGGGAGAGGGCCAGCAGATTAATCTGATAGTTGGTCGAAAGGTGTAAAAACTGAGTCGAGCGCCCCACCAAAATAGAATTGGGCATTACAACCAGTTCGCGCAACTGCATCTCCTCACCGGCGGGGACGCTCTTTTCCTTACTCTTATCGCGAGAATCCTCATCCTGCAGCGGCTTTGCCCCTCCCAGCTGTACAACCACTTTCTTGTCTTTTTCTGTCTCAGCCCCACCAACCATGGTGAGTCCAAGCCTGGTAAGACTCGCTGCTAAGGATGCGGGTTCTGCCTCGATTACCAGAATGTCCCCGCTTTGCACCCGCTGCCAGGGCGCTACTGCCGCTACCCGAGCATCGCTTTGTACCAACCCGACTACCTGTGCATCCTCAGCCCCCAATACTTTGCCAATTTCACCCAGGCTCTTACCCACTGCCGCGCTCTTTTCCCCAACCAGTGCCTCGGTGAGGTAGGTCCCGGTATCGAAACTGGACGCACCCGCTTGGCCGCGACCTGGCACCAGGCGCCAGCCAAGCAGACCGATAAAGAGCAGGCCAACCAGGGTCACTGCCAAGCCCACCGGGGTGAAATCGAACATGCCGTAACTGCCCGCCCCGGCGCTGTCGCGGAAACCCGAGACCACCAGGTTTGGCGGCGTGCCAATCAGGGTGGTCATGCCACCGAGTATCGTGGCGAAAGACAAGGGCATTAGCACCTTACCCGGAGCCAGGCCCTGTTTTTCCGCCATATCCGCCGCTACCGGCATCAACAGCGCCAAAGCCCCCACATTGTTCATAAACCCTGATAGAAGAGCACCGAGCCCAGTCAGGAGTAACATTGATACTGTGATATTGCCGCTTCGAGGCACTACCCGCTGGGCCAGGGCTCCCATAGCTCCGGTATTCTGCAGGCCACGACTGAGGATCAGCACGCAGGCCACAGTGACCACTGCCGGATGACCAAATCCAGCAAATGCTTTTTCAGGGGAAATTAATCCAAAAAAAACACAAGCGAGCAGGGAAGAGAGCGCCACCATGTCGTGGCGCCAAGGCCCCCAGATAAACAGCGCTATCGTAATCGCGATAATGATTAGAATAAGCAACTGATCTAGGGTCATAAATACGTATTTCCTGAATGAAGCACTCGTGAAGAATTCCACGGGGCAGCTCATTCAGGGTATACAAGGATAAGGTATTGACGGGAATAAAGGCGCCGGAAGACCACTCTTCACTGATCGTTTAGAGACATAATTTGCGCCAGCCAAGTTCAATAGCTCGATCTCAATGGAAATCGAGAGCAATCTTCCAGTAGTTTTATGGGCTAATAGGAAATCTATATTTCTTATTACGATTAAGGGAAATTTTAATTGGACTTATGCTAATACAGCAAAGTATAAAATTAGATAAAAATATTGGAATATCCGGAGATATTTTCTGCCCAGGTATTTTAGTGGCGTCAAATTTCACCAAAAATTATGATATCCAAACCATAACGGATACCAAATTATTAATAACTGCTCCCTATTGAAGTTCTCACCCTATTACTAACCATATCTTTTCTTCTTATTTATTAATTGAGCATAAAGGGCCCTGCCCTAAATTAACCCAAAGCGTTACATACACCTTCAGCTAATTAGCCACAAGTATTCGCGGCTAATGCTCTACTAGCTCCTCAATTATTGGTGGTGACATACCCTGGAGCCATTTTATTCGGTTAACCGCTAAAGTGGATTGGCGTACAAACAAGCAAAAGCCTTACAATCGACCAAAGTTTCTTTGATTAACTCTATAAGAGCCTCAGAGTGGTCAGCCCTCATTAATGAGTGAAGCTCTCCACAGCAATATTGGAGACCCTCCTTGCGCAAAAATACTACGAATTACCGTGATCTATTCCTACACGATATTCCGCTGATGGATGTACGAGCACCGGTGGAGTTTCAGCGCGGAGCATTTCCCCATGCAGAAAACTACCCGTTATTAGACGACCAACAACGGGAGTTAATTGGTACCGAGTACAAACAGCAGGGGCAACAGGCTGCTATTGATTTGGGATGGCAACTAGCCACGGATAAAGTCGTAGAGCATAGGCTCAACGCTTGGAGTACATTTATTCATCGCCACCCTCAGGGTTACCTTTACTGTTTTCGTGGCGGCCTGCGCTCGCGCACTACACAGCAATTATTGCGAGATATGGGAATTGATTATCCACTGATTAATGGTGGCTACAAGGCTATGCGCACCTATCTGCTCAGCCAGCTGGAAGGCCTGAGCCAGGAGCTGCCGCTGATCGTTATTGCCGGTCACACCGGCAGTGGTAAGACAGAGTTAATTCAGGGTGCAGAACGGGCACTCGACCTGGAGGGGATTGCCAGGCACCGCGGCTCCAGCTTTGGCCGTACGGGTTGTGATCAGCCTTCTCAAATCGATTTTGAAAACCAAGTGGGTATCGATTTACTCAAGCTGTCGCAAGCTACCGGACCAGTTTTTATCGAGGATGAAAGCCGGCTTATTGGCCGCTGTGCCCTGCCCCCAACATTACAAAATGCCATGAAAAACGCTCCCAGAGTCCTGGTGGAGGAGCCGCTGGAGCAACGAGCCCGGCGTATTGTGCAAGATTATGTTTGCGAGGCCCTGCCGCGCTTTAAAACTGCTGACAACTCCTCCGCAGCAACATTGGGAGAAGAACTGCGCAACAACCTGAGTAAAATCCGCAAGCGCCTCGGTGGATTACGCCATCAAATATTGGATGCACAACTTATGGATGCAAATCGAGAATTACAACAGAGTGGAAACAGTGGGGCCTATATTCCACTGGTGATGTGTTTATTGCGAGAATATTACGATGGTGGTTACAACCACCTGATGGAAAAGCGTGACAGCCCTATCCTATTTCGCGGTAGTTTTTCAGAAGTGAAGGACTGGCTGAATCACAGGCGCGACTGTTAGTTAATGCGTAAAAATTTTAAGTGGATAATTTCCAGTAATGCATCGAGCAGAAAAGTAATTAATCACTCAAATGAAAAACACCGGGGAGGCAGCCCTAAGCCTCTCTTATACCTTGTGCGCCAAACGGTTTAACTTGAAACGGCGCAATAAAATCCAGTCCCGCAATTTATGCGGTAACCAGCGCGCAAGCCAGGGCAACAGGCGGCTGCGATTGCCGATACGCACCAGTGTGCGCGGCCGTTTACGTAGTAGTTCACGTACTAACTTACGTGCCAAAGAACTGGCCAGGGTGGCATTTTGTTGAGATTCCTGTGCTCGGGCGCGTACCACCTCTTCCTGGCGCTTATACATTGAATCTGGGGGCAAGAGACCGCGCAATGATACTTCCGCGTGGCGGCCGAACTCCGAGGCAATAGCCCCAGGCTGTACCGTCATAACGCGAATCCCAAAAGGTTTTAGTTCCAGGCGCAAGACTTCCGAGAGTGTGTGCAGGGCCACTTTGGAAGCGCAGTAGGCCCCAGAGAAAGGGGTAGCCAAAACACCGGATACGGAACCGATATTACAAATTACAGCCCCTTTGCCCGAGCGCATTAACGGCACGCTAGCGCGCGCCAGTGCCAGTGGGGCAAATACATTGGTGCGAAATTGATTTTCCAGGGAACGGGTATCCAGCTCCATCAGTGGGCCCATCTGCCCGTAACCGGCGTTGTTGATCAATATATCCAGGCGACCGTAAGCGGCCTTGAGAGCGTGTAGCACCCGGTTAATATCTGCCTGGCTATTAACATCCAAAGCTTCGGTAGCGATCCCCAGGTCCGCCAGTTCCTGCAGGCTTTCCGGGCGTCGCGCGGTAGCGATAACAATAGTACCGCGGCGATGCAAGGCCAGGGCCAGCTCGCGACCAATACCACTGGAACATCCCGTAATCAGAGCGACTCTGTCTGGCGCCACATAGCCACGGCCAATTTGGGCAAGGCTCTCTGCGGCAAAGCTATCAGGAGATTTTCGAAAACTGGAAACTGGTGGTTTGTTCACGGGGACTGCTCCGTTTACTGGTTCGAATCCTCCGACACGGCCTGGGAATGCTCAATCAGGCCAATAATATTGCCGTAAGGATCGAGAAAACTCGCCATCAGTACGCCCTCGCCAACATCCACCACATCGCTGTGTTGTCGCGCACCCATGGCTCCAAGACGCTCGACCTGTGCGGCCATATCCGCAACCGCCCAGTAGGCGATCACCCCATCCGCGCGGCTGATCGCGCTGCGCGCATCCGGATTCAGGCCCAGTTCACAATGGCCGAGATGAAAACCCACATAGCAATCGCTATCGAAATAGGGTTCTTTCTGCAGCAGCTGCGCATACCAGGCACGGGCCTCTGCAATATCTGTTACACCGTAAAT
Source organism: Microbulbifer variabilis (assembly GCF_023716485.1). Classification (NCBI taxonomy): domain Bacteria; kingdom Pseudomonadati; phylum Pseudomonadota; class Gammaproteobacteria; order Cellvibrionales; family Microbulbiferaceae; genus Microbulbifer; species Microbulbifer variabilis. The sequence continues at coordinate 4,238,535 of NZ_CP092418.1, forward strand.
TACTGTACTCAGGCCGAGAAACTGCTCCATTAAGACACCCCGTTGTTTAATTTTTATCCGCTGGGTGGGGCACTATGGCGCAGCTTATTGCAGCTCCTGCTCCAATTGCTCCAGCAGGTCGATGGGTTCCAGCTCCACACCTTCCAGCTCATTGTTCCAGTTCAGCCCCACCAGCAGTACATCCTCGTGCATACCGGTGAGCCAGTCATCCATAAATTCTTCCAGGTCGATAGCTACCGCTTGGTATTCCGCCCAATCGCCCTCACAGTGTGCCTGGGCAAATTCCCGCTGGGACCAAAAGGGCATCACTTCAGTCTGTGGGCGCTTTTCGGATTCGCACAACGCAAAGCCCTCTTCCCCCTGCAGCGCCCAGACGCAGCCCTGTTCGGCAGCCTCTGGCAAAAAACGTGCGCAGTTTTCTTCAAAATCATCAGTTAAGGGTTCGCTTTGCATAACATCTTCGCTTGATAAGTTTGCCAGCAGTTTACGCCAGTTTGCCCCCCGCACCAACGCACAGGCCACTGCTCTGGCATCAGGCAAAACTGCTTTACCTCCGCTCCTCAGGACTTTTTAAATGACACACAGAGACGGAAAAAAATTGAATAAATGGCTTTAGGAATCCAGCTCAAATACCGCCATGGATTCCACATGGGCTGTTTGCGGAAACATATCCATAACACAGGCCTGCTTAAGACGGTAACCCAGCTGCGTCAATTCTCCCGCATCCCGCGCCAGAGTCGCCGGGTTACAAGACACGTAAACAATTTTCTGCGCCTTGAAACGGGCAATACCACGCACCGCCTGCAGGGCGCCATCGCGCGGTGGGTCCAGCAAAATTTTATCGAAGCCGTCGCTGGCCCAGGCCTTTTTCACCATTTCCTCGTTCAGGTCGGCAGTGTGAAAGCGCACATTGTTCAGCCCATTAAGTTCGGCATTATCCTTGCCCCTTTGAGTGAGAGCACCCAGGCCTTCAATACCGATGACCTCCCCGGCGCGACGTGCCAATGGCAAGGTGAAATTTCCCAATCCGCAGAAAAGATCCAACACCCTCTCGCCGGGTTGCGGGTCCAATAACTGCACAGTACGACTCACCATCTGTCGGTTGACCTCGAAATTCACCTGGAAGAAATCCATCGGCTGGAAGTGCAGGCTCAGGTCAAATTCCGGCAGACGATAACTGAGGGAATTCTCGCCATTCTCTGGCCACAGAGGCTGAATCGAAGCCGCATCACCAGGTTGTATATACATGTGTATACCTGATGATTTAGCGAAGTCTTGCCAGCGCTGTCGATCCCCTTCCGATAAAGGCTGCAGGTGTCGTAACACTAAGGCCGCCATATCATCACCGACCGCCACTTCCAACTGGGAAAAGTGCGCGCGCCCCTCGCTCTCCGCCACCAGTAGCTTCAGCGCGGGAATATGTTGAGCGATGGAGGGGTGCAAAACATGGCACTCATTGATATCGGTCAAATCGTTGCTGCGCTTTTTGCGAAAACCAAAAACGAGTTTTTTACCTTTTGCCGATTTCACCAGGCGAATACCGATACGTGCCTTGCGCCGGTAACCGTAAGGTTCTGCTAGCAATGGAGGTAAAATTTCCTCAGGTTTAATACCACCAAAACGGGCCAGCTGATCCAACAGGATTTTTTGTTTTTCGACAATTTGCGCATCGACCTGCAGGTGTTGCAGGGAGCAGCCCCCGCACAGGGACACATGGGGGCAGCGCGGTTCACAGCGCAGTGGCGAAGCCTGAATTATCTCACTGGTAACACCCTCATCGAAGCGAGCCCGATGAGCGCTATAACGAAAACGCACTTCTTCACCAGGCAGGGTGTTATCGATAAATACTGTTTTTTTACCCACACGGGCAAGACCGCGCATATCGTGGCTGAATTTTTCCACGCAGGCTTCTGCCTGGGTGGGCAAAGATTTTTTTACCGTCTTACGCGGAGTGATAAAACGCGGTTTTCTGCTCATAGGAAATTACTGAATATTCAAAACATCTGAAATCAATGGGACCTGTCGGTAAAGTCTATACCGTGAGGCGGTGGCCGTTATCACGCAGCCAGCGGCGCAGCTCTTTATAGCGGGGGCAAACACTTTGAACCAGCAGCCAAAAATCGCGGCCGTGGTTATGGTGGCGCAAATGGCTGACCTCATGGGCCACCAGATAATCCACCACCGGTTCCGGTGCCAGGCATACCAGCCAGTTGTATTGCAGGTCTCCACGAATACTGCAGTGCCCCCACTTACTCTTGGTGCGGCGAATTCGCAGTGTGGAAAACTGCAAGTCCAGTTGTTCGGCCAAGCACTGGGACTTTTCTGTTAATAGGGCCAACGCCTCGCGCTGGTAGAGGCGCTGTAGGGCCCCCTGTAATTGCTGCGCTGTGGGGGTTGGCGATAAGGTATAGAGATGAATGGCCTCTTCGGTGATTGCGGCACCACCCCGATTAGACGCGCGCTCCAAGGGGCGCATTTTACCCAGCCAAGGAAAGTGCTCACCAAACTCAAAACGATATTGTGGCACTTGTGCCGCACGCTGGTTGGCAGCGAGCAATTGGGCGCGTACCCACTGGATATTTTCCTGCAAAAACTGATGGCCGTGGCGGGCAGCGCAGCGCTGAGGAATACGTACTTCCACGCCGGATTGAGCCAATACCAAACCCAGGCGCTTGCGCCTTGCCGAACGCACCAGGCGGTAGGGAAGATCTTCAAAAAAATATTCCCGCACTTCACTCATAAAAACCGCCTCAATAAAACCCGGTAAAGTTTACCCAACGGCATGAGCCACAACTGCCATGGTAATTCGGGAGATACAACTCAGTTTGCCATTGGGGGCGTAAATCAGAATTTCCCACACCTGGCTAGTGCGCCCGATATGTACCGGCTTGGCCCGGCCAGTAACTTCACCCTCCGGCACAGGACGCAGATGATTGGCATTAATCTCCTGGCCAACGCAGTAAAACTTACTGTTATCCACCAGCAGATTGGCACCGATAGATCCCAGGGTTTCCGCCAACACCACATTGGCACCGCCATGTAGAATACCGAACGGCTGGCGAGTGCGATGATCCACCGGCAACTTGCCCTCCAGGTAATCCTCACCGATTGCGGTAATCTCCAGGCCCAGATACCCGGGCATACACTGGGCGGTGCCCCGGTTAATCTCTTCCAGGGTGGGAGTAACGTGCCAAATTGCCATGGGAATAACTCTCTTGAAAATCCAAACTGGGGTCGGGGGAAATGACTGAATTGACTTGCCATATCAGCCCACTAAATTCACCAGTAAAAAAAACCGGATGAAAAAAAGCTGCGCGGATAAAAACCCGGCGTGAAATAGTCTGGGCCGAAAAGGCCATAGCGGTGCAGTTCTAAATCCAACATGCGCAACTCCCATTCGAGTCGGCTGTGCTGGAAGTAAAGCGCACGCCTCTGGTTGTCGCTATCACTGTGCCTAAGGGCGCGATGTAGGGAGTAAAGCTCACGTTCTAAATTATCCCGGCGCCACAATAAATCGCGATACTGCTGCGCTACGCGATAGTCGGCCAGGCCACGCTGGTAATTCTGCAAAAAAATATCTGCGGTGGGCCCAGTGCATACGCCCTCATATTTTCGCCCCTGACGTCCCTGAGCGTAGCCATTTTCAGCAGTACAAAATTGTTCCACGCCCTCTTCGTGGCCCCGGAGCCAGGCCTCGCTGTCCACATAGATTTCGTAACTTTGGCATTCCTTGGCGATATCGTACACCAGCGCCTGGGAGCGCCCGCGGGCGCCGTCATGTAGGCCGCGCTCATACCAGAGCCCACTGCGGCAATCCGCCTCGGAAATAACAGCGCAACCACTAATAGCAGTAGCCAGAATCAACAGGAAAACACTTAGCTTTACAGGCATGGGAAAGGGCTTCCGATAGATTATTGTTTTGCCGGTACCACCTATCAGCCGAAACGTTTATCGGCGACGAACGGATTGGTCTGACGCTCCTGACCAAAAGTGGACATAGGACCGTGACCCGGGACAAAGCGTACATCGTCACCCAGTGGCCACAGGCGTTCGGTGATCGAACGAATCAAAGTGTCGTGATCCCCCTGGGGGAAATCGGTGCGGCCAATAGAACCAGCAAACAGCACATCGCCCACCAGTGCCAACTTGCTCGGACGATGGAAAAAGATCACATGTCCCGGGGTATGGCCAGGGCAGTGATGCACCTCCAACTCCTGGTCGCCGACAGTCACGGTATCGCCCTGCTGCAACCAGCGATCCGGGGTGAACACCTCCACTGAGGGAAAACCGAACATCTGCGCCTGCACCGGCAGCTGCTCGATCCAGAAACCATCGCCCTCGTGGGGTCCCTCAATCGGCAACTGCAATTGTTTAGAGAGCGCCGCAGTGCCACCCACGTGATCCAGGTGACCGTGGGTAAGTAGGATTTTCTCAAGTTTGAGCCCGCGCTCTTGCGCCGCCACCAGAATTTTGTCCAGGTCGCCACCCGGATCCACCACTGCGGCACGCTTGCTATCTTCGCACCAGAGCAAGGTGCAATTCTGCTGAAAAGGAGTGACCGGGACCGAGTGAAATTGCAGCGACATGGTAAAACCCATCCTTATTCGGGAGTAGTAGCTAGTGCCGCGATTATACCGCGACTGCCCGCCGAGATCGCTGTGCGGATGCGTCTGCCTTCGGCTTGGTGTTTTGCAGAAGAGTGCTCAGGTCCTTGCTGAGCTGCTCCCACACCAATTCATTGCGCCAGTAATCCTCCGGTGGCAGTAGCTGTGGACCGGCCAGGGCATTATCTGGATCGGACAGTGGCCTTGTCGCGTAATCCCGAAATACCGCTTGGTTGTAACTGGGGCTGAGAGGCTTAAGAGGCCAGCCGAGCAGATCATTCGGATGATAGAAATTTTTCCAGCGGAATTGATACCCGCGGGAGGCCGTAGCCACCGCCTGGATCTGATCGCGCTGCTTGGCCCCAAACCACAGCGGCGTGCCGGCCCCGAGGGTATACCAATGGCTGAGCGTTTTCAGGCGCAAAAAGCGCTCCCGCGCGGAGCCCTTGCGCACCTCGGCTGGCCCGCCATCGCGCCAGACACCGTGGTTAACGCTGGGCCGCTGGGCATCCCACAAATAGTTGGACAAGCTAATACAGCTGGCCGAATGACTGATAAGCAACACCGGAGCGCAATCGCCAGCGGCGGCTGCAGCCTTTTGTAGAGTTTGATAAATGGCTGTCTGGGTCCTCTCGTAGAGACCACTACGGCTATGGATATCCCCCAATTGCGCCGAGTTCTCAGCCAGGGTGTTGAGCAGGAATTTGCGCGCGCGCAGACTATCCACCTCGCACTTGCGCATATCTTCAAATACTCGCTGGGTATTACCTGGCAGTGCTTCCACAGTAGGAAAAGTATCGCAATGAAGGCGCGCCCAGTCGTCATCCAGGGTTTCCCTGAGCATGGAAAACAAGTGCTTTACACAGTTCCTGTGTGCGGCATCCACAGCCGGCGCTGCCAAAACCACAATATCGGCCATAACTCCCTCTTTTTTATTATTGTTGTCGAAGCCGCACCTACTTCCCTGACGGCATCAGTTATTCACCAAATTTTTTTCGGAAATAACTCTGTTTTTTCATAATCCAGTGATCCAAGAATCCCCCACTGCGTACAAACGTTGGTGTATTACGACAATGAATGTCAGCCGGGAAAGCAGATAACGCTGTCGGGTAGCTCTACGCCGGTCTCGGTGAACACAGGGATGTGTTCCTGACACCGGACACCGGACACCGCAAGCCAAAAACTGGCCGCAGGGTCTCTTTCTGATTGTTTTGTCTCTTTGGGCTGGATCGGTAAGACTGATTGGATCCGCCAATCAATATACCGTCATAAGCAAAGCCACTTCTAGTATTAGCCAAAGAGAATCCAGCAAGTCGTCCTATCCTCAGCGCAAATCTGTCACAAAAGCGCTCCGCTAGTGCATAATACCTCTGTATAAAAATCAGACATTTAAAACAATCCTGCCCGCAGCGATGCTTTTAACTTCCAAATACAGCCTGCCGGACTGCTCCGAGCATACCCTGGTGCGCCCGCGCTTACTGGCACTGCTCGACGACAGCGACAGCGACCAGCTGCTGCTTGTGACGGCACCGGCGGGCTACGGTAAAACCACGCTGGTCACTTCCTGGGCCTCGGCGCAGGAAAATCCAATGGCCTGGTATACCCTTGATGCCAGCGACAATGAACCGAGCCAGTTTTGTCGTTATCTGGTAGAAAGCGTGCATCGCGCTACCGGCAAAGGCGTACCGCAAACCTGTCGCTTATTGGCGGCGCCACAAAGTCCGGATCCAACAACTGTCATCAGTCATCTGCTGGGTGAACTGCGCAGCTTGCCCAGCGAACTGCGCATAGTGCTCGACGACTACCACCATATCGACAACCAGGCGGTGCACAGCGTCACTCGCTTCCTGTTGCGCCACGCACCACCAGGCGTCGGGGTCCTTCTCACCAGCCGCAGCCAGCCGCCCCTGGGACTGGCCACCCTGCGCGTACAAGGCCGCCTATTAGAGCTGGGCAGCGATCAACTGGCCCTGAATACCGAAGAGATCGCACGTCTGCTGAAGCAGCGCTTGCCATTTAATCTCGATGGCGACCGCGCCGCTCAACTGCACCACCTGAGCGAGGGCTGGCCACCGGCGGTACAACTGTTCGCCCTGTCGGTGCGCGATCGCCAAGAAGTAGACCGCTACCTGACGGAACTGGAGCAGGGCCACAGCCATATCCTCGACTATCTGGCCGAAGAAGTGCTGGAAAGGCTGGAGCCAGAGCTGCGCGAGTTACTCGCTCGCACTTCGATCCTCACCCGTGTCAATGCCCAGCTGGCGGAACGCCTGAGTGGCCGCAACGATGGCCAAAAACTGCTGGAAGAGGCGGCGCGACGCGGACTCTTCCTGCAGGCTCAGGACTCCAGCCGCCAGTGGTTCCGCTTCCACCCAGTCTTCGCCCGCTTCCTGCAGCGCCAGCTCACCAATCGAGAGCAGCTGTTGCACCTGCACGCTCTCGCTTGTGATTCCTGGCAGGAAATGGAACAGCCATTGGAAGCCCTGCGCCATGCCCTCGCCGGCAGTGACCGCGAGCGCCTGTGTCAGCTGCTCGATAGCCAGGGAGAAATACTGCTGCGCGGCGGGCAGTCGCGCTTGTTGCGTGATTGCCTGGAATGGCTCGGCAGTGAGGCGTTGCAGCAGAGTGCGCGCTTCACCCTGCTCTCGGCAAAAATGGCGCGGGAGAATTTTGAATACGACCAGTGCGAGAAAATGCTCGCCACCGCCGAGAGCTGGCTGCAGCGGCAGGACCCACAGCAATGGCGTCAGTTTGAAGGGGCCTTCGCCACCATGCGCGCCCAAGTGGCCATCGCCCGCGGCCAGACCCTGCAGGCCAAAGAGTATGCCGAAGAGGCCCTGGGGCTATTACAACCCAACCAACTAGGCGAGCGGATTTCGGCACTGCTTGTCACCGGTGAGACCAGTTTTTGCCTGGGCGCATTAGAGCCCGCCGCGACCCATATGTTGGAGGTGGAGGCCCTGGCTATCGCCGAGGGAGATATTCCCAGCGCCGCCTGGGCCATCTGCCAACAGAGTGAGATCGCCTTCGCCCAGGGGCTTCTACAAAAATCTGCCTCACTGCAGAAAAAGGTGTCCAACCTGGTGCAGAAACACCACCTCTCCACCCTGCCCATCGCTGAGTTTGTCTGCCGCCTGCTCGGACAGCTGCAGTGGGAAAAGGGGGATTTGGAGAGCGCCGAGCACTCGGCCCGGCGGGGAATGCAGATCAACCGCAAAGTGGGTGAACACTGGCTACTGCCGGAATACACGCTGCTCCTGAAACTCGCCCAGGCGCGCGGAGAAAAAGAGGAGTCGCTGGAGTGGCTGGCCCGCATCGACCGCTTACTCTCAGATGGGCGCTATCACCGCGATTGGGTTGCCAATGCCGATGCTGCACGTATTCGCACCTGGCGCGCCCTGGACAACCAACAAGCCATTGCCAGCTGGCTGGAGCAAGCTGCGCCAGTTGCAGACAGGCCCAGTAATCACTTTGAACAGTGTCACGGCCGCAACCATGTGCGCGCACTGATTGAACTGCACCGCTGGTCCGACGCCAATCGCCTGCTCAGCCGCCTGCAACAGGTCGCTGAAGAGTGTCATTTAGTCACCGATCGCCTGCGCAACCGTGTGCTGGAGTCCCACCTGTTGTGGCTGCGCGAACAGCACGGTGAAGCCGTGGAAGCCATTAGCGAGGCGCTACTGCTGGCCGCAGGCAGAGGATTTCGCGCCAGCTTTCTACAAATTGGCAAACCCCTGATTGTGATTCTCAAGGCTGCGCTGGAACGGGGCTTGGATGAGGCACCCACCGACAAGGCCCAAGTACTGATTAAACTCGCCCAGCAGCAACCTGAGTTGGACGGTGGCATTCGTATTGAGCTAGACGACACTATTATTCGCGAGATTCTCGCCAGCGACGCGGTACCGGATTTTCTGCGTCACTCTCCACTCACTCCAAGGGAGTGGCAGGTTTTAAACGCTATTCATTCAGGCCTTTCGAACGAGCGTATCGCCAGACATTTCAAAGTGGCGCCGAGTACCATCAAAACCCACATCCGCAGCCTCTACCAAAAGCTGGATGTCAAAGACCGCCAGGAAGCGATTACCCTGGCCGAACAAATGCTGCGCTCGGTGCAGGACCGCCCATAGGAGTAACTGCGAGTCGGGGCACAGGGATGTGCGCAAAGCTCCACCACAGGATTTCTCTACATCTCTATTTAAACAGTTACCGAAACTTGTTACTCCCGCTCTAAATCCCCCCGGTCAGCCCCTCCCCCCCTCTATGGGGAGGAGGAACGCGGCTCCGCCCTTCGCCATACTCACCCTATCCTTTCCTGAGTGGGCCCGCCCCACCCTTCGAATAATGAGACAAGGCAGTAATCCATGAACGGCAACAGCACCGAGTGGTGGCGCAACAGCGTTATTTACCAGATTTACCCCCGCAGTTTCTGCGACGCCAACGGCGATGGTATCGGCGACCTGCCAGGTATCACCCAGAAGCTGGATTACGTGAAATCCCTCGGTGTGGACGCTATTTGGATATCCCCCTTCTTTAAATCCCCCATGGTAGATTTTGGGTATGACGTGGCGGACTACCGCGATGTGGACCCGATTTTCGGCAATCTGCAGGATTTCGACTGCTTAATTGAGGCCGCCCATGCCCGCGGCCTGAAAGTTATTATCGATCAGATTCTGAGCCACACCTCAGATCAGCACCCCTGGTTCGAGGAGAGCCGCTGCAGCCGCGACAACCCCAAAGCCGACTGGTATGTGTGGCAGGACCCTAAGGCCGATGGCAACCCGCCCAATAACTGGGTATCTGTTTTCGGTGGTGGCTCCTGGCGTTGGTGTACCCGCCGCCGCCAATACTACCTGGCCAACTTCCTCAAAGAGCAACCGGATCTCAATGTGCACAACCCCGAGGTGCAGGCGCAGTTGCTGGCGGATATGAAATTCTGGCTGGATCGCGGTGTGGATGGTTTCCGCCTGGATGCGGTGAATTTTATCTTCCACCAACAGGCCCTCAGCGATAATCCTCCCCGCCCGCTTAAGCTGGATAAGAAAGGACTGCCGCCGGTCAATCACTACGATTACCAATGGCACAAGAACGACAAATCCCAGCCAGAAAACCTGGTGTTTTTACAGCGTGTGCGCCAGCTGATGGATCAATACCCGGGTACCGTTACCGTGGGCGAAGTGGGTGACGATAATACCCATAAGATCATGGCGGACTACACCACGGAGCAGCGCCTACATATGGCCTATTCCTTCGATTTATTAACCGAGGATTGCAGCGCGCAATTCCTGCGCGAAACCCTGGAAAAGAACCGCGCGGTAATTGAAAAAGGATGGCCCTGCTGGTCCATTAGCAATCACGATGTGCCGCGCTCTATCACCCGCTGGAACCACGGCCTTAGTCTGGAGCTAGCGCAAAAGCGCGCGCCCCTGTTCCTACTGATGCAACTTGTACTGCGCGGTAGCGTATGCCTATATCAGGGAGAAGAACTGGGTCTGGCGGAAGCGGATATCGCCTTTGAGGATTTGGTGGACCCCTACGGTATTAACCTTTGGCCCGAGTTCAAAGGTCGCGATGGCTGCCGCACGCCTATGCCCTGGACCGATAGCGCTGATCAAGCCGGCTTCACCAGCGGGAAACCCTGGTTACCGATTTCCCAGAGTCACCGGAACTTAGCCGTGAATCTGCAGCAAGACAGCCAGCACTCCATGCTCAACCAGTTCCGTGCATTGATCGAATGGCACCGGCAACTGCCCCAAAGTCTGGCAACCGCACAACAGGAAGTTCTCGATACCGGCAATGATTTATTGGTGTTCGTGCGCCGCGCAGATAAGGAAGTATACCTGGTCGCCCTGAATCTAGGCACCACTGAGGAAAGCTACGCTCTGCCACAAGAGTTTTTTGGGGCCGAGGATATTACTCCAGGCCTGTTTGCAATGGAGCTGAGAGAAAACACGCTGGTTTTGCCCGCCGCTGGCGCCGGTGTATTGCGAAACAGTAATTAATTTCAGGCTTTAACAGCCCGTCAAAAAATTTTACCAGCTGGTGGCAACAACCACCGGCTGCCAATTTCAGAAAAACTGCAGCATCTCTCCCTGGGCTATAAGTTGGTTTTTCTGTCTCTCTGCAACGTCATTTATCCTTTCGACGTCTGCTTCTCCGCCGGCCCAAAGCCGGCTTTTTTAACTTTGCTCTACTTACTTTGCTGTGCGCCTCATAGATCAGATCGCTTCCAGAGCTACCTTAGCCTGAGTTAAGGCACTCTCTTTGTGGTCATCCCCCATATTCAGCCCTTCGGCATAAATGACCGTGACATCGTCAATGCCAATAAATGAGAGAAAATGCTTGATGTAGGGCTCATGAAAATCAATAACAGAATCTTTATAGAAACCCCCAGATGTCGTGACCAAGACCACTTTGGTATCTCTAATCAAACCCTCTGGCCCATTTTCTGTGTACGTAAAAGTCACTCCGGCCCGCGCTAATTGATCAAACCAAGCTTTCAGAGTAGATGGGCTACCAAAGTTATACATGGGTGCTGCAATCAGTACCGTATCTGCATTTTTGACCTGTTCAATAAGATTGTTCGAATACTCCGTTAGCTCTTTCTGGGCTGCACTTTTCTGTTCCTCAGGGGTGAAGAAGGCACTTACCATTTCACCGCTCAAATGCGGAACTGGGTTAAGACTTAAATCCAACTCGGTGACTTCAGTGGCAGCCTGTCGTGACAGCCAGTGCTTAGCCAGTGACCTGGAAGTCGAATGGTCCCCTAAGGCAGAGGCATAAACGGCAAGAATTTTGTGACTCATAGTCTCTCCAGCTAGTGAACATCAATGATGCGGAGACTATAATCTCTGCAAATTGGCAACTAAATTATCAATTTATGCAATTTATAATTGCATAAATGCAAAATGATGGACTGGAACGATCTTCGATACCTGATAGCCGTGGCAGATCACGGCTCCCTACAGAGTGCAGCCAAAGCCTTGGGGGTAAACCATTCCACCGCCTGGAGACGTCTACAGGCCTTGGAAAAAGATCTTGGCTGCCAGCTTTTCGTGGTAGACAGGCAGGGCTATTTCCTCACAGACGAAGGGAATGCGGCTTTAGAACACGCCAGAAAAGCCGCCGAGAATATCAATGCCATTGCCTTGAATACCGGCATTAAAAACCTGGAAATGGAAGGCATTATCCGTATTACCTCAATCGGCTCTTACTCTTATGAGGTGATCCCAAAACTCTGTGCCGCCTTTCGCACACACCACCCCAAAGTTGAATTTGAACTCATAGACTCGGCGGAACACCTATCACTGGAGAAGAGGGAGGCGGACATTGCCTTTCGTGGATCACCTAGCGCTCCGGATAACCTCATTGCCAAGAAGCTCTTTGATATCAACTGGCATATTTTTGCCCATCCAGACTTGGTTAGCGGTCCAATGACACTGGATGAGATTAAGCAGCAGAATATTATTGGTTATCGCGGCTTGAGTTTGCCGATTGGTCGCTGGAGTGAAAAAATATTTAAGAATAGCCGCAAAGTAATTTACTGTAATTCGGTAATGGCGGCGGCAGGTGCAGCCAATGCAAAACTGGGTTTTGCCATTTTGCCCGAAGGGGACCAAAAAATGGTGCAACCTTACAAACTAAAGAAAGTATTCGAGCTTAAAGAGTTCCAAAGCCATTTCTGGTTACTTTCTCATCCTCAAATGCGCAATTCAGCACGCGTTAAAGCCTTTTGGGACTTCAGCCTGGACACCTTTAAAAAAGGATGTCTTTAAGCTGATCAAGCTGAAAATTATTAGCTACGGGTGTCCATCAGATCACAGCCTATAATGTTCAATTAATATGGATACACCGCCCAATCATTCAATAATGATTAGCCGTATTTAACCCCAACTGTCGTTAACAGGCGGACCATTCGACGGGAAATTATTTTCAACAGGCGGAGTCGATCCGTGCCAATACCCGGGCCAAAATCCGAAAGCGGAAACGCCAGTAAAGCCGACTTAAAAGGCTCCCAGGTTGACCTGCAGAAAGCCGATTTACCCTCCATTTACCAGGCACTCAACACCTCACCTCAGGGGTTAAGCCAGGCCGAGGCCGAGACACGTCTACAACGCTATGGCCCCAATAGCATCCAGGAGAAAGAACAAAGCGCACTACTCAAGTTTCTGCGTTTTTTTTGGGGGCCCATCCCCTGGATGATCGAAGCCGCCGCCCTGCTATCGGCACTTATCGGTCACTGGCCAGATTTCGCCATTATTATGGCGCTACTACTTTACAATGCGGTGGCGGGATTTTGGCAGGAGCACAAGGCCTCCAATGCTCTGGCCGCGCTCAAGGCCAGCATGGCGCCACAGGCGGAGGTGTTGCGCGATGGTAGTTTTCATACCATTGACGCCGCCGATGTGGTTCCCGGGGATATTGTACGAATCAAGCTCGGCCAAGTGGTGCCCGCAGATGTGCGCTTTGTCGACGGCAAATCCATCAGTATCGATCAGGCTGCACTTACGGGTGAGTCATTGCCGGTCAGCAAAAAAATAGGAGACATCGGTTATTCCAGTAGTATCGCCAAGCGCGGCGAAATGACCGCCGTTACAATTGGCACCGGGCGTAATACTTTTTTTGGCCGCACCGCAAAGTTGGTAGCCGGTGCCGGCCAAGGCGCCTCTCACTCGCAAAAAGCCGTTACTCATATTGGCGATTTCCTGATAGTGCTGTGCCTGGTGCTGGCTTTGTTACTGGTAGGTACCCAGCTCTATCGGGATATCGTGGTGGCCCCCAGCTGGCACTGGTCGGACATTATTAATATTTTACGCACAGTCCTGGTGCTATTAATTGCCTCGATTCCCGTGGCAATGCCCTCCGTAATCACTGTCACTAACGCACTCGGTGCCCTGGCGCTATCCCGAAAAAAAGCCATAGTCTCGCGACTGGAGTCTATAGAGGAGCTTGCCGGGGTCGATATTCTCTGCTCCGATAAAACCGGAACGCTCACCAAGAACCAACTAAGCCTGCACGACCCCAAATTATTTGTCGCCAAGAGCCCGGAACAGTTAATTCTCGCCGCGGCACTCGCCTCGGAAAAAGGTTCTAGTGATCCGATCGATCAGGCAATTTTTGCCGGCCTCAAAGATAAGAAAGCACTGAATAATTACCAGCTTAAAGAATTCACTCCTTTCGACCCAGTAATCAAGCGTGCCCAGGCCCAAGTAGTCGATGACAGTGGAAATTCTTTGTTTTATTGCAAAGGTGCGCCCCAAGCGGTGATGCAATTGTGCAAGCTCAGTGGTGATAATGAAAAGAAAGCCTCAGACTGCGTGCAGGAACTCGCCGCACGGGGTTTACGCTCCCTGGGTGTGGCGAGTTCCAATGATGGGAAAAGATGGAGCTTTCTTGGCATCCTCTCTTTAGAAGATCCGCCTCGGGATGATTCCAAACAAACCATCAGCCGGGCCCGGGAGCATGGGCTGCAGGTAAAAATGATTACTGGCGACGACGTCGCTATCGGCAAAGAAATCGCTGCTCAGGTGGGGATTGGGCAGAATATTTACGCCGCCGCCGATGTTTTTACAGACTCGGAGAATATGGACCACTTATCCAAGCAGGTGGTCGATTGTGTTGAGCGCGCCGATGGCTTTGGCCGTGTTTTCCCCGAACATAAGTACGCAATCGTAAAAGCCTTACAAGAGAGAGGGCACCAGGTGGCAATGACCGGAGACGGTGTCAACGATGCGCCAGCCCTAAAACAAGCTGATTGCGGAATTGCCGTTAGTGGCGCCACCGATGCGGCCCGTGCCGCAGCGGCGATTATTCTCACCGCTCCGGGCCTCTCCACTGTAGTGGATGCAATTGACGAAGCACGCAAGATCTTTGAGCGCATTATTAATTATGTGCTCTTTCGGGTATCCATGACCCTGGATATTATGGTGGTGGTGGTGTTTGCCACTATCCTCTTCGGTTTTTCTCCCCTCACCCCAGTCATGATCGTATTAGTGGCACTGCTTGACGATATTCCCATTATGACTATTGCCTACGACAACACCCTGCTGCCGAAAGAGCCGGTGCATTGGGAAATGCGCGATTTATTATTGGGTTCAACCATTATCGGCATTTTTTCTATCGCACAAACCATGGGGCTGCTTTTGATTGGTATGGAATGGCTACAAAACAGTCAATGGCAATCCTGGATACCCCTGGATAAGTCTCAGATCCAAACGATTATTTTTTTACAAATTGTTGCCGGCGGCCATTTACTACTTTTTGTCGTGCGATCTCGCTCTGCCTTCTTCGCAAAGCCACTGCCCGCAATGAAGTTATTTATCGCTATTGTTGGTACTCAGGCGCTCACGGTTTTGATGTGTGGATTTGGTTGGCTGGTACCTGCTATTCCCTGGCGTATTATCGGGCTCGTTTGGCTCTATATGATTTTGTGGATGTTTATTCTGGATCTGGTGAAGAAGCTACTCTATCAACGTCTGCAGGATATTTAATCCAACCTGCATGGACAAATCATTTAACTTACCATGAAGAAATAAAACTATGAATTGCTTCGAGGCATTCCAGGTAAAATCCGGCAGCAAGGTACAGTTAGATAAGATCGATGCCAGTTTTAAAGATTGCTATAAAAATCGCGAAGAGGCCCAGCCTGTCATTGATAAATTGGATGAAAGAATTCGCGCACAGCAATATCTTATGTATGCCGAGCACAAGCGCTCCCTATTGATCTGCCTGCAGGGTCGGGATGCCTCCGGTAAAGATGGCACTATTAATCATGTGCTTGGAGCAATGAATCCCCAAGGCTGTACAGTAACCAGCTTCAAGCAGCCATCTAAAGAAGAAGCCGCCCATGATTTCCTGTGGAGGTGTCACAAAGTCACCCCTGCACAGGGACATGTGGCGATTTTTAACCGATCCCACTATGAAGATGTATTAATTCAACGGGTGCATAATATGGTACCAGAGAGCATCTGGTCCAAGCGCTACGATCATATCAACCACTTCGAACAATTATTAGCCGACCACAACACCCTAGTATTAAAATTTTTCCTGCATATTGATGCAGATGAACAACTGAAACGCTTTAAACAGCGTATTGATGACCCAAGCAAACACTGGAAAATCAGCGAGAGCGATTATACAGAGGCAAGCTACTGGGATGCCTACACCCAGGCTTTTGAGGATATCCTAAAAAAATGCAGCTACTCTCATGCTCCATGGTTTGTCATTCCCGCAAACCACAAATGGTTTAGGAATCTTGCGATTGCCTCCATAGTGGCAGATGCAATGGAGTCCTTAAAAATGACTTTTCCCAAGCCCAGCGTGGACATCAATGAAATCAAGAGGAAATATCACCAGCTGGACAAAAAGGAACTACAGGAAGGGCTAATAAATACCCTCCCTTCAAAAAACAAATGATCTTAAAATACAGAACCACTTGATCAACAAATCAGGACATAATACTACTGCCTACTTGCACCCAATTAATCCTTTTTATCACCTAAATATTTAGTATTAAAAATTTTATCAAATGCATCATATACAGCAAGATGCAGCGTATCGCCATGATCCAGCTGTTCAAAATAACCGAAGTGTATATTATTTTTATTATTATCTAACTTATTGAATAAAGTTCTTGCCAGCCGTTCCATGACCTCCCCTTCTTTCCCCACACCTACATAGACCGACTTATCATCACAGCAATCTTTAGGAACTTTCTTCAAAAGAGACTCTCCGCTCCACCACAAGCTTGGACTAATAATGATGTAATTATCGAAGAGATCTGCACGTTTAAATAGAATTTCTGTAGCCAAAAGCCCCCCAAGGGACTGGCCAATCAAAGTAGAATCCCCGTTTACACGATAATTATTTTCAATTAGAGGCTGAACTTCTCCATCAAGAAAACCTATAAAATTATCCGAACCACCAGAGGTTGGAAACTCTTGCCTATCCAGCTTCTTAGCCGAGGGGAATGTAAAATCCCGTTTCCTGTCTACATTTACGACTCCAACAAGAATCGATTCCGGTAGCATATTAATCCAGGAAAAGGACCCAAATTGCAACAAACCAGCTATATGAACAAAATCTTCATTCATAGAACCATCTAAAAGATAGATTACCGGGTAACTTCTTTTAGTATCGCGTTGATAACTCGCTGGTAGGTAAACATTCAACGTGCGCTTTTCATCTAAGATTGCGGATGAAAAGCTTATCGAATCGCCAACTATCAAGGGTGACTTGTCAACCTCTACCCCCAAAGAGAAAGAGGACATCAAAAATAAATACGTAAAAATCCAACACCTGAGCATGAGCTCACCCCATATGAAATTTAATTTTTATTAATAAAAAAGTAAGGCTTACCCAAATACACACCTATCAAACCAACAATTTTTAACTTTAAACCAGCCTCAACCTTACTCGATATACTACATCTATACGGGGGAACACTTAACCACAAAAACAACAAACTGAAAAGCTATTGATGATGCATAAATCATCTTCTATCTATGATTTTTTTAATCTTCCCTGATTTCTGACTAATTATACCAGGCTGCAGGATATCTATATTTAGTCTTGAAGCAGACTCAAGCCCAAGGAATATCATACGAAGCGTTAGATCAAAACTAGTCAACTCTCTATAAAACTCACCCGCCAAATACTCTTTCTCCTGATCATCAACATTATCTTTAGCTTCAATTTTAAATGATAATTGATCGTGCCCATCAATCTTATCAATAATGCAATGGTAAAAGGAGCTGAGTCCAGGAATGGCTGTAACAATATTTTCCAACACAATTGGATATATATTTCCCCCATTGATTGTGAACATATTATCGCGACGCCCTCTGATGGGGCCCAAATAGGCTCCAGTTTGGCCACACTCACATGGCTCCTTATACATTTCAGCCAAATCGTGTGTGTTATAACGAATCAAAGGAAGAGCTTCACGTTTCAGCGCTGTTATTACTAATTCCCCTGTAACGCCATCTTCACATAACTTGCCAGTATCTGGATCAATAACCTCTACATGAAAAAAATCTTCCCAGACATGTAAGTTATGATATTGGCATTCACTCGCTATTAGCCCAAATTCCGTATTTGCATACATGTTAATTAACTTGGCGTTGAATACCCCCTCATAGTGACTCCGAAAAGTCTCTGAAAACAATTCACCCACTACGAATATTTTCCTAACACTCAAAGACGCGGGCGATATATTTTTTTCCAGACAGTAACGCTCTAGCCTTGGTAACAATGAAGGTAAGCAAACCATATAATTCAGCTTATCTTTTTGTAGACTCTGTAGCTGATGATCAATTCCTAGAAAAGAATCTGCTGGAATAGTGAGACCAAAAATTTCACTGGCAGCATGACAGATCATCCCACTAGGCCAGGGACCATAAGTCATTGCACATAAACACTTTTCGAATGGTTCTACACCTGCAAGCAAATAGCTTCGAGCCTGAGAAATTATTGCCAGCTCAATATCTTTACGTGTATAAGGCACGCGCTTGGGTGCACCGGTACTGCCTGAAGTATGACAATAGCGAACAATATTGTCATAATTCATACTAACTTCTGACATAGAAGTTGAAAATACTTCCGAACTTATAATCGGTAGCTTATATAAATCTTCACAACTTCTTATTTCCTCTATGTCAATGTTATTATTTATAATTAGCTTGCGATAATAATCAGATTTTTCAAAGGATTCTCGCAATAATCGCCTCACCTGTTCATCTTTTAAACTCTGCCTTTCAATTTCAGGCTGACTATTGACATCTAAAAACTCAGCTCGCAGCTCATAATAATTCATAAAATCCACCAATTAATCACTTATAGTACTTAATCGGTTTTTCAGCAGAAAAATGTACACGATGTAATTCTCGTCGTTGATTGTAATCATTGACGGCATAGTGTAAGACTTGGTGATTATTCCAAATAACCAAGGTCCCAGGACACCATTGCACTCGACAATTGAATTCTGGTTTTTCTATATGCTGAAATAAATAATTTAAAAGCCCCATACTCTCATCGCATGTCATTCCCTCAAATTGCGAGGTGGTAGTTCGGTTTAAGTAGAGAAAAGGCTTACCGGTTACAGAATTTTTACAGACTGCTGGATGTATAGCAGATTCTAGTGGCATCAATTTTAGTGCTCGTTCTATACTTGAATCATCTCCATCTTTACCTTCTACTGATTTCTTCAGCGGCTGTTTTTTAAGCATCAACTCTGTCGTGTGTATCACATTGAGTGAACCGACTAACTGTTGCATTACAGTTGACAGACTCCCATAAGCAAGCGTTGAACTTGTAAAGAGGGTATCACCACCCTTAGAAGGAATATCAATACCGTACAATGCGATACCTTTTACCGGGTTGGAGTAATAGCCCTGATCGTGATGCCATATTCCTCCTGTATTTTTCTTTTCACCAGGCTCTTTAATAATTTTAGCAACTTGTGGATAACCCTCTGAGTGACCTTGAAAGAAGAAATAGTTCTGCTGAAGCTCCCCAAACAAGCTGCAGAACCTAACAAATGCCTGAGTATCCAGGTCCATATCTCGGATAACTAAAAGTTCATGTTCATGCCATAAATTTTTTAATGTTTGCTCAGTGTCCAGATCTAATTCAGAAATTTCTTTAGCGGAAATCTCAATACCAAAATTTCCTGTTAAATAGTTAAAATTCATAGAATGCTCTCTAATTGAGATGTTGTATATTGCGGCCAATTCACTAATTTTAATGCTTCTGGCAAATCGCCACTTGAACGCATTAGTGCTGCCCTAGCTGAGCAAAAAGTCGCTGCTCGAATAATTTCCCTTAAGCTATCCAGTTGGTCGCTGACATTATTGAGAGCTGTCATTCCGCAGGGAACCAAGTCCTGATTGTTTCCTTCACACGAGAAACTCATCTGACGCACAGGTGTCGATCTAGCTTTTATTTCCTGGAACAGAGCCGACGATAACTGATGAATTCCTTTACAGTGGTTAAACGATTCAGCATTTAAATTATCCGGCAGCCCTCCATTCAAGCGATGATCCATCAAAATCAATATTTGTCGATCAAGCATTTCGGCTAAGCGATGGATAATTTCCTGCATAAATTCTGCAGAAGCTGCCAATCCAATCGCATAAAACAATCCGCCATGCCATGGGCCTGATTCAAGAATTAGAGGGTTATCTGCAACAGCAGTGGCTTCGGAACGAATTTTTGCCTCTGAATAATCCAATAGATCAAGGCAGTGGCCTAATATCTGGGGAGCACAGCGAACAGAATATCGGGCTTGTAATAAGCTTTTTTCACCCTCAATAACTCTTGAGGAGCGCAGGTAATCACGTCGTAACTGGGTAAGTAATTGGCCAGCACGAGCATAACTGCCGTGCACCTCTCCGTAGCTCAACCCTTCGGAGAAGTGTTCATCTCCCGCCCCTATGGCCATGGAGGTTAATGCCACAGATTTGAAACAATCTCTTAATAGCTTTCTTAGCTGATAATCATGTTCAATAGCCCAGGAAGCCATCATAGCATTGGTGTTTACAAGCCCAATGACATCACGGGGGCCTCTTGGCCCTTGTTCAAACAGTGGTGAAATAGCATGGGCCATGGAAATCAAATCACCACTGGCTCCAAGGCTCCCTTTTCGAGGCACTCTCGGAAGCGTTTCACTGTTGGCCAGCTTAAGAAGCGCTTGATAAGTGGAAGGATGGATACCAGATAAGCCGTGCGCTGTTTTTAGAGCCTGTAACTTTAATGCACGCCTGACTACCGATTTCGGTAATGGCGCACCAACACCAACTCTTAAGTACTCCAGAAGATTGACTTGTGTCTCTTTCCACTGACTTGGATCTAAGCGATTGCGTTCATTCTCTCCATAACTTGTGTGCAAACCGTAGATAGGGTTTCCATCATCTCCAAGCTGTTCCTGCAGTAATGCATAGGAGTGTTTAACTCTAGAAAGGTCTATGTCACTCGCAGTAATTGGATTATGTAAGTATCCCCACTCATACCAAGCATGTAGAGGAAAAGTTAAAACTGAATTGAAATTAGTTTCATAAGTTACCGCACTACCATTCGCTACCGCCGGATAGCTTAGAGATGATGTAGACACCCTGACTCCAGAAATAATTTGAATACTAGGAAGGCGAAGAAATTAGCATGGGAGTTGAAACTTGAAAAATAGATGTCGTCGCTGGTTGCCATAGGCAATATCTATGGCAACAAAATAAATGTCGATGTAGACTCAACTTAAACACACTAGCTTTTTAAGTGGCTAAATAAGTTATACCTATGTTTCCACACGCTGATGAACTCAATTATTTTATTGAAGTTGCTAAAACAAAAAATATCTCAAGAGCTGCAGAGAGATTAGGGATTCGGCAGCCGAGTTTAAGCGCGGCTATCAAGAGGCTGGAAAGACAGCTTGGTACAGAAGTTATCATACGAGAAAAAACTGGTGTGCAATTGTCTCGTGCAGGGTTAAGACTATTAAAAAGTGCTCAACAGTTACTTGATGATTGGGATGAGGTAAAGTACTCAGCGCTGCGCGAAAACAAAGAAGCCGTTGGTCACTTCACTATCGGGTGTCACAGCTCCATTTCTCTACATATGCTGCCTGAAAGGCTAGCCGGATTCATTGCTCAAAATCCAGGTATCGAATTAAGCTTCCAACACGCGCTTTCTCGGGAAATTGTCGAATCAGTGATCAGCTGGAAAATTGATATCGGCATTGTGGTAAATCCCGTGTCCCATCCTGATTTGATAATAAAGCACCTCTGTCATGATATGGTGAGTTTTTGGCATAACCCTGAAAAAATACAATCTAGGGACGTATTAATTTATGACCCAGCGCTGATGCAAACAGACTGGCTGCTAAAAAACATGGAAAAAAATAACAAATATAAACAATATATTACTTCCTCTAGCCACGAACTGATCACAAATATGACACTTGAGGGAGTCGGGGTCGGTATTATTCCTGGCCGAGTTGCTCAAACAATTGGAAGAAATCAGCTTCAATGGGTTAGTAAAGACCAACCAGGCTTCAAAGATGAAATCTGCTTGGTGTATCGAAGGGAAATAACCCATAGCTTAGGTGCAGAGAAACTAATTAAAGAATTTAAACTTACAAATTACAAAAATTTTGATTAACAGAAGATATATTCAAACTACAAAATTCAATTATTTTTGAACTTTATTTTAAGTTTATTCACGATAAAATATTGCCAGCCATACCGTCGCCTCATCAGAGGATGTCTCAATCACCCGGTGCTTTCTTCCAGCCTTTATCAATAAGCAATCACCAGACTTCAGCTGGCATATCTCCCCGCAGTCAAACTCCACCACACCATAACCACTCAGTACAAGCACCCACTCGTGTTCACTCTGATCATACCAACCTTCCTCCGGTGAAGACTGGCCGTATGAAACAATTCTTTCAATTCGTATAGCATCACTTTTTATGATGTCCTGGAAGTGCTCAACCTCAGTGTTTTTCGGGAGGTTTTCTAGAATATTTATCATATTTACTCCTGCCAGCTAGAAAAGTGATCCATTAGATAATCAATGGCCATTCTCGCTCGTATTGGTAAAAAGCGGCGATTCTGATACACAATCCAGCTACTGGCTCCGCGCCCCCAAAAAGGCTCCAGTACGGGCTCTAATAGTTGTGACTCTATAGAGCGGTTAAAACTGCTTTTTGGCATATAGGCAATACCTAGGCCTTTTTCACATGCGTTAACCACTGTATGGGCATTATTACTTCTCCAGCGTCCATTAACGCGAATAGACTCCTCGGTGCCTTCTATATCAAATATCCAGTTCTCATTATTCGCAACAATACAACTGTGCGATTTTAAATCCTGTGGGTGGATTGGCCTGCCGAATTGATCAAGATATTCCGTGCTGGCAACTGCCATCATCTGGCGGCCAGCCAGCTTGCGAGCCACCAGCCCAGAGTCCTCAAGGCGGCCATAACGGATCGCAAAGTCGATACCATCCTCTACAAAATTGGCCATTCGGCTGTTGAAATCGATATCGATCTTTAAGTCAGGGTGTTGTAAGGCGAAATTCATCAGTGCTGGAGCCACATACTGTTCAGCAAATAAACCAGCGCAGCTCACGCGCAACGTGCCACTCAGCTCATACTGCTGCAGGCTTAGCTGTTCATTGGCCTGTTGCAGACCCACAACCAGCTCTTTACAGCGCTGGTAATAAACAGCCCCAGCCTGAGTCAGGCTGACCAAGCGCGTTGTTCTAGCCAGAAGAGCACTCCCCAGGCGCTCCTCCAAGCGAGCCACCTGCCGGCTCACATGGCTGGTACTACACCCCAACTGTTTGGCGGCAGCAGAGAAACCCTGGCATTCAGCTACAGCAACAAATTCGACTACACCGTCAAATGTATCCACACTTCACCATTATTGCTATTTAGCAAAAGTATTTCACAGAAATCTCATATTATCATCTTATCAGGGACAACCTAGAATCCTCCCCACTGAATGCTTAACACAGAGGACAGATTCATGAAGAAAGTACTTATTCCCGTAACCAACCATGCAACCCTCGGGGAAACCGACCAAGCTAATGGCACCTACTCCCCTGAGCTGACTCATGTCGTGCATGTACTTAAAGAAAATGGCATTGATTACGATATTGCCTCTATTAAAGGTGGCAAAGCACCACTCTACGGTACAGATATTGAAGGAGATGAGGTCAACAGCCAGGTATTGGCCGATGAAGACTTCCAGAACCGTGTCAACAACACTATTCCAGTAAACCAGCTGAATACTGCTAGTTACGATGCGGTGTTCTATCCAGGTGGGTTTGGTCTACTTTCCGACTTAGCAAGCAACGAGGACTTTGCCAAGTTATCTGCAGAGCATTATGAAAATGGCGGCGTACTTGCTGCCGTGTGCCACGGACCAGCTGGCCTGCTGCCTATCACTTTGAGCAATGGTGAAAGCTTACTGGCAACTAAGTCTGTGACTGCATTTACCCGAGAAGAAGAAATCGATTTTGGCACCATTGAAGATATCCCCTTTCTGCTTGAAGAAGCTATCAGCAGAAAATCTGCTCGATTTAACAAAGTGCAACCCTGGCAGGAATTTGTCATCGAGGATGGCCGTGTAATTACTGGACAAAACCCAGCCAGTGCACATGCTGTTGGTAAAGCGATCGTTAAACAGTTAATAAACTAGCCGTTAATAACGCATCAATAATGCTGGCGCAAACTGATGTCCCTGCGCCAGCTTTCCATAACCCTTCAGCTTCCATTGTGGGCCAACACAACTCATCTACATGAGCAGTTATAGCCTTAAAACCCCTTCAGTGAGGTTCCAGCAGTGCCTAGCTCAATTCTTTATCCGTCGCTAATGTTAATTGCCGGAATCGGCATCCCGGTGATGGCCACGTTAAATAGCGGTCTAGGTGTGAAGCTTGGCAGCTCTGCTCTCGCTACGACGATTTTGTTTTTTGTCGGACTGACCATTTCTATTATTTACTTATTTAAAACTGAAGGTTTCCAAGTAGCCGGTTTTCACAAAGATATCTCCTGGCACCTTTATCTCGGTGGGATATTAGTTGCTTTTTACGTACTCAGCGTCACCTGGGTTTCACCAAAATACGGCGTTGGCAATACTATATCCTTTGTGTTACTCGGCCAGCTGTTTGCTATGGCCACCATCGACCATTTTGGCCTCTTTGGCGCACAACAAACCAGCCTGGACCCCAAACGAATTATTGGATTTATTCTAATGATTACAGGCATCTTACTAGTGGTAAAACGCAATTCATAAATATATCTGGAGATCAGACAATGTCCATTCTATATGTAATGGCAAAAGTAAAGTCTAAACTTGGAGAAACACAGAAAGCTAAGAACATTCTGACAAGACTGGCAGCGAACTCTGAAAAGGAGAGCGGATGTTTGAGTTATCAGATTTTATATTCGAGTGAGGAAACAGATACCTTTATGACGTTAGAGGTATGGGATTCAAAAAAAAGTGAAAGAAAACACTGGGATGAGCCCCATTTAAAAGAATCATTAAAAGAGTTAGAACCAATTTTAGCTAAGGAACCAAGAATCGAAAAATATCAGCATACTTCCGATTAAAAACATACGATTTTCTCCAGCAGAGTAAATAATTATAGGCCCACAACAAAATTAGTGTGGGCCAAGGAGAATATTCAGAAAGTAACAGGAGACACTTGAATCATAAAAAGGCAGTACATTTATAAGGTTCATCAGTAGTGAAAAAAATCTATTCACCCTGAATTAAAAAACTATAAGGACCACGCCCTCTAAACGCTTGTGTCATTACTCAGGAAAATTAAAAACAGGATTGGTGGTCAACATTTCCGACCAACTAACACGCTCTGCTCGGTAAATCGTGCTATCGTACACTTTTAATTCCCACGCAGTTTCCGCTGGACTAGTCGATGTTACCTCTATCAAGTGAGCATTGCGATCACTCCCCGTACTGATATCCGATGGGCCACCGGCACATAGTAATATATTTCCACCGGCAAGCTCATCAACATCACCCAATGATTGAGTATACTTAGGCGCTATGTATTCCCAGGTTTGCTCAGCACTCATTGTCGATGTATTGAGCAGATACTTTACTGCACGGCTATTGTAGATATTGCCACTCAACTCAGCTTCATTTCTGTTGTCGTAAATCAGAATTTCATGATTACTTGTCAACATTGGCGCATGCTGCGAAGCCATCCAGGAACCAGTATGTAGTGTAAAGAATTTATCCTTCAAATCGCTCTCAATATCTGAGTCCCTCCCCATTATCCAATTTACCCCACCAGACTGATGATCAATACTGACCACCCAACTCTGAGAGCGGCTAGAAAGTAAAATGGAATTATCCTGAGGAACATAATGCAGTGCATTAGAGTGGCTCCAGTCAAGGGCTCCATTATCCAAAACCCTACTGGCCAAAGCACCGGGGAAACGGCTGGTATCCAAGTGATCAAATGCCGACCATTCCCACACAGTGTTCCCATTAGTATCAATTTCTAATATGGCATCTCCTTGTAAAAAATGCTCACCAAACTGGCCCGTTTCATTGGTTAACACCAACAGATTGCCATTCTCCAGCAAATGAACATCGTGGTGATAACTCGGCAATTCGAAAGAGGACAACACCTCTCCAGAGAAGGAGATTACTCGGGCCTCTCCACTGAGTAATAAAAGTAAACGCCCATCCTGTAGGTTTCTCGCTACTGGGGCACCAGTTAATGGAGCATCACCGTGCAGATACCAAACAACCTCTCCCTCTTCATCAAACCCCCAGAAAGTACTATCCCTCTCCGCTGATGGCGCGAAGATAGTGATGCCCCCCTCGGACTTAACCGTTTTATTCAAAAGCTCAACAGCGGGGACCCCCTCAGGCACCGATCCTGTTTTAAACTCTACGATTTCACTGTGAACAACCTCACCACTATCTAAAAGTGCAACCGCAGTAAATCGATAGGTAGTATCAGCGCGCAGGCCGACGACAGTTACTTCGTGGTCTGTGCCTGACTCACTATAAGCTGTACGTCGTCGGCTGGTATCTGCAGATTTAAACCTTATTGCCACTCTCGCCGCTTCCGCAGTAATCACGCTGGCATTCACCATTAGATGGTTCTCTGGGTGAGCACTGAGTACTAATTGAACAGCATCATCTTCCTGCGCAAAAACCTTAGGGACAATACCTGTTAAAAACAGTAAGAATACTGATTGAAAAACAGCCAACCTAATATATTTAATCATAGAGGGTCTCACAGTTTGTTATGAATACAACTGTTTAACGCAACCATTGCACCCATGGTTTACAAAGATGTTTATTTTTTTATAGGCTGCAATTAACCGTAATTAATAATTGTCGACTAAACGTGTTTGATTCTGCAACTCGCACCAAAAATGAGAACTGGCACACATTTATCAGATGTTAGAAAAATTCACTGCAGAAACTAATCCTTCACCTCTCTGCCAATTTACCTCCCCAAGTTACTCGCCCTGCCTACTTATCCAGGTAGGTGATTTTTATATTG
The DNA here is from genome assembly GCF_023716485.1 of Microbulbifer variabilis. Lineage (NCBI taxonomy): Bacteria > Pseudomonadati > Pseudomonadota > Gammaproteobacteria > Cellvibrionales > Microbulbiferaceae > Microbulbifer > Microbulbifer variabilis. The sequence continues at coordinate 4,265,180 of NZ_CP092418.1, forward strand.
ATGTAAGGATATCCTTTGAAAAGATTTACTCTCAGCTCCGTAATCATTCTTTCCACATTCAATACTATGGCAATAGAAAACAGCTTCTACCTTAAGTCATCTTACGGATAGTTAGATATAGATATCTCTACTCATACTCAGTAAAGTGAAGAGTATTTTGAAACAAATCTGTCCAGCCAGAGAGATTGGACAGTAACTTTAGGATACTGCCTAAATAATTTTTTTGCTATTGAGGGGGGGGGTATGCCGACTTTGGTGATACAGAAGGAAAAATTAGGGAAAGTGATTCTATCACTTACAGTGAGTACGCATCAGGCAACTATGATTACAACTACAAAATTAATATTGGCGCTAAGACAAAGATGCTTGGCATATCCCTAACATCCGATATTACAAAAAGATTCTATACAGGAGTTCGTGTAGGCTCTCATTTGTGGGAAACCGAATATGAAGAAAAGGAAAACTATATCTGGAATTATGAGCGCGTCGACTTTGAAGGAAGAGAAGTGAGCTCTTTTTCCGATAATATCAGTGATTCAGATAAAGGTGAGAATGATGGTAGTAATCTTTACTACGGAGTTTTCATTGGCTGGAACTACAACAACTGGAGCCTAAGCCTGGAACACACTATTTTCGAAATGGACGAGCAAAAGCCCAGCTTCTCCTCCCTAGCGCTGACTTACAATTTCTAAAGACTGCTCTTACTTTTTTCAGCAGCCAAATCGGCTGCTGAATTTATCCTTAAAAAACTCTAAAGCTACTTTATCCCCGCAAACAATACCTCAAACCAGCGCAAGTCCTCCGGCCCCAATTGAGCCTTTTTGGCCAGTCTCTTATCTCGATACACATCCTTATATACATGATAAACCGCTCGCTCGGTCAACTCGCACCAGTGTTCGCTATTTAGCTCAGGGATTGAGCCATCAGCTAAATTGGGATCGGTCAATGGGTCGTGCTGGGCTTCAGTGGTTCTCAGCGCTAATTCCAATTCTTGTAGGATCGGGTTGATCACCTTGAGGGCATTGGGTTCGAAGAATTGCTTGGCACTACCTCCCCAGCCTTGCGAAGCATTTTTAACTCTTTAATTCCGATCACTTTTCTACGAATGGCTTCAAGCAGTTGTAATTTGCTGTAATAGATAGCTGTTGACAGTCTCTCCCAGAGGTTGCAACATGCGCGAAATTTGGGGAAGTATCACTGGCAAATCAATAGTCACATCAGTACATGATTTATACCGCACATACTTGAGCACATATAACTTCTTCTCTACCGGATTTTCAAACCTCACGATAAACAAACACTACTCATCATTTAATTGATTAAGGATGTCCCTTGAAAAGGTTTATTCTGGCTACAGCGATCGCCTTGACAGCTTCAAATACCATAGCACTGGAAAATAACTTTTACCTTAAATCCACTTATGGGGCGGTAGATACAGATATTTCAACCCAAGAAGCATTGGAGAGATTTGAAACTAAGCTATCTGACCCTAGTGGGTGGTCTATTACCCTAGGATATCACCTCAATAACCATATTGCATTCGAAGGTGGGTTTATAGACCTGGGAGATGCTAAAGGGAGTTATCGACATGAAGAATCGAGCATTGGCGACTGGGGCGGTACGAACTACGAGCGTCATATCTATGATTACACCCTCAGCACAGAAGCAACAATACTAGGTCTATTTTTTACTACCGATATTACTAAAGATTTTTATGCTGGAATACGCATCGGCTATCAATTCTGGGATGAGCACCTTCAAGAAAAAGATGACGTCTTCTTTTGGGACTGGGATGAATATGAAGACATAATAACCACTCACAAAACCAATGACGGCAGTGATCTTTATTACGGCATTTCAGTTGGCTGGAACTACAATAAATGGAGTTTGAACCTGGAACACACCACTTTTGAGATGGAAAAGAGAGAACCAAGGCTTTCCTCTTTGGCACTGACTTACAATTTTTGAATCAGTAAAAAATAGACTCACTCTTCTGCCGAGCAGGCTGCAGCGCAGGAGAATCAATGACTAATTTTCTACCATATTTATAATTCCAAAGAAAAGCAATTATCATTCACCACCCAACCAGTTAGCTGGTTTCTGTATATTTAATTAAGGATACCCTTTGAAACAAATAATCCTTGCTTCCGCCATCCTCCTCTCCACATCAAGTACTCTGGCAATGGAAAATACCTGGTATCTAAAATCTACTTACGGAAAATTAGACACAGATATCTCAACAGATCTATCTGATCCCAATGCCTGGTCTTTTACATTGGGATATCGCTTTAATAAATTTCTTTCTATAGAAGGTGGCCATGTAGATCTGGGGGAGGCGAAAGATAAAAAAACCTATTATGGGAGATTTTCTACTAGCATCGACAATCGTACGGTTAGCACAAAAGCAACAACACTTGGTCTGTTTTTAACCACCGATATCACCAAAGATTTTTACATTGGGTTACGCACAGGGTTTCAACGTTGGGATGAGCATTATGAGAATAATGCAACCTATTCCTATCACGGCGATTACAGAGATCACTACACCAAAGAATGGAAACATTGTAATACCAATGATGAGAACGATCTTTATTATGGTGTTTCCGCCGGCTGGAACTACAACAATTGGAGCTTGAGTCTAGAGCACACCAGTTTTGAAATGGACGAAAGAAAACCCAGCCTCTCCTCACTGGGACTGACTTACAACTTTTAAAGACTGCCGCTTATTAATTAATTTTTCAGCAGCCAAATCGGCTGCTGAATTTCTCTCGAAAAATTCTAAAGTTACTTTATCCCAGCAAACAATACCTCAAACCAACGCAAGTCCTCCGGCCCCAACTGAGTATTTTTGGCCAGTTTCTTATTCAGATACACGTCATTATATACATGATAAACTGCTCGCTCGGTCAACTCGCGCCAGTGTTGGCTATTTAGCTCAGGAATTGAGCCACCGGCTAAATTGGGATCGGTCAATGGGTCGTGCTGGGCTTCAGTGGTTCTCAGGGCCAATTCCAATTCTTGTAGGATCGGATGGATCACTTTGAGGATATTAGATTCGAAGAGTTGCTTCGCACTGCCTCCCCAGCCTTGCGAAGCATTTTTAACTCTTTAATTCCCTTTACTTTTCTACGAATGGCTTCAATCAGTTGTAATAGATAGCTATTGACAGTCTCTCCCAGAGGTTGCAACATGCGTGAAATTTGGGGAAGTATAACTGGCAAATCAACAGTCACATCAGTACATGATTTATACCGCACATACTTGAGCACATATAACTTCTTCTCTACCAGAATTTCAAACCTCACGATAAACAAACACTACTCACCATTTAATTGATTAAGGATATCCCTTGAAAAGGTTTATTCTGGCTACAGCGATCGCCTTGTCAGCTTCAAATACCATAGCACTGGAAAATAACTTTTACCTTAAATCCACTTATGGGTCTGTAGACACAAATATCTCCTCGAAAGATGCGCTCGAGAGCTTTAAAACCAAGCTATCTGACTCTAGTGGATGGTCTATTACTCTGGGATATCGCCTCAATAAATTTATTGCTCTCGAAGGTGGATTTGCAGACCTGGGAGATACCGAAGGGAGTTATCGGCATGAAGAGTGGAGCTTTAGCCAATGGGGCGACGAGATGTCCGAAATCAGTACTATTGATTATAAGATCAGTACAGATACAAAAATACTAGGTCTATTTCTCACCACAGATATTACTAAAGATTTTTACGCTGGAGCACGCGTAGGATATCAATTATGGGATGAACAATTTCAAAAGAGACATGAATTTTCTGCAAGGTGGGATTGGGGTGACTATCATGGCATTAATACTACCGATGAGACCAATGATGGAAGTGACCCTTATTACGGTATTTCTGTTGGCTGGAACAATAACAACTGGAGCTTGAGCTTGGAGCATACCATTTTTGAGATGAAAGACAGAAAACCCAGCCTCTCCTCCCTGGGACTGACTTACAATTTCTAAAGACCGCTCTTACTTTTTTCAGCAGCCATATTGGCTGCTGAATTTCTCTCTTAAAAATTCTAAAGCTACTTTATCCCAGAAAACAATACCTCGAACCAGCGCAAATCCTCCGGCCCCAATTGAGCCTTTTTGGCCAGTTTCTTATCTCGATACACACCCTTATATACATAATAAACTGCTCGCTCGGTCAACTCGCGCCAGTGTTGGCTATTTAGCTCAGGGATTGAGCCATCGGCTAAATTGGGATCGGTCAATGGGTCGTGCTGGGCTTCAGTGGTTCTCAGCGCTAATTCCAATTCTTGCAGAATCGGATTGATCACCTTGAGGGTATTAGATTCAGAAAACTGCTTGGCAACATCTTCCACTGCCTGACGAAGCATTTTTTTGCTCTGTAATTCCGATAGCTTTTCTCCGGCTGGGCGCAAGCCGAATTTATTGACCAGGCCACTCATACCGGGCAGCACCGCCTTGGCTGCCAGCCCGGCACCGATCAGGGGATTAAACACTGCGGCAACACCCCCAACTAACAGCATACCAACGGTCAATTTTCTATCGAGTTTATCGATATCATCCGCCAGTCTTTCGAGAGAACTCTTTCCCGAATTTCCCCTTTCCAGGGATAACTCTACGGCGCTCTCCACCATAAATTTACGTAAACTCCCCTCATAATAGGAGTTGGGAAAGTGAAATATTCGGCGTTTGGGTAGATCATTTACCTCTGGGGCATCATCAGGCAAACAACGCATTGTGTGCAGAGTAAAGCCAGTTTGTGAGAGCTTATAGGGAATTACAAAGTAATGTTTTTCATCGTATCTCTGCACAAAATTCTCACTGCGCTCCGCAGAAGAAAATATTGGCAGTCCAGCAACTACTTCTTGAAAAACTTTTAAACTGCCGGTGATTTCAGCTGGCACTTTACGGGAAAGGTCAACCAGGCCCTTCTTGCCTTTATCGAAATATTGTTTCATATCTATTGATTCACAGAGAAATCGAGAAAAAGCTGGCCTGATCTGCAGTATCCGCATCCCCTCGGCCATCCCCCCTTGTGAAACACCTCCCTATGCCCTCTAATAAAAGCATAACTACCTTAGGAAATGACGTCTTTAGTTTGCCTCAGCATAAATCCAGGCTTCTATACCAGATTTCAATTTGGCGGCAACCCGCTGATAGGCATCCACTTCATAGGCATCAGACTGAGCAAGCTCTTCGGCAGAAATTTCAAAGACCATACCCTCAACCGTATCAGAAGAACGCCCTGTGTACTTCAGTATGGGGTGAAACTCCTTGCCGCTAGTTTGCACAACTTGTGGATCAATAATTCTTATTTCAGAAAGCTGGTAACCAATTAAAGTATCCTCAGATCCTTGTAACTTACGGCCAAAAGTCTCCAGTTGTACATTCTCTTGCTGAAGAGTGCCGTAGGAAAATAAACGCTCCATAAATTAACCCCTGATCCCGCTAATGAATAGTTCACTAATGTGGCAAATCCGCTGGTACTTTATCGGCTAAAGACCCCGCTAAAGAAATCTCTTTAAGATAATTCCTCAGATTGGAGCCCTAACGCCTATCAACCCCTTCGCAAACCATTCTTGCAAATGTATGTGAGATTAATAACCAGCAATTCACTTATTCCTTTTTGATGTGACTGGCCCAAGACACGGACCTTACCATCCCTTGGACCTGCATTGGTGAAAACCTGTGCTAACCCATCCCGCAGCTGAGGCCGAGTATACGGGGAGCTGCTTTGGGGAAATCTCTGACCTGCGCCGTGCTCCTGATTGGGTGCTAGGGATATCGCACCCTGGCAGGCAATGGTTAGGCTCTAAATCCATGGTTGTTTACACGGCCCACTGGCAATAGAGAGGTGTGTAATGCATAACCGACCTTCGCTGCAAAACCATCAAACTATACCTACACGACAGAAATCATCCCTACAAAAAGTACAAGGAGCTCTACGTAAAAACGCTTCGTTCGCCGCTGCGCTAATGGTTGTTGGATCGGCAATATTGGCCCCCCTGGCCTATGCTGCGGATTATTCCAATCCCTATTCCCGCCAGGGCTCAAGGTATGTCGCTCATCAGGGGCATGGAGGGCATTATGACCGGCACTCCAGATATAGCAGGGATTACAGGTACCGGAGAGAGTATAGGGGACACTCCCGATACAATAGGAATCAAAGGAGCTACTCTCGATACAGCAGGAACCAAAGGGCATATTCTCGATACGGCAGATACCAACAAGCTCAACCACAAAATAGCCGGCATATGTGGTTTAAAGGCCATGTACAAGGTACACCGCGTATTGTGATCGACTTAAGTGACCAGATGGCCTACTTCTATAAGGGAGGACGTCTCGCCGGTATGTCCCCGGTCTCTACCGGTAAACCAGGCCACCGAACTCCTACTGGTAACTTTCGTATTTCACAGAAGAAATACAGCCACCGCTCCAACCTGTACGGTCACTATATAAGCTCTCGTGGCCAAGTACTGCGCAGTAATGTGGATGTACGCCGCCATCGCAAGCCTGCCGGGTCTCGCTTCCGCGGAGCCTCAATGGATTACATGATGCGGATTAATGGCCCAGTCACCATGCATGCCGGTTATGTACCCGGTTACCCGGCCTCCCATGGCTGTATCCGCATCCCCTGGCATATGGCGAAGATTTTCTACCGCCACGCCAGAGTCGGCACAAAGGTATCTGTTGTGCCTTAGGTAAAATCTAGACACGTGTGAAAAGGCACCATAAAAAAGGCGGACTATTAAGTCCGCCTTTTTCTTTGCCTGGAAAAACATCTGCTATTGAGAGGCCTCTGCCCCCTCCCGCTTTGCGACTTCCATACGGGTGAAATACGCATGCGCTGCACGGTTTACATGCCGTGCCAGCAGTAATGTGGAAACCATAGTGGGCACAGCCATTACGGCGTACATGCCAATAATAATGCTGTTGACCGCGCTCAGAGAAGCCACCGCACCCAATACAATCAGTATCATATAGAGCCAGGTATAAAGGCCCTGCCAGCGGCCGCCAAAAAGAAAAACATAGCACTTCATACCGTAATACCAGCAGGTGACGATGGTGCTAAAAGCCAGTGGTAGGACCATTAGCAGTAGCAAAATTGGACCAAACTGCCCAAATACCTGAGAAAATGCCTGTGCAGTCAGGGTAACGCCGGCAATATCCCCTTCCTGCTGCCAAGCGCCAGTCAGTAGTATCACCAGGGCAGTGCAAGTGCAGATAACCAGTGTGTCTACAATGGGGCCCAGCATGGCAACCACGCCTTCTCGAACGGGCTCACGGGTTTTCGCTGCACCATGGGCTAAAGACTCTGTGCCTATACCCGCCTCATTAGAAAATGCGCCCCGGCTCACCCCTACTGTGATTACCGAACCCAGAGTACCTCCAGCAATAGCTTGACCGCTGAAAGCATCGGAGAAAATTAGCGCAAATGCTGCCGGTACCTGCTCCCAGAAGCTGGCAATTACCACAAGGGTCATGCCCAAATAAAGCAGCACCATGCCCGGCACTACTCTTGCGGAGAATTTACCAATACGCTGGATACGCCCGGCAATAACGTAGGCCGATGCAACAGCAATTAATAAGCCAATAACAAAATCAAAAGTGAGTGAACCTCCGGGTGCTACCCAACCCAAGGGCTCAGCAAAAGACTCGCGCAGTAGCTGCGTGGTTTGATTGGACTGAAACACCGGCAACATACCGCAGAGTCCCGCCACGGCAAACAGTACTGCCAGCGGCATCCAACGCTGGCCCAACCCCTCACGAATAACATACATGGGGCCACCTTGCAGTTCCCCAGAGGCATCGCAACCGCGAAACATCACCGCCAGCGTCGCTGTATAGAACTTGGTAGCTACCCCCACCAGGGCAGTTATCCACATCCAGAAAATCGCCCCAGGCCCACCAATCGTAATTGCGATGGCAACCCCGGAAATATTGCCCAACCCCAAGGTTCCCGACAGCGCTGTGGAGAGTGCTTGGCTATGATTCACTTGGCCAGGGTCATTGGGGTCATCATATCGGCCACTTAAAAGCCCAATACTGTGCCCAAGATGGCGATAGGGACGGCCACGAGAATAGATTAATAGCGCGAGGCCGCCACCAACGAGTAGTACTAATAAGGGGGGCCCCCAGACAAAACTGGCAAAAGCCTCTAATGCCTGATCAATTGCAGGGAATATCGACATAATTTAATTCATTTCCGGTGAGATCCGCCCAGTCTAGGTACGCTCACACCAGACTGTCAAAATGCCACCATAAAACTTCGTAGCCCCATAAATGCGAAAACTTTGGGAAAACCTGGAATCCCGGCAATAAAAAAGCCCCTAACAGGGGCTTTTCTAACAATCTTTTACAACTTTTTATCAAGCTGTAGTAGTTGCCTTTAATGCGGGCTCGGGTTCAGAACTCTCCCTCACAAGCGCCACCGATATAGCTCCAAGCAACATACACACCCCCGCCAAAACAATGATGTAAATTGCCTGGTTTTCGAAAACTGTTTTCAATATCAAGCCAGCTACCAGGGCGGAAACAATCTGCGGGGCTGCGATAGTGAAATTAAAAATCCCCATATAAACACCAGTCTTATCCGCCGGCAGCGAGTCAGAGAGGATCGCATAGGGCATCGCCAGAATAGCGGCCCAGGCAATGCCCACACCCACCATCGGTAGCAATAATCCCAGGGCGCCACTGGGTACGGAAACTTCTGTAATCAACAGATTCACCTGTGTGGGATCGCCCCCCTGGAAGAACAGGAAGCTGATGTATCCAAAACCGCCCAGTGCCAACGATAGGGAATAAGTGAGCTTACGACCCAACACCTGAGACAAACGGGCCAGGACAATAGAGAAGATCGCTGCGAACAGAGAGTAAGCAGCAAAAATAATTCCTACCCAGTCACCGGCAGCACCCTTAGCGGCAGCGATATGTGCGGGAATTTCTTTGACGCTTTCCAGATAGGCGGGATCAAACCACTTGGCTTCCACTCCCCAAACGTGCTGAGTGATCGCAGGCGTGGTGTAAACCCACATAATAAACAGGGCAAACCAGGAGAAGAATTGCACTAGGGCCAGCTGGCGCATGGTTCGCGGCATTTTAATTAGCAGCTGGAAAAAACCGATCAAGCGCTTTGCCAGTGGGGCTTTTTGCTGTCTCTCCCGCTCCAGTTGCGCGGAGTCGAGACCTTTATAGGCATTGTACTGCTCCGGCGGATACTCCTTGGTACGAAGCACAGTCCATAACACACTGCCCAGAAGCACTGTGGCGCCGATATAGAAAGCCCATATAACGGAGGGCGCCACCTCTCCCGCACTGGCAGTATTTTCCAGACCGATCACATTAGTCAGGATGAATGGCAACATGGAGCCGAAGATGGCGCCAATGTTAATCAGCAAAGACTGTATCGAGTACCCCAGGGTGCGCTGCTCTGATGGCACCATGTCGGACACCAGCGCGCGGAAAGGCTGCATGGTCACGTTAAAGGCCGCGTCCATCAGGGCCAACATAACGCCGCCGAAAATAATTGGGGCCACTATCGCCACCACAATCCCGGCATTGGGCATAAACGCCATCCCCAGGGCTGCGGCGATGGCACCAAAAAGGATAAAGGGGTTGCGGCGACCGAAGCGACTCCAGGTTCGATCCGAGGCCGAACCCACGATCGGCTGTACGATCAGTCCCATGAGCGGCGCTACTATCCAGAACAGGGATAGAGAATGAAGGTCCGCTCCCAGATCTGAAAGAATCCGACTGGCATTGGCATTTTGCAGGGAAAAGCCAAACTGCACACCGAGAAAGCCGAGACTGACATTCCATACCTGCCAGAAGGGCAGACGGGGCTGTTGAATAGGATTGGGCTCTGATTGGCTCATAGGGTCACCGCATCTCTCGTTATGCTTATTTTGCCATTCTGACACGCCCACCACAGACCTCCATCCTCCCCCCAGCGGGGAGGATGCGGGCCAGATTCTGCGCTTTAGGATAAACTCAGGCCCAGCGTACGCGTCGGGCCAACACGAAACTGTGAACCCTAATCAAGCAACTGAAGTCCCGCGCGATGACCCTAAAACTCCCACTCCTGCGCCTGGTGTGCCTCGCAGCTACACTCTGCCTGAGCGCTCAATCCCTGGCCGCTGAACAGCGCAACTACCGCGATCACACCATGAGCGAAGACTCACTAACTGTACAGACGAGTGAGGGCGAGGTCACCCTCACCCCGGTTGGTCCGTCAGCGCTATCGGTGCACTATCGCCGCGAAGGCCTGAAACAGTTGCCCTCATTTGCGTTGGCCACCAATTCTGCCGGCCGATCCGAGGCGACGCTGGAGCAACAAGGGGACAAGCTCGTTTACCGCACTGGCTCGCTTACTGCAGTCATCCACAAGTCTCCCTTCCGAATCGAGTACTTGCGCGGTAGCGAACAAATCCTGAGTGAAGAGAGTGGCTTCTTTGCCACCGAGACGATGCGCGGATTCCGTTTCGCACTGTCGCCAGAGGAAAAACTGCTGGGCGGCGGAGAGCGGGTTATGGGGATGGACCGTCGCGGTCAACGCCTCCCTCTGTATAACCGTGCCCATTACGGATACACTACCGAATCCAACCAGATGTATTTTTCCCTGCCAGCAGTACTGTCCAGCAACAAATACATTCTGTTGTTCGACAACTCTGCCACCGGCACCCTGGATCTGGGCGCAAACGAAGAAGATATCCTGCAATTTGAAGCCGTAGCCGGGCGCACCGCTTACATCGTGGTAGCCGGTGAGACTTATCCACAGTTGCTGGAAAATTATGTATCCACAACTGGCAAACAGCCCCTGCCACCCCGTTGGGTCCTGGGTAACTTCGCCTCGCGCTTTGGCTATCACAGCGAAGCTGAAGTCCGCGCAACCGTGGATAAGTTTGCCGAAGAAGATTTCCCCCTGGACGCTCTGGTGTTGGACCTCTACTGGTTTGGCCCAGATATCAAAGGCCATATGGGCAACCTGGCTTGGGACAAGGAAGCCTTTCCCGAACCAGAAAAGATGATGGCCGACCTTAAAAAACGCGGCATCAATACCATCCTGGTAACCGAGCCTTTTGTCCTCTCCACCTCCGAGCGCTGGCAGGAAGCCGTGGCGAATAATGCCCTGGCCAAAAACCTGGCCGAAGAACCCAAGCGTTTTGATTTCTACTTCGGCAATACCGGCCTGATCGATGTCTTCTCCGAAGATGGCCGCGACTGGTTCTGGAATATTTACGACGGGTTATTGGAACAGGGCGTAGCCGGCTGGTGGGGCGACTTGGGTGAACCGGAAGTTCACCCCTCCGATACCGTTCACGCAATCGGTATGGCCGATGAAATCCACAACGCCTTCGGCCACGCCTGGGCGCAATTACTGCACGAGCGCCAAACGGCAAAGCACCCTGAGCGTCGCCCCTTTATTATGATGCGCGCCGGTTTTGCCGGCTCCCAGCGCTACGGAATGATCCCCTGGACCGGCGACGTCGCTCGGGAATGGGGTGGCTTACAGCCCCAGGTGGAATTGGCTCTGAGTATGGGCTTGCTGGGCTTTGGCTACACTCATTCAGACCTGGGAGGCTTTGCCGGCGGCGAGAAATTTGACCGCGAACTCTACATCCGCTGGTTACAGTACGGCGTATTCCAACCGGTTTACCGCCCTCATGCCCAGGAGCATATTGCTTCTGAACCGGTTTTCCACGATCGCCGCACCCGCGATATCCTGCGCGAGTATGTAAAACTGCGCTATCGCCTGCTGCCCTACAACTACACCCTCGCCTTTGAAAACAGCCAGACCGGCATGCCACTGATGCGCCCACTCTTTTTCGAAAATGAAAGTGACCTGTCTCTCCTGGACTACAAGGATGCCTACCTGTGGGGTCAGGATTTCCTCGTTGCCCCGGTCGTAGAAGAAGATGTGGATGAGGTCGCGGTAAAGCTGCCCGGCGGCACCTGGTTCGATTACTGGACTGATGAACAATATTCTGGCGATCAGGCCCTGGTAGAAGTGAACCTGAAAACGATTCCTGTGCTGGTGCGGGCCGGCGCCATTATTCCCACCATTGACGATGTCCACAGCAGTCGTGATTACTCCAGTAAAAACCTGACCCTGGACTACTACGCGCACCCATCAGCAGCAAAGTCCGAGCGCTATGTTTATGAAGATGATGGCGCTACTGCGCAGGCTTTTGAAAAAGGCAAATACGAGAAACTGCATTTCTCAGCTGACAACAAACAGCAGGGTTTAGCCTTCGTCTTTAATCGCGAAGGAGCCGGTTATACCGGTATGCCGGAATCTCGCACGGTCACTTTAAAGATCCACAACTGGCAACAAGTGCCCGTGCAGCTCGATATTAGCGGCGAATCCCTGCCTATTTTCGACAGTGAAAAAGACTTTGCTCAGGCACCCCGTGGGGCCTGGTACAACAAGCGCAAGCAACAACTGCTGGTTAAATTTGACTGGCACAAAGAACCGCTGGATTTAGTGCTCAAAAATCAATAATTCAGCAAACCGCTGTTCACTGACAAAAAAATTTAAAGTCATCAGAAAACAATGAAGAAGTTACATTCCCTGTTTATTGCCAAACTCCTTTCGGCTTCCCTACTAGGTGCTGCTCTATTCGGCACTGCCGGCTGCAGCCAGGAGAGCAGCCCGGAAGAAATACAGCCCGCTGAAAAAATTGCGGAGAAAAAAGCTGTTATCTACCAAGTGCTACCGCGCTTATTTGGCAACACTAACAGTACCAACAAACCCTGGGGCACACTCGAAGAGAATGGTGTGGGCAAGTTCTCCGACTTTACCCCAAAAGCATTGAATGAAATCCACGCGCTGGGCGCCACCCATATCTGGTACACCGGCGCCCTGCACCACGCGCTCGTTGGCGACTATACGGAATACGGTATCAGTAACGATGATCCAGATGTGGTCAAAGGCCGCGCCGGCTCTCCCTATGCCATCAAGGATTACTACAGCGTAAACCCAGACCTGGCCAATAACCCAGCAGAGCGATTACAGGAATTCCGCGCACTGGTGGAACGCAGCCACGCGGCCGGCCTGAAAGTAATTATCGATATAGTGCCTAACCATGTAGCCCGCGCCTATCATTCTCTCGATAAACCCCAAGGCGTGCAGGATTTTGGAGCTGGCGACAACACCCAGGTCACCTACGCCCGCAACAACAATTTCTACTATGTGGTGGGCGAAGACTTCCGCGTGCCCGTTGCAGAAGACAGTTATCAGCCACTCAATGGCGAAGCCAATGATCTTGTCGATGGGCAGTTTGTAGAGAGTCCAGCTAAATGGACCGGTAATGGCGCGCGCAGTGCACAACCTGCCATGCACGACTGGTATGAAACCGTCAAAATTAATTTTGGCGTTCGCCCCGATAACAGCAAGAACTTTTCTGAGCTACCCCAGGAGTATGCCGAGCGCGACTACCGGGCCCACGCCCAGTTTTGGGCAGACAAGAAAGTCCCGGATACCTGGAAAAAATTCCGCGATATCGCCCACTACTGGCTGGACTTTGGCGTTGACGGCTTCCGCTACGATATGGCCGGTATGGTGCCGGTAGAATTCTGGAGTTACCTGAATTCCTCCATCAAAATGCGCAACCCCAACACACTGTTACTTGCCGAAATCTATACTCCAGAGCGCTATCGGGATTATCTGCATCTGGGCAAAATGGATTATCTCTACGATAAAGTCGGTACTTACGACGCTATTCGTGCGGTCATAGAGAACAAGGGCAGCACAGATAAAATCGCAGAGGTGCAGGCAAGCCTGGTAGATATCTCCTCTCATATGTTGCGCTTTATGGAGAACCACGACGAGCAGCGTATTGCCAGCCCACAATTTTCTGGCAACCCAGAGGCAGGTAAACCTGCAATGCTGGTGTCTGCCGCGCTCTCTCCAGCCCCTACTTTGGTTTACTTTGGCCAGGAGTTGGGAGAACCCGCCATCAAAGATGCCGGCTTCGGCAAAGCCAGCCGCACCACCATTTTCGACTACTGGTCAGTACCCAGTGTGAGCCGCTGGAACAATGAGGGCGCTTTTGACACTGCACTGCTGACAAAAGAAGAAAAAGAGCTGCGCAGCTTCTACCAGCGCCTGCTTAATTTCTCCAAACAGAGCCCGGCCCTGCTTGGCGATTATCTGGACTTGCACAGCTACAACCGCAAACAGGATAGCGGCTATGGGGAAAAACAATTTTCTTTTGCGCGCTGGAATAAAACGGAAAAACTCTTGATCGTTGCAAATTTTGATCGAGAGGCCAGCAAATTCGAACTGCTGATCCCCAATGAGCTACTTAAACAGTGGAAACTGAAAGACGGCAGCTATGCATTAGAAGGGCAGATCAGCAATGCGAAGCAACAGCTGGTTATCCAAAATGGCCAGGGGCGAATAACACTTAATCTTCCCCCCTTTGAAGGCCATATCTTCAAGCTTGACAATTGACTAGCAAATACAGTCTTTTATTACAGAAAACCCGGCTCGAAGCCGGGTTTTCTGTATCAATACTAGATAATATTCACTGGGCTACCAGACTATAAATCAAGGTCTGATCATTCATCTGCACCTTATAGTTCCCTGTAACGGAGGTGTAAATATCAGAACCACCCTGCTCCAAAGTTCCATTAGAGTCACTATCACCATAGTTTTCACTCCAATCGCCACTCACATCAAACTTAAAACGTTGCTGGGATTGACCATCGAAGTTAACCGAAATTTCCCAAAGGTTGTCCGCCACTAACTGCATAGCCTCAGCTCCCCAGTTATTTGGCGTTCCACGAAAGTGTAGAGAGGCAAAATTAGAGGTATGGCTGCCGCAATCCACACAAGTCAGGGTATAACTGAGTGTTTTATCATTCACTTCAACAAGATAAGTACCAGACACATTGGTATAAATATCATTGCCCCCCTGCTCCAGAGAACCATCGGCATTGTTGTCCCCGTAATTTTCATCCCAGTTAGTGCTTACATCAAATTTAAAACGCTGGTTGCTACTGCCATCAAATACAACCGTAGTACGCCAGATATTATCTGCTATCAGAGTCATGGCCTGGGTGCCCCAGCTATTGGGCGTTCCCCGAAAATGCAGTGCCGTGAAGTTCTGTGCATAGCCTCCGCTGGGATCAGTCACAGTAATGGCCGCAGTGGCACTATCAGTCAAGCCATCGTTATCCGTTACCGTTACGGTTTCTACATAGGTTCCAGCGTTGGCAAAACTCAGGGAAGTACTAGCGTTGCTGCCACCACTACTCCAGCTATAAGACACTACACTGCCATCGGTATCGTTAGAAGCGCTGGCATCCAACGTGATACTTTCATTGACCCCAACGGTAACTGCTGAGGGAGTGACAACCGCAACCGGTGCCTGCTGTGAGGAAACTTCAGTTAGGCTGTAGCTCAGGCTCTGGTCGTTGACTTCGATTCGGTAATTACCGCTCACAGAGGTATAAATATCTGCACCGGTCTTATCCAAAGTACCATCGGCACCATCATCACCGTAGTTCTCTGTCCAATCACCATAAATATCCAGCTTAAAGCGCTGGTCCGCCTGACCATCAAAGTTCACAACTAATTGCCAGGTATTTTCACCCACTTGTTCGAATGCTGTACTACCCCAGTTGTTGGCGGTACCGCGAAAGTAAAGGCTGGGGAAGCCAGGTTCAGCACAATCGCCACAAGGCGTCGCCAATTGCCCACCATGAATTGCCGCGGCAGAGTTAGCAGTGACATTAAAGGTGGCATAGCCGCTACCATCTACAGTAATCACATCGCCACTGCACTCGTTATCGCCCGCCAACACATTGCAATAATCCCCTGCAGGCATGCCGGTGTAGAGCGTCTGGTTCAGAGAGCCCCCCTCATTATTGATCACCACAAATCCTTTGTTGCCACGGCCAAAGGCAATCTGGTTGTTGTCATTGTCCCACCAATTATTCATGGCAGTGCCATTGGTATAGTTACGAAAACCTACCATGTTGGCGATATTGCCCCAGCGATGCTGGCAGACCCAGGCACCATTTTGACAGTTATTCGGGCCACTGTTGGGAGGGCCAATGTCGGTATCGGTAAAGTTATACCCGGACATTACCTTGGGGTAGCCATAGGGATGAGCCAGCATAAAGACATTGGCCAGATTATATTTGGCTCCATCGTGATAAGTCAGATTCCCACCGCCACCATGGCCCCGCTCGCGATCGTGGTTATCAATAAAATGAACGGCATCACTGGAGGAGAGCAGTCCCCAGCTTTCACCAATAGTGGCAAGATTTTTAATCTGACCGTTAAAGTTGCTGGCTACATCGGTGCCATATTTAAATTCAGTAACCCGGCCTAGAAAGGTATAATTGTAAGGCTGGATTTCTGAGGCCTCACCGGCAGCACCAATAACCTCTGAAAAGACCCAGGGGTTGCCAGCTTGATTCACAATTGCCTGTAAATCACCGGGGGACATGTGCTTGACGGCATCAATACGGAAGCCATCAACTCCCATGCCTTTTAATTTACTCAGGTAACCAGCGAGTTTTCCCTGCACATAACTGGAGCCAGTATCCAAATCTGGCAAACCACTCAACCGACAGCTCCACACATGATTGGCATCATTGTAGTTATTAATGGTGCAATCGGAGTGATAGTCGTTATCTGAAAACTCCGGATGGTCCAGCAAGGTCCACTGAGTGCCTCCCCAACCGGTGCCACCGCCGTTCCAGGCCGCCGTATGGTTAATTACCGCATCGGCGTAGACTTTTACACCTGCTGCATGACAACGATTGATCATGCCTTGCAGTTCCTGCTCAGTACCGCTGCGACTGGTTAAGTTGGTATAAGTCACTGGCTGGTAGCGCGCCCACCAGGTGGACAGGCTGATATGCTCATTGGGTGGAGATATTTGCACCGCATCAAAACCCTTAGGCCCGAGAAAGTTCTCACACTCACTGGCGATATCATTCCAGCTCCACTCGAATAAATGTACAAAAGCGGTACCGGCATTAACGTGGGCACTAGATAGTGTACCAAGTACAAGGCCTGTACTGGCCAGTAGCCTTTTTAGGGGAAATGGACTGTTCATTATTGCTTTCTCTTAGTCATCTTTTCGCTATTATTTTTTAAAAGCCAGGTATCTGAGCCCTCAATCACACAAACAGCGGATCAAGGGGACTAGATTTCCTGAATTTGAATACCAAAGTCACCGATTGAGAAACAGCAAGCTCTGAAGCTGAGAAAGGTTCTTCCAACAAAGATAAAAGATGCCAAGGGCACAACAGTCAATATGAGGTTCAAATTGCCAGGCATTCACGGCTAGGCTCAGCAGCCGGATACATCCAAGCGAAAAGCTGGTATCCGTATGAGCAAATGACTGCCAGAGAATGACGGGCAAGGAAATAGATCAACCTAGTTATTGTTGTTATACCTAACTCAAAGAGTGCTTCTAACCTAGCAACTCTGACACAAGTGCCCACCCTCTCTGGGGTGTGACCTATTGCAGAGTAAAGAAATGGTACTAACGCACACATCCCCCTTCAGGGGGGCGTAGTTGTTTTATCTGCAGGGATTTGAACTTAGTGACATGAGAAGCAGTGCGGTGCTCAAAAAAGCAACAGGATTGATTTTTAGTGGCCGCCAGTAAGTTAAGATGAATTAGTGAGGATGGAGAGCTTAAAACCCAGCATTTAAATCAAGTGACTTAAGCTCGTAGAAATCAACTTATGATAAACAAAGCAATTTTAGCCCTAATTACACAAGGTTTGTTGTAGTCTCAAGCAGTATAGGGTTCTAACCTACCGCTTGTAGACAGCCCTCAAAATTATTAATTCTCTTTTTTTCAAGGCCACCCTTCCTGCTTAATAATAACCATTGCTGTAGCACCTGAATAACTCAGATCCTTTTTACACAAGTAATCAATTTGACCAAAATTTTTAGCTCTTTGTGACTGTTATTTCTGGATCAAGCCTGATACAAGATAAAATAATTGAGGTCAATATCTTAAGCCAACAAGTAATTATTAGGGTAGTGGTCACCATGACTACCACTTCAAATATGACATTAGTACCAAATCAATATAAGCTACTGATTTAGCTTACTTTTCAGAAAATTGATGTGAAATTGCCTCCGGAATAAAAATCAGGATAATAGTGGTCGTGATTATCACTATATAAATCTTAAATTTCATTATGGTTATATTCGCTGTTACAAGAAAAGGCTACTTAGAATTAGAGCCGATAATTAAATCAGCCCTATATCCAGTATGGGTAGGGGGTGATGTGCTGAATGAACAGGAGCTAGATTCGCTACGTTCAAGTAATATTGATCTAACCAACTTCAGTTACACGATTGCCCCTTGCGATGATAGAGCTCTAGATGAGGCATTAATCACGATTGCAGAGCATCATCCGAATGAGCGGGTTTGGCTAGAGTATTTGCCTAAAATTTAAAAAGCGGTTGAAGTCTCTGCATAATACGAGGCTGGCATAGCTTACGCTATGCTCCAGCCGCCCCTAACCCGAACGCCATAAATCATGAACAGGCTCAGTACACAAGACACATAGAAATCTAACAAGTAATAGTGTAATCATGATCACTTATAAAGTCGCACCTCTACTTTAAGGGATATGATGCACGATGAGTAAATTCAAGTCGACTACCATCGCGATTTATGGCGGTGCTTTAGCGTTGGTAATTGGGCTCATTGCATTTGCGCTAAATTGGAATGTCTGGGGCGGCGGTATGCCTGGGTACAAGATATTTCTATTTCCAGGAAACTTGACTCTTGTATATGTTTGGCACCCACTGCTAACTGAAGAAATAGATTTCTGGCCGAAACTCTTTCTCCATTCGCTAGGTCAATTTACAGTAGCATCTGTTATTGTTTGGTTAAATACTGTTACGATAAGAAAACTACTCGCTATTCGTTCCTTGTAATGTGCAGAAGTAACTTCGATCTTACAGGCCTGTACTCACTACGTTACAGTGGGTGTTTTACTCAAGTAGGGAAACATGAGAAAACTAATCTCCTCAGGTTCTCACCTGGAAGAGCCGATAGGCTTTTCAAGAGCGTGCCGAGTTGGAAACCTAATTTCTGTTTCTGGTACGGCACCTATCAAGGATAGCCAGACAGCTTACATTGGTGATGTGTATGCTCAAACGAAGTACTGTCTGGAGCTTTCGATGAAGGCCATACTAGAAGCAGGTGGAAAACCGACGGGTATCATCAGAACCCCTATCATGCTTACCGATATATCCCGCTGGGAAGAAGCAGCAAAAGCACATGGAGAGCTATTTTCTACAATAAAGCCTGCTTGCACATTTGTTGAGGTAAGTCGCTTTATAGATCTGGCGTGGCTTGTGGAAACAGAAATGGATTGTGTATTGGGCCAGATATAAAAATTCGCTGAAGTACGCTCCACCCGTCAATGAACAAGTTTACGACGCGTTAATATTACCCGAACCGTCACCTTACCCCTGTATTAAGATTTTATATGAACTGGAAAGCACTAATAGAATTCGGAGCCCCTAGGCAATCTCATCAGCCGCCAATTATCAACTTGCTGATAGCTTCAGGTATATTTTTAGGGCTAATTCCTTGGCTTGTGCTGGATGGAAAATTCCTCCTAACAAAGGGAAATTTCCGTCCAGAAGAAATTCTTTTAACAGTCAAAGATCAACCTGTCTTTTTTTGGATTCTAGCCTTCTTCGCCTTCATTTGCGGTGTTGTGTGCTTGCTGTCTAGCGTCGGAGATTACCAACTGAATGTTAGAGCACAAAAACTTAATAATCGCAGGCAGTAAATTGGAGTTCTTACTGGCTCCTTGAGGACTGCTCAGGCAGCACCAGCGGTGAAAATTATAATGAGGAATGGAACTCTTGTATTAATTTGTTTGGCTCCACTTATAATAGTAGCCTCATATGTATTTTATGAGACAAATGACTGTATCTCTGAATCAAAGGCTGAAACCATCTATAATCTTGCACTGTAAAAGAAAGCCAAGGAAATTATCGCGAAGCCTATTACCTATTCAAACAAATTGACATACATGCTTGTGATAACTACGAGTTGAGAAGTAAAGTTTTCGATAAAGCCAAGTGCCTAAGAATGTATTTAGACCATAGAACGGCAGCTAGTGATTCAAGTAAATCTCGAGTGTAGAAAAGAGGCACTCACTGCTCTGTGCTCCATTTCTATAAATTAATATTATCCTCCCCATTGTTTATAAAAAGGATTTATATCATTGAACATTAACTTACGGGAAATAACAAAAGATAACTGGGTCGATATGATTGACCTTGACATCACAAAAGAGCAGGAAAACTATGTAGCTCTTCCATCAGAAGCTATTGCTGCATCCAAGTTTTATGATCATTATATCAATCGAGGCGTTTATCTTGGAGACAAGCCAATTGGCTTTATCCAATATTATCCAAATCATAGGGATGGCAAACCAAAGGAAATCTTTATAGATCAATTATTGATTGACATCAGCTTTCAAGGTCAAGGCTATGGTTCAGAAGCCGTGAAACTCGTATTAGCAGAAATAAAGAAACTTGAAGGCTTTGATTCTATATCCATTTGTTATGTTGAGGGACATGACATCATGAAACCTTTTTTTGAGCGTTTTGGATTTAAAATCGTAGATCAGGATGAATTCGATGAAACGATTATGGAGCTCCATTATACTTAAGGACACTTCTTCGATATATATTTCAGATAGCGGCAGGGTTCATATTTAGCAGGTTAAACTGCTTAATGATTTTATTAACTGTTAAGGTATGGTGGCTGGCCTAGTAGTGTCAGCTACATATTTTTATTTATAAAATATACGATAAAACCACTATGTAGAAGACTTCATATTTAAAATTCTAGTTGTTAGTGGACCATGAATTTATCCAAAAAATGTATCATCACTGATGGCACAGTAACTATTAAGAGAAACTCTTACTGTGTTATCTTTATTGTTTTAGCAGGATTAAGCTTGCTAACTTTATATATCGCTAATATCACGCTGGATCTTGGTCCTGAGTGGGTTGTTCTCTGTGTATCTCCTATATTGCTCTCCACCTTAATTGGCCTAAGGGGACAGCTCTTCCCTGTGCAGACAAAAATAGATTTTAATAGAGAGATAGTGTTCATGAGAGAACTAATCCAATGGAAATGGAAGCCTATGTGCAGATTAAAATGGGGACTAAAAGACCTATATATTTCAAGCTATATTATGAACACTAAGCACACACCAGCCGCAAAATTTAATACACTCTGTCTCAAAGCAGGATTGCGCGAATATATGTTATTTGAAAGCATGGATGATTCGGCCATAAGAATGAAAGACTATATTTACGAGAATTCCCTCAATAAGAAAAGGCGTAAATAAACCCACATAGAATAACTTATCTGCCCACTAGTTAATCTCTGGAACACCTATAATAAACACCCCCTAGCACGCACAGCATAAGAAAAATACTACCTGCGTAGACCATTACTTCCAGAGGGGTTGGTGTTGCTTCGTAACCAGCTATAGCAAAGAGTAGCTGCCCGGGGATTGAGTCCTCCCTTAATAGTTGGGAGCTATCCCAGAGGGGCTCTTGCCCAGGCAGTAAATTTGCTTGAATGAATAATTGCGTGGCCTGAAGAATCATTCCGGCTGCCAATATGGTGAGTAATATACAGGAGGTCATCAAAGTATATTTGGGTGATAGACTACATAAAAAGTAATAAAATAATGCACCTAAGCTATAGCCGATACCGGCACCTAGCAATGCACCGATTATTACGGAAGGTAAGAGTGGTGGGTGCAGCCAAAAGGAAGTAAGGTAAACATAAACTTCTGACCCCTCACGCATAATTGCGAGTGTGACTGCCAGTAGCATAGCCCCCTGTATGATGGGTAAATGATATTGCTGCTTACGCCAGTTAAGTAACAACAAGGTGGTGACTATTGCTAATAATATATAGATTGTGATTAATATTCCGGCATTCACCAGCTCCTGACCTGTACCATTTAGCGCCTGGGAGACCCTCACAAGGTTTTCACCATAGACGATTGCAGCCAATCCACCGAGTAATAGCGCGATATAAAACCAGCGGGCGCGAAGATCCAGCATTCGGGTAGTCGCCAATAGCACACTGAGCAGCAGCGCCACTTCCAACACTTCCCGCAGTACTACCATTACAGAGGTTAACAACATAAGCCTTTCGCTACTGTGCGATAATTTTTCCCTGAGCCGTTATGGGATGGAATTCACCAAAAAACAGATATTCTCCCGCGGGCAAAGGGCCAATAAATAGCACTGCCTTGCTATTGCCCATGATCACTTTTTTTCTGTTGAGCTGGTAACTCTCAAATTCTTCTGGAGAGGCATCTCGATTGTAGATCACCAGTTTAATCTCCGTATCAGCGGGTACTATCAGCTCTGAAGGGTTAAAAAGATGGTTGTGGATTTCTAATTTCACAGTGTGTTTCTTGGTATCTGGAGCGCAGGCACTGAATAAAATTGAAACAAAAATCCAAATGCCAGCAGCCAAGGCACCACTCTTTTTCTGCTTGTTATAGTTTTTTTTTCGCCCTTGTAAGCAACTAAGCATCCTTGCTCTCCTTTGCTTTTTTAAAACGCACGGTTATTGAAAGCCCATGGCCAAAATGTGACAGGCCGAGTTCGATTGAAGCTCCGTGAAGGCGTGCAATATGCTGCACAATGGAAAGGCCCAATCCGCAACCGGGGGCAGTGCTCTGGTGGCGGTCGCCACCAACCCGATAGAACCGTTCAAAAACCCTAGGGTACTCTTTCTCTGGAATCCCCGGCCCGGAATCCTCCACTTGTAGAAGAATATCCCCTTTGATTAACCGGGTACTCACTTGTACATGGCCCTCCTCAGGAGTGTATTTCGCCGCATTGCGCAGGAGATTTTTTAAAAGAATAGTCAGTGCGAAGCGGTCGCCACGCAGAAATACCCTACCGCCCAGCAGTTCTACCTGTTGCTTTCTCTGGGCAAAGATCGGGTATTCCTCTGCCAACACCTCTCGGGCCAGGGCATGAAGATTGAGTATTTCAAAGCGCGCCGGGTAGTGTTCCGGTGTAGTGCGGAATAAATCCAGCATTTGCTCTACCAGGTGCGCCATACGCTGAACACTATCTTCCAGCTTGACCAGACTCTGGGGCATTACTGTTTGCCCTGCCCCCTCAAAATCACTCTCCAGATTATGCGCGTGTACCTGTATGGCGGCGATGGGCGTGCGCAGTTCGTGGGCAGCATCGGCGGAAAAACGTCGCTCGCGCTCAAAAGAGGCCTGCAGGCGCGCGAGTAACGCATTAATGGATTGCACCACCGGGAGCAGTTCCTGTGGGGGGCTACCCTCTGACAGTGGTGTCAGGTCTTCGGCGCGTTTGCTATGCAGGTCTTCGGCGAGTTTGCGCAAACTGGAAAGGCCGCGCCCCACTACAAACCAAATCAGCAACCCGGCAATCGGTAGGCCCAACAGTATCGGTAGTACTGCGGCAATCGCCAATTTTTCTGCCAGTTGGTAACGCAGGTCAGATCTCTCGGCAACGATAATCCAGTGGCCATTATCGGGAAAGTATTCTGCGAGACTGCGCCAACGATAGCCCGAGAAATTTATTTCCTTAAAGCCAACGGCAAATTCACTGAGGGGTTGCTTCGGGGCATCGGCGGAGCGCACCAGTAATTTCTTATCCTCAGACCACACCTGCATCACCATAGCCTCGGGCTGGGCCACCACCCGCTCGGCCCCTGTTGCCACCGGCATATCTGCCAATAACCTGGCGGAGGCGCTTAATTGGCGGTCAAACAGACGCTGCGCTTCCGCCATGGTATCGCGGTAGCCGTGCAGCGCCGAGACAAAATTGACCAGCATGATGATGCTGAGCAACGCGATCAGCAGAAAAATACGAATAGATTTCATGCGCCGCCAGCCGCTTCCAGTTTGTAGCCAACGCCGCGAATGGTCTGAATAAACTCTGGATAGATTTTTTTGCGTAAATTGTGGATATGCACATCCACAGTATTGCTGGAAACCTCCTCGCCCCAGCTGTACAGCTTATCTTCCAGCTGTTCGCGACTGAGAATATGGCCCGGGCGCTCGGCCAAGGCACGCAGCAGGCTGAATTCCCGCCGCGACAGTTTTATTTCCTGCCCAGCCCTGGCCACGGTATGGCTGGATAAATTAATGGCCACATCGCCAATCAGGATTTCCGCACTGAGACCGCTGCCACCGCGTCTTTCCAGAGCACGCAGGCGCGCCAGTAGCTCATCTACCGCAAAGGGCTTGGTTAAATAGTCATCGGCACCGGCATCCAGGCCCTGCACTTTAGAGGGGAGATCATCGCGGGCGGTGAGAATCAATACCGGCGAGCGAATCGATTTTGCCCGCAACCGTTTCAACACCTCCACACCATCCAGGTCGGGCAGGCCCAGATCGAGAATAATCACATCCGGTATCGCCGCCTGTGCCAGAGCAATGCCCTCACTGCCGCGGGCCGCGTGATCAACGGCATAGCCCCCTCTCTGCAGGGCGGTGACCATCCCCTCGGCCAGGGATTGGTTATCTTCGATCAGCAGGATGCGCATTGGCCTGGGCTCTTCAGCAATGAAAACAGGTAAGGAGAGCGCGGTGCAACGCCCTCCCCCACCGCCAGAGCATAGTGCCTTTGCCGGGGCAGTGGGTGGCGTGGGAGCGGTTGTTGAATTGGTTGTTGAATGAAAAGGCTGGCGCGCTCAAAGCGCGCTGGGAGCCGTCTTATCCTGTACTGTTGGCGGAGTTTCCCCGCGGGCAAATTGACGAACCAGGGGCAGTTTCTTTGCCAGCGCGCTATCTACCAGAGAGGGCAGGAACGCATTGACCTTGATAAACAGGCGTTCAGGCCAGCCGATAAAACGCCTGCGGCCGTGTTTACTCTGTAGCAGACGCAGGCATTGGGCGGCGACAAATTGTGGCGAGTCGGACTTGTTACCGAGTGCCCGATTCAAGTCGTTGACCGCGTCACTGTTGAGAGGGGTATCCACCGCCCTGGGCGCCAGGTAGTGCACACGTACCTTACTGTCCGCCAACTCCCGGCGCAGGGTTTCGGTAAAGCCGTGCAACCCCGCTTTACTGGCACCATAGGCTCCAAAGCCCGGATGACCGATATGACCAAAGGCCGAGCCGATATTAATAATCGCGGCGCCTTCGCTGCGCTGCAGTGTTGGCAGCAGGTCGCGGGTCAGCGCCATGGGCGCGATCAGGTTGGTGTGTAACAACCTGCCCAGCTCGGCATCCCTAATGTCGCTGAGCAGGGAAAAAGAAGCGATGCCGGCGTTGTTGACCAGCACATCCACACCGCCAGGCAATTGCTCGCAGCTACGCACCAGCTCGGCGCGAGCGGCCCGATCACACAGATCGGCCACCAGTATCTGATGCCTGTCACTGTGAGGTAGCTCCGCTTTTATCTGCTGCAGGCGCGCGGCATTGCGCCCCTGCAGTAGCAGCCGGTGGCCCTGCTCGGCTAGCAGACGACTGATGGCACCACCAATTCCGCCGCTGGCGCCGGTGACCAGCACCGTGAGCGTTTCTTTTGCTGTCATATCAAGCGGCCTCCTGCACGTTAAAGGGGTTGTCCAGTTCGCGGAAAATATCCCCATACAGGCGGTACATAACCCGCGAGCAGTGCAGGATTGCGGCCTGGTCATCGGGATTATCGATGCGATTCATCAGCCCCTTGAAGAAGTCCACATGGCCGATATCCAGATCGCCGTGAGAGAGCAGATAGCTGAACGCTTTGTTTGGCAGCCCGTGGGTTTTCTGAATGGCGCGCGCGGCTTTAGTGGCCACGGCGGTACTGGTGCCTTCAAGCACATGCACCATGCCGAAAAAGCTGAGAGGGTTGCCGCGGGCGATATTGTCATAGGCGTAGGACACCATCAGTTCGGTACTCAGGTTGGGGCGGCCGTTGCGCACCGCTTCCGCATCGCCGCCACAGGCGGCAATATCGTTGAGCACCCATTCCTGGTGACCGGTTTCCTCCTCGATATATTCCGCAACCGCCTCGCGCAACCATTCCTGTTGCTGAGTCAGGCGACTACCACAGGCCATCAGCAGAGGCACCGTGTGCTTGACGTGGTGATAGGCCTGAGTGAGGAAGGCCACATATTCCTGCAAGGCAATCTCACCCCGTGCGGCACGCTGGATAAAAGGTACCTCCATCAGAGACTGGCGGGCGTCGGCAGTTTGCTGTTCAAGAAGATTGTAAAAACTCATGAGGAGATACCTCCATAAAGGCTATCGATAGAATTTTGGAACTGCGCGGCGATACGATCGCGGCGCGGGCGGCCGTTGGCGGTGAGCAGGCCATCGGCAAACGTTAATGGCGCCGGTAGCGCGGTCCAGGTGCGCACCTGGGCGTAATCCGGCAATTTGCGATTCACCGCCTGCAACCAGCTGTCTAGCTGCTCGCGACTGCTGCCGGGACGTGCAAAAATCAGGGCGGCACAGTGGGGGCGAGCATCGCCGACCACCACGCACTGTTGCACTATCGGCTCCAACAGTACTTCGCTCTCAATCCACTCCGGCGAGATATTGCGCCCAAAAGCGCTGATCAGGATGTTCTTGCGACGGCCGATGATGTGCAGAAACCCTTCTGCGTCTAACTCACCCAAATCACCGGTGGCGAGCCACTGGCTTTCACCACCCTCGGCACTATCCAGGTACCCCAGATAGCGGGGACCACGCACCATCACCTCGCCATCGCGAATGGCGATATCACAGTGAGACAAGGGCCTCCCCACGCTGCCTGGGCGATCGGCGCCGGGCACATTCAGCGCAACCACCGAGCCACATTCGGACAAGCCGTAGCCTTCATAAACCGGCAGGCCAATACTGCGCGCCTGCAACAACAGCCGGTCCGAGACCTTACCGCCGCCCACGGCGACAAAGCGCAGTGAGCTCGGTGGCTGCCAGCCGTTGTGCTCACTGTGTTCCAGCAGCGCTTTCAGCATCTGTGGCAGCAGGATCACGCTGTGGGGACGATACTCATCGATACAGCTCGCCAGCTGGGCTACATCCAGACCCGAGCTGCCACTGAGGCCCAGGCGCGCCGTAGTCGGCACCACCACCTCACCACCACGCAGCCAGCTACTGTAAGCCCCGGCCACGTTTTCCAGCAGGGTGGCCAGAGGCAGCAGGCACAGGTGCACACGATTGCCCTGAGGCTGAAGTTGCCGTGCCAGTACATTGGCTGTGGTGAACTGGGTTCGGGCTGACAAACAGACACCGCGCGGCGTGCCGGTAGAGCCAGAGGTAAAAGTAATTTTGGCGGTGTGTTCCGGCAGCGCCGCTGTCGCTTCCGCATAGATATCGATCAGGGCCATACCGGCCAACTCAGCCCGCGCCTGCCCCACCATTTCTAGCGCGGTAAAGCGTTCGCAGCTATCGCTCAACAGGGCCTGCATGCCACTCACGCGCAGGGTATGTGTCAGCTGCTGCTGGGAAAAGAAAACCGGCAGCGGTACCAATGTGATCTGCGCTATCTGGCAGGCCAGATCTACCAACAACCAATTGGGACCATTGTCGGCGTAGAGCCCCAGCACGCGGATATCACGCGCCTGCAGGTCCTCGGCGATTTCCTCGGCGGCCGCCAGCAGCTGCCCATAGCTGAATGTGCACTCCTCGCCCCGCAGTGCCAGCTGTTCGGGGTGATTCGCAGCCTGCTGGCGAATTTGCTCAATCAATTGCATAGATTGGCACCTCCCGCCGAGGATGTGAGTACAGGCGACATGGCCTGTGCCGAAGGGCGACAGGCCAGCAGAGTCTCGCGGGTGCGAGGATTTGCCAGCAGGGCGCGGTGCTCGGCGACCATATCGATGGCGGTCACCGCCGGAGCCGACTCGTAATAACGACCCCACTCGTCCAGGTTATCCCCCAGACGCCGGCCGTCGGCTTCACATAAAACCGTCTGCCGACCCACTAATTTCTGCAATAGGCCACGCACTTCCGCGGTTGCGGTATAAATGGCCCAATGCACACCGGCCGCGGCAAATAATTCAAACAACATCAGGAACAGCATCTGGCTGCCACCGCGGCTGGTGGAGATCAAATTGCCGATTTCGACAATCTCCGTGCGTTTTACCGAGCCCCCACTGAAGGCGGCAATCTCCTGTTCCACCGGATGGTCGAGATACTGTTCCAGGAATAGAGATCCGCTGTCGGCGCGGCGCAGCCCGAGGGCACTACTGAACGCGCTCTCCTGCCAGGCGGATAACAATAGCGGGGCAAACTGGTTCACCTGCGCACCATAGGTATCGGCAAACTTCTGCGCGATAAATCCCTGCACCCGGCTGTGGCCTGCCTGCCCTATACGGGTCAGATCGAAATCCAGTTTGCACCGCCGCAGCTTGCGCTTGGGCAACGCGCTCTGGTCCAGGTATTGATAATGTCTTTGTAGCGCCATTGAAAACCCTCTTTGGGAGTGTCACGGCGAGAGTCTACGGAGACAAAATTAAGGCAAACTTAAGAAACGCTGGAAAAACTCGCCATGTATCCCTCCCCCAGTCAGTGCTTGCCAAACCGGCGGCAGGTCTTGATCTGGCTCAATACGGACTTTCTCCTTTACTTCATGATGCGCCGCTAGCAAGGCCTATCTGGCGCGCTTTTCCTCGTATTGAGACGACAAATTCCCCGCGCCAGAGCCTCTCCGTGATAACTTAGACCCAGGAGTCAACTGCATAAGGCAGGGACCAGAAAGACCCATTGATCTGGAGGAAAGATGGAGCAGCAAAACACCGTATTCGTGGTCGTGGACCCCAACGATGACAGACATGTGGCCCTGGAACGCGCCCTGACCACTTCCCGCGGGCGCAAGCCCCAGCCGCGTTTGGCAGTGTTTGTCGCGGTGGATGGCGAAGCAGTAGATACCCGCGCGGTGAACGACCACCTATTCCGCGATGAATCCTGGTTCCGCGAGCAGATCCGCGAACCTATCTCCGAGGCCGGTCTCTCCTGCGAGATTACTGTGTGCTGGTCCAGCGACTGGCAGGCGGCCATTGTGCAGGAGGCCAAGCGCTGCGATGCGGAAATGATCTACCTGCCAGTGCACAAGAAATCCAGCCGCCGCTTTACCTTCGCTGAATCCAAATGGCGAGTGCTGAAAACCGCACGCTGCCCGGTGGTACTGATTCGCCCCGGCGCCAAGGCCGAGCGCAAAGTGGTGCTGGCCACCGTCAACTATCAGGCGAAGACCCTGGAACAGCGCCAGCTAAACCGCCAGATCAGTGAGCGCGCCACCTATATTGCCGGCCATTACGGCGCCGAGCTGCACCTGGTAAATGCCTATCTGGACTCCATGCGCTACCCAGATCGCGGCGCCCTGGCCAAGCTCGCCGATAAAACCGGCGTACCCACGCACCGCATTCATGTGAAGCAGGGCTATACCAGCGATGTAGTGGAAGCGGTGGCGAAGGAAGTTGATGCGGATCTGGTGGTAATGGGCACTCTCAACCAGTTCGGTGAAACCGGCTCGCTGTTGCGCGGCAATACCGCCGAGCGGGTGATCGGCCAGTTGGACGTGGATGTGATGGTGTGCAACCAATTCACCAACACGGAAGTGTAAATCCAGTTCGAAACTTCTGCGAAAAGCCCGGCAATCATTTGCCGGGCTTTTTCTTTCTTGGGCCGGTTAAAAACCAGGGCTACTTTGATTTAGCTGAAAGCAGCAACAGATCCCCACCGGTATTAAAAGTCACACTGCCACCCTCAACTTTTGCATGCTCACCGGAATAGTAATCTGTTAACACCGTACCATCGGTAAACACACCTTTTACAGAAATGCGTTTCTCCCCACGGGGCAGCTCCATTGCCACCACCACCGGCTGCTCCCCGGCTAAAGTGCGTGCAAAGGTGTAGGGGTTATCGGCGAGTTTCTTGTGTTCACCGGCACCCACGGCGGGGTGTGCTCGGCGGAACTGACCGAGCTTCTGCCAATGGGTGAGCAGTGCACGAGTTTCAGCTTTTTTCAGGCCCCCCCAATTCATGGGGCTGCGCATGGCCGCATCGCCAAAAGCGCGAGCATCGGTCATGGGGCGCGCCAGCTCATCGCCGTAATAAATTTGCACCGCCCCCGGTGCCAGCATCAGTTTACTGGCGGCAATTCGGGTCTGTTGGCGCTCGCGATCGAAGGAGTGGTGGTCGTCGTGAGAGCCCAGATAATTGAGCACCCCCAAGCCCTTTAACGCGCCAGAATTCAATGCGCTGGAATAACTGGAGAAAATTTTCTCCGCGGGCTCGCCGGCCACCTGGGCAAAATCGAAGTTGATCAAACTATCGAAACCATACTGGTAAAAATCCACTTGTTGATCGCTGTAATCGTAAACACGGCCAACGGTGGGACCATAGTTATTCACACCAAAGTGATAAACCTCACCCAGCATAAAGAAATCGCGATCATCGAGTTTTTGCTGTGGATGTTTTGCTTTCCACTCAGCCAGAGCCAGATCCGCCTCTTTTTTCAGAATTGCCCAAGCTTCGGGCTCGACATGTTTTACCGTGTCCACACGAAAGCCATCCACACCGTATTCCCGCACCCAATCGGTCAGCCACTTGATCAGGTAATACTTGGGCGCGCGCGGATAGCCGGTACGTGCGAAAAATGCATCCAGCTCGCTCAGCTCCTGCTGCAGGCGGCCCTCGCGCTGCCACTTATCCACAAGCTGCGGCGGCAGTGCCACGGGCTTATCGCTCTCGGTGAGGATATCGGTGAGGTTGGCGTGGATCGCGCACTCCACATTGCCGGCGTAATCAGACCAATCGCACTGCGTGCCTTTGCGCAACCAGCTAGCGGGCCACTCCGGGTCCTTTGCGGTTATCGGGCCGGTGTGGTTGAGAATCACATCAAGTAACACACGAATACCGCGCTTATGCGCGGCCTCTATCAGCTCCGCTAACTCGGCCTCAGTGCCAAAGTTGGCATCCACTGCGGTCCAGTCTTTGGGCCAGTAGCCGTGGAAGGCATAGGTGCGCTTGTCAGAGTCATTGTGACCGTGGATATTCTCAATGACCGGAGACATCCAGATAGCATCTACTCCCAGATCGTTGAAATAGCCCGCCTTAATTTTTTCGATCACCCCGCGCAGATCGCCACCGGCGAATCCGCGCAGATGGGCCCCGTCATCCTTGCGCCCGTAGGGAAAGTCATTGCCCTTATCGCCGTTATAAAAGCGGTCCGGCAACATAAAATAGATGGTAGCGTTACGCCAAAAGGGATCAATTGGCCCCTCGGCCGCCGCTGCCTGAACAGCTCCCAGAAACAGACCTATTAATAAGCTGGTAAATTTAACCATTGCTCTCTCACTTATTCGCCGCGCACATTTTCACCAGCCAACTCTAATCGGCAATGGGATTCCTACATCCTCCCAAGTGGGGGCGTAGCCAGTACTTGTTTTCGTCACTTTCGCAAACAGCAGACGCACAGGATTTTCGCAATAGGCAAAAAGCGAAGCAAATCCCCTTTGCGACCGGCTGCGGCGGAGAGTAAGGTAAAACCCAGACACCACGGAGAAACCGAAGGGCTTTGCCGTGGTCAAAGGGTCACATTCTGATAGCAGCAAAAGGAGGCAGGGAATGTCGGAACAACAGTCTAGGCATGGGTGGATCATCGGAATTATTGTGGTGATCGTCGTCGCCGCGGCAGCCTATTGGCTGTGGACTGGCGAGGAAAAAAAGAAAGAAGTTCCCCCTACCAAAATTATTGAAGAACCCCAAAGCACCCCGGAGCCAGAAACTCTGGAGCAACCCCAGGAACAGGCCACCACGCCTGAACCTCAGGAACCCGCTCCGGTGGAAGAGCCCAGCAGGGAACCACCGCCTCCACTCAATGAGAGCGACAAGGCCGCTTATGGCGACCTGATGAGCCTGGCCCCAGACAACGCCCTGTCGCGCTGGTTGGTAAACGATGAGGTGATTCGCAAATGGGTGGCTGCGGTCAACTCCGGTGCGCGAGGAAACCTGATCCACAAGCACCGCCCACTGAAAACCATACGCGGCCCTATTGTTGTTACCGGCTCCTCGATAGAGGGCTACCAATTGTCGCCGGACAATTACCGTCGCTACGATAAGCCTGTGCGACTGTTCGCCTCAATGGATACCGATACCGCAGTGGGCCTTTACCAGTACTGGTATCCGCGCTTGGCGCAGGCCTATGGCGAGTTGGGCATGCGCAATAAAACCTTTCACCAGGTGGTGATTGAAGCCATCGATAAGGTACTGGCAGCCCCTGAAGTTGAAGGTCCTATCAAGCTGGTGCGCCCATCGGTCTACTTTAAGTTTGCCGATCCCAAGCTTGAAAAACTGCCCGGTGTACAAAAATTAATGATTCGCATGGGCCCGGATAATGCCGCGCGAGTGAAGGAAAAACTCAAGGAACTGAGGCAAAAATTGGAGGCCATGCCGGTTCAGCAGCCAGAACAGTCCCAATAATCTCTCAAAGATCACCGGGCCTTTACAGAGAAGGGCTCGGTGATACCGACTCTTCCACTTCGTCGTTTATACCCCCACACAGATCAACCTCTTACTCAATATATTCTGTCTCGGGCATAGGGTATATTTACCGGCACACTTGGCGGTTAACGGAGTACCGTCACCCAGCGCTGTTCCAAGATTTACAGGCAGCGCTCGAGAAGCTCAGGAGGAGCTACCGGTTTGCTGGGGCCAACCGGTAATTACCTGCATTTCAGCTTTAGCTCCCTCGGTATCCTAATCAGGGCTTATTAGCGCCCATTGCAAAACTATTGAGGCTCACCTTGAAATATCGCTTCCCCGGCCAACTGCTGGCCGCCGCACTCATCCTTGTCACCTCACTCGCACAGGCAGCCCCAGAACTCTTATTCAGTACTACTCCCGAGTGGGTGGAAATATTAGAACCAGTAGAGTCAAAACGCCCATCGCAAGGCAGTGTGCGGGTGCACCTATCCAACTCCCAGCTTCGCCACAGGGGAAAAGAGCAACAGTATTACTTTCAGATCGTGGTCGAACCCCTGAATCAGCAGGGGGTCAGTGAAATTGCCGAGCTGAACTTCAGTTTCTATCCGGCCTTCCAAAGGCTGCAGGTGCACGATATCAGTGTACAGCGTAACGGTGAGCATCTAGATCGCTTGCAAAAGGATGGTTTCAAGCTTTTCCAGTCTGAGCAGGAACTCTCCAATAAACTCTACTCCGAACAATGGAACGCGCTGTATATACTGGAAGATATTCGCCCCGGCGATATTATCAGCTACGCCTATACCATTGAGGGCAGCAACCCGATTTTTGCCCGTAGTGATTTTGGCCGTTTGTACCTCTCCTGGCCTCAGGCAGTAGATCGTCGTTTTGTAAAAATTAGCAGCGACAAGAAGCTCAATTACCGATTTAACAAGCGCGAATATTCTGTCCAGCAAAGTCACCTGCAGGACAATCACACCTATACCATCGATCTGCGCGATGTGGCCGGAGTGCCGATGGAAAGTGAATATCCATATTGGCACGATCCGCTCAATTATTTCCAATACTCCAGCTATGACAACTGGGGACAGGTTAATGACTGGGCCCAGAACCTTTATCAGATCGATCGCACACTACCGGAGTCATTAAAAAACAAACTGGATAACTGGCGAGCGCAGCTGGGGTTGGAGGCGGCAGTCAGCAAGGCGATCCAGTATGTACAGGAAGATATTCGCTATTTTGGCATTGAACTGGGTATCAATTCCCACCAACCCAGAACACCCCAGGAAACTCTGGAGAAACGCTACGGGGACTGTAAAGATAAGGCCCTACTGCTGACCAGTATGCTCGCCCACCTGGGGATACAATCCTATCCCGCCCTCGTGTCTTCCTCCCGCGGGCGGGATATCGGCAAGGATATTCCCTCCCCGGAGACTTTTAACCATGTGATAAACCTGATCGAACTGAATAACCGGGAATACTGGGTGGATGCCACGGCTTCAGGTCAGGGGATTGATATAGAGAACAAAGGCTTTTTCGACTACGAATTGGCACTCCCTATTACTAAGCAAACCAACGCGCTAAAAGCCGTAAACCCAAGCTCAGAAAGTGTTGCCAATCTAAGTGCTCGTATCGAAGAACAATACGATATCAATGCGGCAGAAAATCTTGCGGAGCTCCGCGTAAACTCCCGCTTCTCTCACCGTAAAGCAGAGCAGGTGCGCCAGTTCTTCCTCTCTGCAGACACAGAGCAAATCAAAAATAGCTACACCAATTTTATCGCCGGATATTATCCGGGGGTGAACACCAGCCCCGAGATCACCTACAACGACAGCCTACAGGAAAACCAACTGGTGGTATCCGAGCACTATCAAATTGGTGACTTTGCCCAGATAAGTTCCGCACGTAAGATATTTTCCCTGTATGGTTCCGCCTTGGTACCCTATTTATCCAAGCCCCAGCACCCCATTCGTCAGAGCCCGCTGACCCTGACACATCCTGTTGATATTCAGCAGAGTGCAAGGGTGAATATTCAAGGGGAGTTGCTTTGGCAGGAAGAATTGGGCACAACCACGATCGATAATTCCTGGTTCAACTTCACTCGCAGCGCCAAACTGGAGAATAGTGCCCTCCAGGTAGTCTACAATTTTAAATCCAAAGTCGATCATGTAGAGCCACAGGAGGTGCCTGAATATTTAGCCGAGTTCAATAAGCTCGACAGAGCGCTGCAATATAAATTCTGGGCCAAAGGGGAAGCTTCTTCCAAACGCAATAAGAGCCAGGAAATGAAAAACCTGATTAAATCTTTGATCAGGAAGTAAGCCATGAAGAAGCTGCTTTTTGTTCTCACTCTATTACTGCTGGCCTCCTGTGCCTCGCAATCAACAATACATACACCGGTCGATCCCTTACAGGACTTGACCCGACAAGTGGTACTCGCACCCGAATCTGTGCAATACCCCATTTATTGGAGCGAGTACCTAAAGTCTCCTCAATCTCTCAATTCACTAGAAGCGCAGGGGCGTTACCAGGCAGAAATGACTGCGCTAGAGACAGGCAAAAAAAGCTGTGCAGAGGTAAATTGGCAAGAAGTTACCCAGCTCAATAGTATTTCTCTGCTGCCGCACCTGAGTGCCACAGAGTGCTATGAGTCCATTGGTAATGACGAACTCGCCAGCTACCACCAAAATATTTTTAATTTTATTGCCAGAGGAATACTGTCAACGCGCAGAGGTGATACTTTCTATAGCGCTTATGAAGTGGCCAGCTGGGGCGATGCCGAAGACCTGCTCAATATTTCCGGTTTTGAAATACTCGATAGCTATTTTGAATTTGCCGCGAGTCGCAGTGGTCTATACCGGGTTTACAATGTACGAGACCCCAATAACGGAAAAGTCCGAAAAATTTATTTTGACAATAACCGTTTTCTACATCGCCTGCTCGATATCCAATACCCATTCGCGGGTCTCTCCGATGCCCTATATAAAAATATACTGCTACCTCTGGCAGATTCTGACTACTCTGCTCTACACGCTGTAGGCCAGGTTCAAGAAGCCGAAGGGAATTTCCAGCAGGCCGAACACACCTACTTGAAAGCCATTGGCATGGGCTCGCTCACTGCCAATATCAGCCTTGGTAATTTGTGCCTTGAGGGTAACAGTACAAAGTTCGCAGTGGATGAATGCGCACAACTCTTTGTTGCCGCCGCAGACCTGGGGCTGCAGGAAGGCAAAATTATGCTTGCCTATATCACTACCATCGGCCTGGGAATAGAAGTAGACACGGAGTTGACCAGCCAGTTATTGGCAAGCGCAGCGGAAACCCTACAACGGGGCGAAGCCGAGTACGCAATGGCCTTGCTATTAGCATCTGATCAATACGATATGCCAAGAGCTGACTTGGCAGCACATTACCTGCAGCTTTCCGCAAAGCAAGGCTATGCCCCGGCACTACTAGAGCAGGCGGGCACCCACCTAAAAGATAAGCCTGGGCAACAGAAAATTTTCACAAACCTGATCAGCCAGGCGGCTAAAGAAAACTATCCTCCAGCGCAGTATTACTATGGCAAGTACTTGCTTGAAGTGGCAGACGAAAATCAAAGCCATCAAGGCATGTATTTTCTACAACAATCCGCAGAGGCCGGCTTTCCCGCAGCCTTATATCTAAGGGGAAAAATTAAAGAAAATGGTCTCTACCAACAACCACAAGATGCACTTTCTGCGCTGAAAGACTTCGAAGCAGCAGCCCTTCGTTGGCACTTGCCTGCACAATTACGTATGGGTCTATTCAACTCCAGAGGAAAAATTGTACGAACCGATCACGATCGTGCCTATGGCTGGTATGCCCTCTGTGCAAAAGTAAACAATCTCGATTGTGTAACCAACCTAGGTTATGCCTCCGCTCTAGGTGTGGGTGTTAAACAGGATTACCAGCGCGCAGCTAAAATCTACCAATATGCCGCAAGCCAGGGATCCACAAGAGCCAGCTACAATCTTGGTTTACTCTACCAAAATGGTCAGGGAGTGGGCCAAGATCTACAGCAGGCTAAGACTTACCTGACGCAAGCCGCCGAAGCAGGTTCTGTCGATGCAATGAATGCCCTCGGGCTTTTATATCTTTCTCAAGATACGGATCAGCTGAATTATGCTGAAGCACTAGCATGGTTTGAGCGCGCCTCTAAACATAACTCTAAGTATGGTTTCTATAATCAGGGGCGCATGTATGAGAAAGGACTAGGCGTAGCCGCCAACAGTGAACGAGCCCTAAGTCATTACCGAAGCGCTTCCGAGCTTGGGCATACCGGCGCCTCCCTAAAACTGGCCAAAGCATATAGTGCGGGAGAGATCACAAATTATAACCTTAAAATGGCCCTGCATTATTTAAAATTGGCCACAGAACAAAGTGGCAACAAAACCATAAAAACGACTTTGCAAAAGTGTCAGAAATCACAATATTGCAATCAGATAGAAGTCGCAGAGTTAATAAGTCTCTTATCTACCGAAGAATAGTCACTCAAAACACATCTAGAATAAGTGACCAAAAAGAGTTTGGTCACTTTACTCCCCTCTTAGAACATTATTGACACTCAAGTGAAGCATTGCATATTTCTTGCACACAAATTCAATTAAATGCATGAGTACAGACTCAGAACAAAATTTTATTTCGCGGAGTAATATGTGTTTTATTCATACTATGGATATCCAGAATTTACCCGTGTCATAGCTTTCCGTAGAAACCTCAAATATTTATCTGACTTCACAGAATAATAAGCTGGCCTCCCTATAATTCGGTCCGAATTATACCAAATGTAATCGAATCGATCGGGACAGACATGAACGAGCCATTAAAGTTACTTACAGCCATAAGTTTATCCGCTTTTCTTACAGCCTGTGGAGGGGGAGGGGGAGGCTCCGATAATGACAGTAACAATGGTGGCAACCCAGTAAGTGGAGATACAAGTACAGACACTGATACAGACACAGACACAGACACAGACACAGACACAGACAGTGATAAGGATTCACCAGGGGTGATCACTGGCGGTGAAGGGATTGTCACTGAAGATATAAAAACCTCAGCTTCCGGCCAGTTGAGTGATAGCTCTAAAGCCAATCAAAATTTTGAGGAATCAAATCTTCAGGGAAAGTATGGCAGCCTCAAAGTTTCCTCAGATGGCAGTTGGAACTACTCTCTAAATAGTAAACTTGCTAATCCACTAAGTGCTAATGAAATTGCCACAGAAAAGTTCACAGTTGGTTTTGGCAGTAACGAAGAAACCACAATCATAACCATATCCATAACTGGAACTGATGATCCCTATACATTTGATCCAGGTTCACCTCTCGCAAAAATGGTTGTGGATAGTAGGGAGCACGCTCAAGGAATTATGATAATAGAGGATATCGATGGCGATACTCCGAAATTTGTCGAAGGTACCTTCTCTGGCAATTATGGTGAATTTAAAGTTTCCAATAACGGAGGCTGGGATTACACTCTTAACAACAACACTAATAACTTGAAAGAAGGTGAAACAGTAGAAGATACCATCAAATTCCACTTAACGGATGGTATAGAGCAGTCGGTTACGTTTACTGTAGCTACTATAGATCCGACAGAGAGCAGCATTGTATTTATTCTAATGAACTTCTCCGATGGGGCTGCAACAGACCAAGGAGATCTTACTCATATAGCTAACACTGTATTCAATGATGTAGATTCACTCGATAACGCTTATAGAGAAAATTCTTTCGGACAACTCAAGTTCCTTCGCCATCGTGTCAAGGATAAGTCATTACAGCACTATTGTTACGGTGAGCAAGGCAAGGAAGAAACTTCACTGGATTGCATTGTCTTCGACATTCCCGATAGTGAAAATGGCGGAATCTTGAGTATAGAAAATGCTGTTGCCCGAGCACAGGCCGGCCAAGAAGGGGAGTATACAGATGGTGGCTTTGAATGGCGTGATAAGGCTTATCAATGGGCAACAGACAATCTTTTTGATGAGAATGGCCAACCCCTAAATCTGCGCAACTGGCGTCATCAAGTTTTTATTTACCCAAATGCATCTTACAGAGCAGGTCTTGTCGGTGCAGGCATCGCCAGTGTCGGAGGTGGTATGAGCCTGGTCGCTTCCTTCTCTGATCAAAATGTTATGGGACATGAATTAGGTCACAATATTGGCCTAAGCCATGCAGGCCTCGACAGTAATAATGATGGAGACACTTACGACAGTGGTGATAGCGAATACGGTACTGATGGCTCCCTCATGGGCAACCGATCCCAATCAAGATTATTTGGCAGTGCTCACCGAGAGTATATGAAATGGTATGACCTCTTTCCTGAGTACACCAAAACTGTTGAGCAAGTTGTCCCCTCCTCCCAGGATTTAGAATTAGAAGCCATTGAATTAACAGCCGGAGAGCTTTCCGGATCTCTGCCTCAACAGCTAAAGATAGAAAGTGCTGGCAGCCAAAATGGCGGAAATCATTATTACGTCAACTATCACATAGCTCACGATATACTTAACCCACGATCACAATTTGAAGGTTCAGTAACCGTTCATTATCTTAATGGTAGAACATCCAACCATGTTGCTGTACTTGAACAACCAGGTGACAGCTTTACCGACTCAAAAATTGGGCTCTCAATTACATATAAATCTAAGAACTCTTCCAGTAAATCAGCTGTTGTTAATGTAAGCTATGGACAATAGTTTCTGAGCAACTTGACCTATTCCAATCAGAATGGTTATTAAAAGGATAAATATTATGCTAAGAATTTTTACACTGATCGCGGGGTTGACTTTCACTTTCTTTGTTCAAGCAGAAGAGGTTGTAACTGGAACCCTGGAGGAAATCATCTCTGAAGATTTTGAGACTGGGAAAGTAGAAAGACGCTTCGCCTTGAAAGATGAGCAAAGTGGCCACTACTATTTTATTGAAGCAGATGAATTAAAACGCAAGGGCATGAAATCTGGAGACCGAATAAAGATTCGCGGTGAGCGTGGTGAAAGACGTATGCTACACATCCGGGAAACACAAAAGCTTAAAGCCGCAGGAGAGGAATAATCCGGATGGCTTACCCTAACAGCAAACCAGCGCTTGAGTTTCTTTTGCAAATTATTTTTAGATCGTGAAAGTGGAATTGTAAACCTAAGCACTTACTTCTTATCGATTTTTAGCCCTGCCTATTGCAGGGCATTTTACACTTCCCATTAATTCATCCACCATCTCCCAACGACAATAAATGAAGCTGCTGTAAATGAGATTTAAAATTAAGGGCGCAACGGCGATTAAAATCCTTGATCTCCTCAATTTTATACTTATGTGCGAGTTCATTCCCCGATCGTAATTGCTCCTGGCTCGGATAAACACCCTTCCCAGTCAACAGGCAATTCCAGGATACATTCGGAAAATAGACATCCAGTTTTTGATCCAGTAATTCATCAGTAATATTCTTGCCTGCCATCCAGGACATCAAGATTGAACGCAGGGAGGGAGATATCTTTTCATTAGTGCCATTGGCAATCCAATAATCCGTATCTGCTCTCGAACTAATACGGTAGTGACAGACGATATAGTCCCGTACCGCATCAAAACGAGCGCTGATACGATTATTAAAGTCATCCCTATACTTATCTGTATGATCACCATTGTTATAGGCCTCTATAAAGCGCACCACGGTTTCCTGAACCATATCAAGCGCCGTTGCCTCCAAAGGCTCAATAAAGCCTTGGGAGAGCCCCACCGCCAGGCAGTTCTTGGCCCAGTGTTGAGCAACCCGTCCAACCTTAAACTTTAATCTACGCGCTTCGACATCACTGTCCAACAACCCCAAGTGAGCGCGAAATTCCGTTTCCGCCTTGTCATCGTCGACAAAGCGAGAGCTGTAAACATAGCCGTTGCCATTGCGATTGGTCAGCGGGATTTGCCAGGCCCAGCCATATTTCATCGCAGTAGAAATAGTGTGCGGTGCATACTCCCTTTCCTGGTCTGTAGCAAATACAACCGCAGAGTCGTTAAACAGACTCTCAGCGCTACTAATAAATGGAACCTTCAGAGATTGTTGTATAAGATTTCCACGAAAGCCGGAACTGTCCACATACAGATCCGCTTTGAGAGCCTCACCATCAGTAGTTTTCAGGTGATCAATATTCCCCTGTGCATCGAGCATGGCGCCAGCCACTGTCGCCACCTTATAGCGAACCCCTTTTTTTTCGGCAACACGACGCAGGAACTGGCCCAATAAACCAGAATCAAAATGGTAGCCATAGGCAATTTCAAAAGGGAAGTTTTCCGGCGCGACTGGAGATAATTTTTGCCGGATCATCTCAGTGGCCAGAAAGAAGTGGTCCGGGTGTCCCTCCAAGTCAACACCTTTCCTGCGCAGGTAACTATTATGAAAAAATGCCGGAATAGTAAATTGGTCCGGCTGGCCGACAAAGGGATGAACATACTCGGTAAAGCCCGGTTTAACGGACCAATCCCTAAAGGTAATACCCACTTTGTAAGTAGCGTTACAGGCAGGCATCCACTCCGATTCGCTAACCCCTATAGTCTCCATAAAACCTTTTAGCGGCGGAGTTGATCCCTCCCCCACACCGATAATCCCAATATCCGGTGATTCCACCAGGGTGATATCAAACCCTTTATTCTGCCAATGGGTCGCCATCAGATTGGCGGTTATCCAGCCAGCGGTACCCCCGCCAAGAATAATTATTTTTTTGCGTTGATTGCTCATGGCGACTCTCAAAAATTCAGCACCGCACTTATTGTCGGGCCTTTTAACC
Source organism: Microbulbifer variabilis (assembly GCF_023716485.1). Lineage (NCBI taxonomy): Bacteria > Pseudomonadati > Pseudomonadota > Gammaproteobacteria > Cellvibrionales > Microbulbiferaceae > Microbulbifer > Microbulbifer variabilis. The sequence goes on from NZ_CP092418.1 coordinate 4,306,420, forward strand.
GCCCGGCAAGCGTAGCTCAGCGGGCGGTTTCTTATCACACCTTCAGTTTTACACCAAAAGAATCAGCGGCACTTAGTAGCTATAGTTCAAGCCGAGGTAGAACTGACGCCCAAACTCAGTGTATTCACCGAGAACACCATCTACTCCGTAGGATTTCACATCAGCCTCATCAGTAAGATTGTTCGCTGAGAAAACCACATCGATACCATTATCGAATGCATAGGATATCTGAGCATCAACGGTAGTGTACGCCTGAGCTAAGGCCGGAGTAGAGCCTCCCGGTATCGGCATAATCAGGATAAACTCATCCCGATAGCGAACATTGACGTGGGAGCTGAAATTACCGATGTCCCAGAATACTGTAGTGCTCCAGACATTTTCAGAGAGGCCCGGCAACGGCAGGTTTTCACCATAAAGGTTACCGCCACTCACTTCGGTTTCACTCTCAGTATATGAATAGCTGGCGGTCATACCCAAGCCAGCCCAAATACCCGGCAGCTGATCAAAGGTTTTGGTACCCGCAAGCTCGATGCCTCGAATATAACCACCCTTGTCGTTGTTCACGTAAGTTTCGAAAGCGCCGGCTTCCAGACCAACGGGAATTTCAATGCCCAGGGAATCAAACAGCGCCGTTCGATCTGCCTGGCTGTCCAGGTAGATATACTGCTTTTCTACCAGGCTTTCGATATCTTTCCAGAAAATAGCTGCAGTTACCGCACCGCCATCTTCAAAATAGTGCTCATAAGCCAGGTCAAACTGGTTTGCACGGAAAGGATCGAGGTAGGGAGAACCTTTGGTCCATACATTGTATTCAGTATCGTTCGTTTCGTTATTAACGCTGTTCCAGGAACCAGCGCCGCCCTTCAGCTGCCCAACCGGTGGACGACCCATCACTTTAGCTGCAGCAAAGCGAATATAGTCCTGCTCGGTCAGCTCAAAGTTCAAGTTAAGGGAAGGCAGGGTGTCTGTGTATTCGGGGCCGTACTCAACATAGTCGAAGCTATCTGAAGTTACACCCACGTCATCAGTAATTTCGATACCATTACCGGCACCCACATTTTGGATACCGCTGGACTTCACATCGGTTTCAACAACCCGTACACCGAAATTACCAGTTACTGGAATACTACCCAGCTGGGTTTCGATATTGGCCATCAAGTAGTAGGCAAAGACTTCCTCTTTCATCGTCCCGGACTCAACGAAAGTCCAGTCCTGGCTAAATGCCTTTTTACCTTCGTAATTACCGGCACCAAAAATACTGGAGGCCAGGGCATCCATATCGTTGACTACGAACTGTGGTATCCCGCTGGTGGATTCAACACTGACATAGCCGTCCAGTAGTTGCGGCTCACAATCAATGTCGGACAGGTTATCCGCACAGTAGCCATTGAATTGGCCATCGCGGCTACCGTAAAGGAAAGCTCCACGTTCAGAGTCAAAAGTGCGCTCAGAGACACGGAATCCTGCCTCAATAGAGGCAATGGCTCGCCACTCCACATCGAACTTGTAATCGAACTTGAAGGCTTCAACCTTATCGGTGTACTCGTGGGGGTATTCTTCGTAGCGCGACAAACGCATGGTATCCAGATCGGTGAAATCTACACCGGAGAAAACGCCTGAGGGAATACCGTCGCCATTGAGGGAATAGGCAAAGCTCTGCCCAGCAGCTTCCTCCCAGGTCTCTAAGTTACCATCGTCATCGTAGGTCAGGTCGTAAGCGTGCATGGACACAATCTGGTCCTTGCGCGTCTTGGTGCCTTTACTGTAGGAGTAGTCAACGGCCAGGGTGTGGCGATCACCTAAATTCCACTCCAGGTTCAGACCAATACTGTCGCTGTCCGCCTGAGTGGATTGATCCTCAGAGCGGGATTCAAACCAGGGGCTGGAATGATCAACTGTTTTTGGGTCGGTAATAATTACCGTACCATCGGTAACCACACCGCCATTCACTTCGGTATCGGAAAGGGTATAAAAGTTTGTATTGGCCAGACCACCAACCGTAATACCGTGGCGAGTATCCACACGCTCAAAGTCAGACTTAAAATAATCTAACTGGGCCTTGAAACCATCGGTAGGCTCAAAAACGACGCTGGCCAGGTAACCATTACGAGTATCGGTACCATCACCGGATTGCCACTGGAACGCTCGCGGTAAAACATCTTCACTACCATCACCATCGAAATCATTCCCCGGCTCATAACCGATTTGGTCATCTGCACCCGTGCGGGACTTTACAAAGCTGTTCGGCTGCTCAAGGTGAGAATAACCCAGGGCTACGCCCACCTTGTCATCCATAAATTTACCCATGTACGACAGCGTGACGCGCTCACCGAATTCGTCGGCACCGACGTCATCTGCTGCGTCGTTAAACGACATACGCACATTGGCATTAAAGTTGTGTTCTTTGTCGGCGTCGAGAGGATTGGCTGTTTTCAGCTCTACAGAGCCCGCCACGCCACCTTCGATATGAGAGGCTTTCGGAGTCTTGTAAACCGCCGCCTGATTAATCAGCTCAGCTGGGTACTGGTCAAAAGACATCCAGCGAGTACTTTCGGTATAACCACTGGTAGAGGCCTGCTCACGACCATTCAGGGTGGTCTGCAGGAAGTCGCCGTTCATACCGCGGATATTTAGCTGTGAGGACTGACCGTTGGATCGCACGGTGGTTACACCGGGCAGGCGGCCCAGGGCATCGGCGATTGATTGGTCGGGAAGAGATGACAGAGCGCCCGCATCTACTACATCGGCCACAACATCAGCGGCGCGCTTGGCTTCAACGGAGTCCAAAACGCTGGTGCGAATACCGGTAACTGTTACTTCTTCCAGTGTTTCCTGCTCCTGCGCATAGACACCAACCGAGGTGGACACGGAGGCCGCGATGGCAGCAGATAGCAAAGTGGGTCTGAGCGCCCCTTTACCTTTATTGGATAGACTCATCATCTTCTCCCTGGACTTATCGTTATGTTGAGACCCTGCATCCTAGGGCGGCCCCTAATCCATAACATCCTCCCCTGAGGGGGAGGAGGTGGGAGAAACTGTGACTGCTGTCACGCAGCTATGCCGCTTAATTGTACGCGATAGAGTTAACGTAAAAGATACCTGACAGGAAAGGCGAAAAAGGGATTTATAGCTTCAACACTGTGAAACCTCCTGGAGGCCAGGGGTAAGGAGGCCCTGAGTATCCTCTCAACTATTTTTGTAGCGCCCCCAAAATGGTTGACCTCCTCTTTTCAGGGGCAAAATAGGCAAATCAGCCTTCTAACTGCACCGCAGCACCGATTAGAGCTTGGTAACCGGCATTCAAAGCATATACCGGCACGGCTTCCAGCCACGGTGCAACCCGCCCCTTGTTAAGGAAGCGCTGTTCGAACTCACTTTCTGGCAGTAGCTCAGCGATCCGAGGCAGGATGCCCCCTCCCAGGAAAACACCACCGCGAGCCCCCATATACAGCGCAGCATCTCCCGCGGCACTGCCAAGGAAATTGAGGAAATCCAGCAGGGTTTCACGACACATAGGATCGGTATTATCCAGGCCACGGGCGCTCACATCCGGCGGTGTCAGTGCCTCAGGAGTGCGGCCATTTAACTCACACACGGCACGGTAAAGGTTCACCAATCCGCTACCAGAAAGAACCCACTCATTAAAAACCGGACACCGACTCTTCATCAGGATCTGTAGCAGTTGCAGTTCGCGTTCAGTGGATACTGTCAGGTTGGCATGGCCACCCTCGCCTGCAAGCACATGATAGCGGCCATCTGCCTCGGCTAGGCCTGCTACGCCAAGGCCGGTTCCCGGACCCAGTACTACCATGGGCGCACCCTGTGGACGAGGCACATCCCTCAGCACGGTATAATCGCTACTGGACAGGCGCGGTAGTGACTGAGCCAGCGCGGCAAAATCATTAATCAGCTCCAGATGGGGGAACTGAAATTCCTCGGCCAGGGCCGTTGCATCAATGCTCCAGCCCAGGTTGGTCATATAAACGCGCTTTCCAGAGGGAGTCTTCTCCAGCGGGCCTGCAGCAGCAATACACACTTTCTCTGGCCTGGGCTGATCGAGGCTATCGAGCCAATGCTGCAACGCAGCATCAAATCCTTCAAAGCGTTTGCAGTCCACTACTTTCAGCCCCTCTAGCTGATAGCCCTCTGCAATTGGCTTGGCTATCGCAAAACGGGCGTTGGTGCCGCCGATATCCGCTACGATACTCGTCATAGTTATCCCTGTTCAGATCCCCAAAAAAAAGGAATATAAGTTACGGTGTCAGAGAAGATATTGCCAGTCCCAAAAGTATTCCTACCGGACCATTCAACCCAAAAAGAAACCGGTTAACCCAGAGAGCCTCTGACATATTTGCAGTAAAATACCGAGTAACCACAATAATTAGACTGCAAGCTTTTGATTGGTCACAGGAAAGAGCTTATTTAAGTTTAAGCAAAACTTTAGCGCGTCTCTGGGGCTAGCGCCTTCAGCGATGCAGCAAAGTCTCGCATCTCCTCTTTACTGTAGCGACTCAAAACCCGCTTTTGCGATGCGGGCTGAAATTGAATCCCCACCCCTTGGCGTCTCGCCACTTGCGGCCGTACCGGACGAGGGCAAAATCCCCCTCCACAATTGGGACAGACATTGCTCAAAATCTCCTCAACACAGGACTTGCAAAAGGTACACTCATAAGTACAAATCATCGCCTCTACAGAATTAGGGGGGAGATCTTTATCGCAACTCTCACAATTCGGTCTTAATTCCAGCATTCTAGACTCCCTTTTATTGGCTAGAAATTTTTTGACAATAATCGTTTTTATTACTTGCTGTTTATGTGGATAAATTTACAATCCGAAAGCTGCAGGTAATTCATATTCCGTTATATCAGGCAAAGAAAAAACCACCCTTTTTTGAAAATTCACAGACTGTTTTTCCAACCGGTACAAATAAGAACATTCAAACAAAACCACCAATATTATCGCAGTTTTTGTAAAAATAATGGTATAAAAATGACAATAAGTCGTCATAATCCGTCATCTACGTCCGTAACGGAATACACAGCAAAAAAATCTTTCACTCCCGACCTAGGCAATCAGCTTCGCAAGGGCTAATCACAGTCGCACATAATCAAGAATAATTTCTGGTAAAATGTGTTTTTTCCAGAAATAAAAAGATTTACCTAAACACTACCTTCAGATTCCACAACCAGAATACGAGCCTCACCAACAGGATGAGCTACATGTTCCGTGCCCTCGGAAGCGTGGAATATATCACCAGGCCCAAGAAGTTCCGATTCGGTTCTACCTGCCACTTTGTAAAACATTTCTACACGACCATCGAGAACAGCAAAGACTTCCTGGCCATCATTGATATGCCAAATATAAGGTTTATTAGTCCAATGCAGTTTAGTGGTAATCCCGTTCATATTTGCGATCAGTTGCGATTCCCAGGGCTTACTACCGGTAAAATCTCTGCTGCGCACTATTCTCATAATGTTTATTCCAATATCGCTTTATAAAATTTCCGGCATCGTCATTTAGAGAGTGGTAACTATATGGCGGGTTCTTCAGGCGCAGGTGAAGTCATGACACCATTTTCATCAGCTTTTTTTTCTGCCAGCTCATCAACTCGCCTCACCCCAAAAGTCACCGTTGGTGGAATTCCCATCCCCAGATCGATATCCGCAACACGGTAATTGCATCCCCTGGCTTTGAGAATGGCATTCACCTTCTCCTGTTTCTCAACCGCTTTGATAACGGTATTGGCTATTACTTCATCACTGCTAAAAGCGGTTACGGACTCATTGACCCTTTCACCGAGTTCCTTGGCTTTATCAAAAATACCCATAATTTCCTATTCCTTCTCTATTCATTCGCGGCCGAAATCATAGGTTAAATATCTATTTTTAGGAACCGCAAGCAGGTAGCCCTGACTCCACCTCGGGGCAACAACAATCAAAGGTTAAGACGAGCTGGTCACTTACAGCAGAGGCTTTGAGTACCCAGTTAAAAGGGGCCCATTAGTCAGCACCAGGCCTTTGTACAAAATAAGCTGACCACCTATTCATGAAGCGGCAAATCCGCTGGATTATTCATGCCAAAACCTATTTACCCCTATAATTTCGAGACTCTCCCCCTCTCGTCTTGCCCACCCCAGATTGATGTGTCACTATCATTTTTTTGAGGTTTGGTAACGATAAATGAGTGGGCGCAAGCAGTTCGATGAGTCACAAGTACTAGACAAGGCCATGCGCGTTTTCTGGGAAAAAGGCTACAAAGCAACTTCCTTGTCGGATCTTGAATCGGCCATGGGACTGAATAAATCCAGTATCTACAACACCTTCCAAAGCAAGGAAGGGTTGTATGGCCGCTGTCTGGAACATTTCCACACCCAATATGCCTGCGATGCTATGGATACCTTGAACCACCCGGACTTCCGCACAGCTATGGACGGCTTCCTGGAAATGCTTCAGTCTGGTATGGAGAGCTCTGAAACTCCTGAAGGCTGTATCGCTACTATGGCAGCTATGGAGGTGGGTGCCAGTGAAGGATTTCTCGCTGACCTGGTAGCAAAGGGTACCAATGATATGCTGAACCGGATCGAAACCCGTATGCAGAAGGCTATTGACGATGGCCAATTGCAGGCCGGTGTCGATTGTGCCGCCCTCGCCGCGATGGTTATGGCGGTAAGCCGAGGCGTAGTGGCTCTGAATAAAGGCACGGGCAGTACCACAGCAGGCAAAAACAGTTACCAACAGCTATCCACAATTCTGGACCAGTATACACTTCCCTAAAAAAAGCCCACCCCAAAACTTCTTGCCTCTTTGGGGTGGGAATGGGGGTATTCCTGTGAGAATTAACTTTTAAAAATAGCGACGTAATTCCAACTGAAGATAGTCGTCGTTGCGCAAATTGTAGGTAGGGTCTTCTTCATCGGCATTACCGAAAAATCGCGCTTCCGCTTCCATTAACCAGCGGTCATTTAGTCGGTGGCTCAGTTCCAAATTGGAAAAACGACTACCGTTATCCAAATCGGTACTTACGGCAAATAAAAGCTCCGTATCCTGAGTATTATTTAGAGCGTATCGCGCCCCTATCGCAATGTCATTTTGACTGGCCGTAGACCAAGGTCCGGTACGTTCATCAAATTGATACTCCATTAATACCCCAAGATCTGAGACCGTTTCGCCAATACCATAAAATGTATATTCGAAACCGCCGACAGCCGCTGTCTGGCGCCCTTCACCGCGAGGTTTAAATGAAATAGCTTCAAACTTCCACAACCAATCTCCACGGGTAGTTTGGATGTCCACACCCGTCTGATCGATCTGTGCATAGTAAGGCGCAAGTAAGCCATCTTCCGTAAGCAATAATAATGGATCCCGATTAGTGCCGGAAAAATGGCTGAGGCCCAGGTCCCAATCTCCAAGTACATGGCTGTAACGCAAGGCCCAATCTATGTGCTTCTCCTCCCGGTCAGATTGATAGGCCGCAGCATCCTCATCCACCGGCAGCGGAGCACGCAATCGTCCTTCCTGGCCAGCAAACTGACGCTCACGAAAACCCAGTAAACCGTACACTTCCAGTGTTCCCCAGTCACGCTCCATCAGGAGGTTAATCATGGGTTGGCCCAGCTTGTCTTCACCGTCGATATTTTCCAGTGCATCATCCTGGTTAATCACATCCACCAAGTGCACGGTTTCAGTAACTCCCCAAAATACTTTACGCACCCCGGCGTAAAGCTCGAAACTATCGTAAGCTTTCCACCAGTAAAGCTCGCCGAGATCCGCGTGATTGCGATCGTTATCCTCACTGTCCCAGCGCCCAAAAACACTGGCCACAACACGCTGGTTTCCATCGTCAAAATCCCGGTAGTACTCGAGATTTAAAGACGCAGAAAGACCGGCATCACTTTGTGCTGAATCCAAAGGGTCTGCGGTGAATGCGCGGGCCTCCAGGCCCGCATAACCGCTCAACTCATTTGCTCCAGTCGTATGACTCAATGCCGCTAATAGTGGCAACAAAATGAGTATTTTTCGGTTAACCATGGGCGCAATCCCTATTTCGCCCTGGAGAGACTATTTTTGGTGAAGTCGCGATCGGTAAAACCATTGCCAAATACCCAGTCGCCATACAACAACTCCGTGGATTTACCGGTCTGGTGATTAACCATTTCCATTTTATTGGCTCGCCAGTATTGATCGCCGTACTGGTTGTAGTCGGAAATCGTAAGGGTCTTCATCAGGTCCCCTTTTCGATCATAGTAATCCGTTCTCCATGCGCGGTACTCCTCTGTATCAACCCAAAGGTGTTGAATGGAATAACCAGATTTAGGATCAACCGGGTCCAACTCCAGAACAAAGTGATCACGTCCATCGAAAGATTCGTTGCGCAAATATTTGTAGGTGTATTTCTCCACCTCCTGTGAGGCAATATCTTCATAGGAGAATTCACTACCCATAAATGGTCCAGACTTGTTACTGGAGGAAATACGCTTTACTCGCTTTAAAGCAGGTAAATAGAGCCACTGGTCATCGGAGCCCACTTTATGAGTAAAGGACAAAAATGCTGTGCCCTTTACATCCCGAGGGTTGTCAAAAATCACCAGAGATTTATCTCCATCATTTTCCTGCTCCAGGGTTTTGGTGCGCATAGCCCGCACACTCTCCTCACCATATTTATTGCGCAGGGTCATTGTTAAGCTGTTACTGAGATCACCGAATCCCAAGTCGCGACGATCCGCCTCCTTGGCGATTTCCAGGCCTTTTTCTGCATTCAAGTCCAGTTCACTGGCAGAAATAGAGAAAGCTGCCAGAGCCAGGGCACCTGCTAGGGCCCGTGTCAAAAACTGTTTTTTAGAGCGGCTGGGTTGCATAGTTTTGCTCCTTATTTTCAATAGAGGTAATAGCGGGGTCGTATGCCTTGGCATCAAGCTTCATCAAGAGAATCGGAAGAAGTAGGAAATCCGCTAGCAAAGCCATCAAAATGCAAATTGCAGTCAGAAGTGCCATGGAGGAATTCATACCGAAGGAGGACTGGGCCAAAACCATAAATCCGGCAATCAGAATGACTGAAGTCACAACTATCGCTACACCCACTGAAGAGAAGGCGTAACGCAGTCCGTCCTCTACGTTGTAGCCTGCACGGCGCTGGCGCAGGTATTTACTGAGGAAGTGCACTGTGTCATCTACCACAATACCCAGTGCCATACCGGTCACCATAGTGACAGCCACATTAACTTCAGCTACCAGTGCACCCCAAAGGCCAAATGCCAGACCGGCCGGCAACAAGTTAGGAATTAAGCTTAAGAAACCGAGTTTGACACTGCGCAGGGCAATACCAATCAGTGCAGAAATTAACACCAGCGCAACCAGAGTGCCCACCAACATGCCCTCCATATTGCGCTCGGCAATATTGGCAAACATGATCGCCGGACCTACGCCATAGGTAGTTACACCAATATTTTTCTCCAGCCAATTACTGCCGGCATCCGCCACCGTTTTGAGTTCTTTCGACTTGAGATTATCGAGAGTTACAATAATCTGCGTCGACGACTTAGCCACATTCAGCTGATTATTTAAATCCAAGCCATAGGGGAGAGACAGCTCGTACAGTAACAAATACTGGGCTGCCAATTCCTGGTCTTCAGGCAACATGTAGTAGGCCGGATCGTCAGCATGCAGATTTTTGTTCAAGCGCTTGAAAGTATCGCCAATGGTATTGACATGGCGCACGCCGGGCTGGGCCTGCATCCACTCAGTGAAACCCTCCAGATTGACAAGAAACTCCGGATTGCTGACACCATTGCTGTCACCGGATTCGATCGAGTAAATCAGCTGGTAAATACCAGAGAGGTTGTCATTGATATAATCTGAATCGGTTCGGAACTCCACAGATTCATCAAAGTAACCAACAAAATCATCATTAATCTCATTATTTGGAATCATTGCCAACAATCCCAACGAGACAATAACGCCCGCCAGTAATATCGGGCGCTGACGGCGAATCACAAAATCTCCCAGAGTATCCATGGAGCGTCCAATTTTGGATTCACTGGCGCGACTCTTGGCCGGCAGTATCGCCATCAATGCAGGCAGTAAGGTAACCGATAAGAAGAAGGCCACCATCACACCCATAGCAGTAATATTACCCAGATCGTGGAAGGGAGGCGCATCGGAAAAGTTCATCGACAGGAAGCCAATGGCGGTAGTGATCGAGGTTAAGAACACAGGCCCCATATTGAGCTGCAAGCTCTCTTTAATTGCATCGTGCTTGCTGAGGCCACGGCGCATTGCAGCGAACAAACTCACCAATATATGTATCGAATCCGCCACTGCGAGAGTCATAATAATGGTGGGCGCAGAAGCGGAGGGCGGTGTCAATTTAACACCTATAAAACCGGCCAAACCCATGCCTGCGGCCATGGAGAAGACGATAACCAACAGCGCGGCAAAAGTCGCACTGAGGCTCCGCACCAACAAAAATACAACCGCAATAATCACCAGGTACATGAGCGGAACTAAAGTGCTCATATCTGACTGAGAGGCCTCAAAAAATGCATTACTCAGTAAAATAATACCGGTCGCATAGACCTCTACATCGTATTTTGCCTCAATCTCTTCCATCAATGCCTGTGCAGCTTCAGCCGCTTCGGGGGTTTCATGCATCGATTTTTGTGGAAGCTGAAAGGTGATATTTATCCCTGTAACGGAACCATCACTATTTACCAGGCGCTCCTTCAAGGTGGGATCTGCCAGCGCTACAGCCTTGATAGAGGCCAAGGTTTCTGCATCTAAATTGCTGGCATTTTCCACCAAGTCCTGTACCAGGAGGTCATCTTCCTCGGCAATGGTGTGCTGGAAGTTAGTGATTGAATCCACCCGCAGCGCATAGGGTAACAACCAGGATTTCTCCGTCATCTCCTCTACGGCTGCCAGGGCATCATTGGAAAAGGCATTGCCATCTTTAGGCACTACCGCAAACAGAATATTGTCATTCTTGGTGTAAGTGCGCTGGATTTGCTCATAAGCTTGTAGTTGAGGATTAGCTTCACTGAAGAATGCCCGGTAATCATTGTTGAAACCCAGGAATCTTGCTCCGCTTACCGCAAAGAAGGCTAACAGTAGTGCGCCAATGGCTACCAGCCATCGATATCGAATAAGCCAATCCGCATAACGGCTGACCCAATTCGAAGGTAATTGGGGGGATGACATTAAATCAGCTCCTTCAAACAACTTGATAGAAAAATAATTAATCAACAACCTAAGAAAATGGGTATTTACTTACGGCCACAGAATCCCGTAATAGCCAATATAAGATCAGCTACAAAATTTGATAAAAAGGCACACTAATGCTGTCAGACAAGCCGTAAATATGGCCGAGACATCAATAAGAAATCATCGCTTTATACGCTATAAGAACCACTTATTTGTAATTAGTGGTAATCAATCATTAAGCAGAGCTTACTCTCACCAATACAGAGGCGATTGCCGGAGAACCGCAGAGTTAAGAAAATATCTAATTTACGACGACGTAAATCTAACAACAAATAGAATAATTATTTAAATATACCTAAGACATACAGATATATTAGCAACCTGCCTATTATTAGCACTATAAATTAACTTGTTAATTATCCTCTAAGAAATAATTAGAAGGCTCTACAAGTTAAGCATTACTGATTTTTTCATCACGCATTAACACCCAAAGTGATTGGTCAGCAATACCAATGGTCTTGGACCTCACAGATATATTCTCAGCATTCCATTGGGCCTAATGAAACAAAGCACAACAGTTTGCCCAACCTATGACCAATCAGTATCACCTTCTGTGTCACCCAGTCTTGTAAAGACTATGAGAACCCCCCTGCTACTGTGCTCATTGTTCTGTGGTTATAGCTCTTTCCGCAATCTATGCAGAACATCTTGAACCGTTCGGTTCATCATGTCAACACTGGAATTTCAAAATATATAAAGGCGGGCCAGCGCGAGCGAGCCTGTTACGCAAAATCTGGGTTAGAATCGGCCGACGATAATGAGAATGAAGGAATTGTGCTGTGAAAAAACTGCTCCTGCCTATCGCAATCGGTGCATCGCTGCTAGCTACCCATGCTTCTGCAAACGACCCCAAGCCTCAGCAATTGCTGGAAAATACTGAGTCCAAAGTGATCGAGTGGCGTCGCCACCTGCACCAAAACCCAGAACTGGGCAATCGCGAATTTGAAACAGCCAAATATATTGAAAAACACTTACGTGCACTGGGCCTTGAAGTTGAAACCGGCATTGCTCATACGGGCCTTGTAGGCTTTTTGAGAGGCGGCAAACCCGGGCCAACCGTTGCCTTACGCGCGGACATGGACGCTTTGCCAGTCACCGAGAGAACTGATGTCCCCTTCGCTTCCAAAGCGAGAACCACTTACCAGGGTAAAGATGTTGGCGTGATGCATGCCTGTGGCCACGATACCCATGTGGCCATGCTGATGGGCGCTGCCGAGGTCCTGGCGGGCCTTCGCGATGAGCTGGCTGGTAACGTCTTGTTTATATTCCAGCCCGCAGAAGAAGGCGCACCGGACAATGAAGAAGGTGGCGCGGAGCTAATGCTCAAAGAGGGCATCTTCAAGAAGTACAAGCCAGACGTGGCCTTTGGCCAGCATGTCACTTCCTCGCTACCCACCGGCGTCATCGGCTATCGCTCGGGCCCGCTTATGGCCGCTGCCGATGAGTTCCGTATTACTATCAACGGCCGCCAAACCCATGGTTCACGCCCCTGGAGTGGAGTGGACCCTATTGTCGCCGCCGCACAAGTCGTAATGGGCACTCAAGCCATTGTCAGCCGCCAGATCGATATCACTAAAGAGCCCGCAGTCGTTTCCTTCGGACGTATTGACGGTGGTGTCCGCAACAATATCATTCCCGACAGTGTCTATCTGAACGGCACCATCCGTAATTTTGATATGGATAACCGTGCAGAAATTTTCAAACGCTTAAAAACCACTGCTAAGTTAATTGCTGAAAGCTCCGGGGCAAGCGCGGATGTGGAGATTCTGGAGGGCTATCCGGTAACAATAAATAATGCAGAGCTGACAGAAATGGCCCTGCCTATTTTGAGGTCTGTTGTTGGCGAAAAGAACGTAATCGAAATCCCGAAAATTACTGGAGCAGAGGATTTCTCCTACTACGCTAATGAAATCCCAGGCTTATTCTATTTCCTGGGGGTAACTCCAAGAGATCAGGATGCCAGCCAAGCCCCAAGCAATCACTCACCGCTTTTCTATGTGGATGAAGATGCTTTGCGTAAGGGTACTGAAGCGCTGACCCTGTTAACTTTGGATTATATGGCAAACTATAAAAAACAATAAAATAAAAAGGGCCTCTTTCGAGGCCCACAACAACAATTGTTCTTAAATTTTATTCAACCAGAAGCATAATTATACTTCTATTAATATCTCCCTGGTCATCCGTGACCGTCAACTGAAATGCTAAAGAAGTATATTCCTCATCACTTTTGTTAGGAGCAATAAATGTTGTTATCGCTGCACTAGCATTTTCTAGTGAAACCTCTGGCCCACCAACTTGCTGCCATTGGTAACTAATTATAGTTCCATCTTCATCTATGGAATTAGATCCATCCAGGGTGACAAGACTATTTTGTTTTACATTTAGTGGGGTAACGATTTGCGCCTTAGGGCTAGAATTACCAACTATTCGGATCGCTAAAAACCCCACCCCGGTATAACCATCATCATCTTTCACACTAAGAGTTACCATTATCACTCTCTGTGTATCAGCAGCAATCTCAGGAGCAATAAAGCTGGCGGTTCCGTCTGGATTATTATTTATCTCCAAGCCTGACGCGCTCCAATTGTAACTTACGATTTTACCGTCTGAGTCATAGGATTCTCGACCATCCAATTGAACTAACTTCCCAGGCTTGACCTCTTGAGGCTCCCCAGGCACAACTATGGGAGCCTTCAAACCCTCCGCTATAAAAGCGATTGTTCTTTTTGATTTCTGCCCACCATTATCTTCTACTTCAACCTCAAATACATAACCTTTCAGTAACCCTAATGGCCCACCAAAGACAGGAACGGTAAAAGTAGCAACCCCACGTTCAAGTTGCATTAACTCAACAGGATCACCACTCAACTGAGCCCAGCGGGCACTTACAATTTCCCCATCCATATCAAAGGATTCACTGGCGTCCAGCCTGACACTTTGCCCAGCTTTTATCGTTCCGATATTCTCAACCACAATAACCGGTGCCAAGTTAGTTCCCACACGTACTGTGCTTTGATCGGTACTGACAATACCATGATCGTCCTCAACCTCAAGCTCAAAAACCAACTCTTGCACTATGCCTTTTTGCTCAGCTGGAGCAATAAAGTTCACCACCCCATCCCCCGAGTCCATCAAGCTTACAGGCGCTCCAGAAAGTTGCTTCCAATGATATGCAACAATATTTCCATCAGGATCTGAAGACTGGCTACCGTCGAGCACAACCAGGGAGCCTCCACCAACAGATTGATCACCTCCAGCAATGGCTTGAGGCGGCTGATTTAATACTGCCAAACTCCCCTTTAGAGTTATTAGTCCCTGTTGAGGATTAGCGATAACAATATCAACGGCCCCATCACTATTTATATCTCCCGTAGCTATACTTTGTGGATTGGAATAGTTACCAACAGGAATATTTATCTCGTATTTAGAAGCCTCCAAATCCTGGATAAAATCTCCATAAGTGGTCAGAGAAAATCCCTCCTTGGGCAGCATTAATACCCTAGCGGATTCTTTATCTTGCAATAATGTAGTTAAAATTGGTCCAGGATTATTTTGTGTGGAGAAAAAAACAGGGATTTGCAACTTACGTTCACTATCCTGAAAAAAAACTGCCAAACCGGCTCCTGTAGCGCTATCCCCAAGAGAAACAACCACATCATCGAACCCATCGCCATTGATATCTCCTGTCGAAATACCATTAGCCTGAACCTTACTACCAAAATCATAATAGGCAATTTGGCTGCTAAACGGATTAGACTCCATTACCGCCAACTTTGTACTCAGCGGTTGCTCACTGAGCATCACAATATCATCGATATAATCCCTGTTGACATCCCCCAGAGTCAGTAAAGCGGATTCATGGCCCATCACAAAACTCAGACTTCTTACCTGACCAAAGGGCTGGGGTGCCTGGCGAATACTCTCAACACCATCGCTGGTTTTACTGACTCCAACAATCTCATTGACTCCATCTCCCTTTAGGTCTCCAATAGCAATATTGGTAGCATAGCTGGAAGGGTAAGTTTCTCCGGCTATCAAACTTCCATCTTCAGCTTGTAAAAAAATTTCAATTTTTTCACCTGCAAACCCAATAGCAACATCCTTCCGACCATCACTATTGATATCACCCACTGCGAGCGACTTCGGTAAGCTCTCTGTCTCACTGGACAGAGGGTAATTTACTGCGTCTTGTAACTGTCCAGCCTGATTCTGAAGAAAGACTTTTAATTGGAAGTCATTGTCTGGATCAAAAGCCTGTGAGGTAATAATAGCCACATCATCTAGACCATCATTATTCAAGTCAGCTACGGTAACAGCTTCAGCTCTGGAACCTATTGAGTAAATTTCGGCAGGCTGGAATTGAGTCTCACCACTTGCATTACTGGCCAGTAGTAACACAGCTGAAGGAAGGATGAAAAATTTTGAGAGTAACTTCAGTTGCACAACATCTCCTTATGTAAATTTTCTTAAATAAGCAAATTTAACTTAACACAAATTTCTGAGAGCAAATGTGATCAATTATGGAATTGATATATCCAAATTAGCCCAAAATAAGCAGACACTGGTTCCAGTTATTAGTATGGATAATACAAATCACAATAATTATATAAGAATAAAAATAACAACTTCACTCACAAAAAAAAGATAAATTTTTCTCAAGCATCGCTGCTGAATAAAACGATAAAAGTAAACAGACAGTGAAAGAAAATAAAGGCGAAAAAAAGCGGCCTAGGCCGCTTTTTTTACCAACAACTCAAAATGCTAAGCGCTTTCCGAACGCCCTCTACTGGGGCGGCGTCTCGGAGCTCTCTGTGGTTTTTGGCCATCACTGCGACCCGATTCAGCGCTGCGAGCCCTGCCAGAACCGCCGGAGCGATTTCCATTGCTTCCTTTACCTGCGGTGGCATTGCTATTGCGACCACCGGTTCCACGTCCTTCTGATTTACCGCGACCACTTCCGCGATTACCACGGCGCTCATCGCTATTGCCACGAGCATCTCGTCCGCCCTCATTATTTCGGGAACCTACAGGGCGTTTACTGGCGCCAGGTTTTTGCTGGCCGCCACGCTTGGGGTTGCCAGAGGCTGGCAACTGATGATCTGGCTCAAAGTCCTCGATTTCCTCGCGGGGAATTGGCTTGCCAATTAAGCGCTCAATATCGCGAAGCTGCTTAATTTCATCGGCACTAACAAGGGACACGGCTTGCCCCTGGGCGCCCGCACGTCCTGTGCGACCGATACGGTGAACATAATCTTCAGGAACATTGGGCAAGTCGAAATTTACCACCTGGGGTAATTGATCGATATCAATACCCCGTGCAGCAATGTCTGTCGCAACGAGGATCTGCACCTTACCGGCTTTAAAATCTGCCAGAGCCCGGGTTCTGGCATTTTGGCTCTTATTACCGTGAATAGCCGCTGCCAGGATGCCATCTCCTTCCAGCTGTTTCACCAGCCGATTGGCCCCATGTTTGGTACGGCTAAATACCAGTGCCTGATGCCAGCCATTCTCTCGAATCAGGTGACTTAACAGTTTTGTTTTTCGAGCCTTATCCACAGGGTGGAGCTTCTGTCGTACTGTTTTGGTAGTGGAGTTTCGCGGGCTAACATCAATCTCCAGCGGGTCCTTTACCAGACCTTTGGCGAGCTGGCGAATCTCAGGAGAAAAGGTTGCCGAGAAGAGTAGATTCTGACGCTTGGCCGGTAAGATCTTCAGCACTCTCTTAATGTCATGGATAAAGCCCATATCCAACATGCGGTCTGCTTCATCCAAGACCAAGGCTTCCAAGCGATCAAAGCGGATTGCCCCTTGATTGTGCAGGTCCAATAGACGACCAGGGGTCGCTACTAGAATATCGGCACCGCCTCGCAGTCGGGAAATCTGGGGATTGATCTTCACGCCACCAAAAACTACCGCATGACGCATTGGCAGGTACTGGCTATAGCTCTGCACATTATCAAACACCTGTGCGGCCAGCTCGCGGGTTGGGGTGAGTACCAATGCGCGCACCTGCCCTTTTCTGGCACGCTCTCCCTGGCTCAAGCGGTGCAACAGCGGCAATGTAAAACCGGCGGTCTTACCCGTGCCCGTCTGGGCTGCAGCCATAATATCACTGCCCTTCATTACCGCCGGAATGGCCTGGGCCTGGATTGGCGTGGGCTCAGTATAGCCCTGCTCTGCAACGGCACGGGCAATCTCCTGGGCAAGGCCCAGATCTTCAAACAACATAAATAACCTCAAACTGCGCCCTGGGCGCAATCAAACACATTCGCACCACGAAGGAGCAAATAGAAAAATCGGAGTTGGCATCCAGAGCAAGTGAGGCTCGATGCACACAGCCGTCAATTCACCGGCCAGCCGGCGCGCGGCATTCAGTAGAGGGTTCCGGGAAGAATTTAGAAAAGTTCACGGGGGGATACCGGTAGATCACCGGCCTACAAATGACGCAGCTGAGAAAAATCAGCTGCAGCACTATACCATAATGAAACTGACTGTATAGTTCTCTCGGCTAAAACTGCTCTTCATAGGCATAGACAAAGGGGTTGTTGGGGACCCAGCCCAAGCGAGCGTAACATAGTTCCACGTTCGCAACTTGAGCGTCTATCTTTGTGATATCCAACCCCCGTTGCGAACCAAAGATGATGCAGCCAGGTGCTGCCGGGATACTCACAGCCATGTCAGAAAATAGCAATGTCAGTAATGAGCACCAGATAGAACTAATTACTCTCGGTAATGGGCGCAGGGTATCAATACGCCCCATCTGCCGCAGTGATAGCCAACTGGAGAAAGAACTGATAGAAGACTTATCTCCAGAAACCCGGCGAGACCGCTTTATCGGCGGCAGCTGTAAAGCCAGCCAAAAGCTGATTGAGCTACTCACCGATAACGACCATCAAGTTCATGAGGCCTTTATTGCACTCTGCACCAGCGACCATGCGCAAAAGGCCGTTGCTACCGCACATTACGCCGTAGATTCAGACGGGCTAGCCTGCGAGTGCGCAGTTGTGGTCCGCGATGATTGGCAGGGATTGGGGCTAGGTCGATTAATGTTAAAGCGCCTGATCGACTGCGCAAAAGAACAGGGCTTACAGCGAATTTATTCCATTGAGTCCGCCGACAATAAACGCGTGCAGATATTTGCCCGTTCGATGGGATTTATTTGTAAAGCCGATCCGAAAGACTACACCCTATTAACTTATACACTCGATTTGCAGGCTGGCCGACAAGCCAACGGCTTTGATACGGCCTCCAGGGAGGCCGGAATTAACCTAAATTAAATACACTCTTAATATTCATGGCGGTTTGCAAAGGTTATTTGGCTGCCGCCATCCTCTCAAAGCCGAACAATTTCCTTTTGCGAGTTCACAATCTCCCCTTACCTTATCAACTTCACCCAAATGTGACCATCCGGTCAGCATATTCATAGATCTATTTAACTACAGGCATAGCCGATCAGGCACAACGCCAGCTGTAAAAGCTTTAAACTCTCCTAAAGCAATCAAAGAAAAAGTGAAACTTTGCTTACATAAATTTTAGAGAAATGAGCAATTGCCAAAAATTGAATCCATTTAGCCTAACCACATGTAGTGCGCCGCTACTGATACAACCGTAATTCATGGCACTTTATTTTTTTGATTAACACTAGATTTTAATGACAATTTATGCCTATTAAAATGCAATCAATAAAACTGCTTCTGACCATATCAATTTGTTTACTTATATCATCTTGCGCAGTGAACATTAGAGATTATATTGCAAGTTCAAAAAGCTTCCCTTACGATCATATAGTTTCAAATGAGCAGATAAAATCATGGGGATTTCATAAAAATAATTACTGTGACAAGCTAAGAAACTTATGCATTAGCTATTTCTTTGCTGCCCCCCTTGAAAAAGGTAAAATTAAATACTCCATAGAAACTGACTCTGGCGATCAAACCAGCCAAGTTAATCTATCTATAAATAAAGAAGCCCTAAACAAACATTATTCTGGGACCATCATTCTTTTACATGGATTCAGAATTTCAAAAGAATTCATGCTTCACTCAGCATTATATTTTCGCCTCCTTGGATTTCAGGTAGTTATTCCAGACCTACTTGGCCATGGTGAATCTGAAGGCCGTAAGGAATATGGCGTTGGTGATAGCGAAGTGATTAACAGGCTAATTGACGAGCTTATCCATAAAGACCTGATAGAAAGTAAAAACATTTATCTTCTTGGAAATTCCATGGGGAGCCTTACTGCGGCGAGAATCACTCAATCTCGACAAGATATCAGCGGCCTAATATTACAAGCTCCCATGTTGGAATTTGACCAGGCTGTTTATAATTATGCCCAAGAGAATTTTCCCCTACTTAGTAGAGCATTCTCTGAAAAAGAAATAAAAATAGGAGCGTCAATGGCGCTAGAGGAAGCCAATATAAGCCTACTGGAAACACAAATTGAACCTTTACTAACCAACACTCCTGTGCCCGTGCTTTTATTTGCTTCCAATACTGACCCGATTTCACCCTATGATCACTTTCAAAACCTGCATCAGGACCATATCAAAATAGTGCTCCTGAAAGATAGAAATCACCCGAGTATGGCGGTTATTGGGGAAATTGAGCATAGCGCTCTACAGGATTGGCTTCCCAAGGCAAGTAATATCACTATTCAATACCATTAAACCTGCTGGCCTAGTATAGGAAGTAGCAAGGCGAAACTCACTAGTTCGGCCTTGCTAAAAAAGACGATTAGCTATTCCTTGAAAAATATCACATTTCAGTTGAAGAAATCTTCACAAGCTAATGGGCCGCTAAACTCTAGAAGCCCCTGAGGCATTGTAATCTTTTCAACTAGGTTCCCTTTTTTATAGAGAGAGAAGGTTACGTTAGCCTGCATAGATTTCATATATACTTGGCCTCTACCAAAAATTACATCAGAGGGGAAGTCTTGAGAATAGAAACTATCAGGGTCAGCCTTCGCCTCAACGACTAACTTATAGTTAATTTTATTAAACTCAACATTGGCATATCCCTCGCAAGCATTAGATTCCCGTTTAACAGACAGGCCATTAAATGCAGGATAAAAAATTAGATCGTAATCACTACTAATATAACGACCTATCCACATTTCGATATTAGTATCATTAACCTTTCCTCCTGTAAACATAAAATATAACTCTTCAGACAAGCCCATTGTGTAAACGATGCCAGAGCTCGACTCTTTATCAAACCAACCTTTATCAAGCTGTGCAAATCCCAGGCCCATTAATGCAACATTTCCATTAGAGAAACTATATTGGATTGGTGTACCCATAGTATAAACAAACCATTCAGGACCAAAGTTGATAATTTCCTTTAGAATTCCCAATGGTGACCGACCAGGATTATTACTATGCCAATAGTAATGGTGATCTCCATTCCAACGCATAGTGAAGTCGAAATAATCATAATTAATATCTATATGATTTTCATCAGCAACTATTAACCCAGGAACTTCGTAATAAAACTTATCCGGATTATTAGGATCCACCAAAATAACCTCATCATGGAATATATCATACTTAACAGTTGACCCGTTTATCGGAGAGAAAGCCAGGTGTATATAAGCTTTAGGTTTTGGAACCTCAAAGTCTGGTGCAATATATGTCTGCAAGCTTACTTTGAAATAGCCAACATCCGGCACCGCAATATTGTAAAACCATTGTTCTGCCCAGGTTTTATCTGACGTAGGTGTATGGGCCCGGAGATCCTCCAAAGTGGTTGCCGATAGTAAGGAACTGAAAGATCCAAAAAGAAATAAAACGAATACCTGAAATATGTTTCTATAAGACACCGTCTACCCTCTTTCTTAAAATAAATGAATAGAAAACCTCACAAAATCACTACAAACCTACAGAGAGGGCATACTAACAGCATGATTACGGACAAAGCTTAAAAACAAACAGGCTATTTTTCAGGTTGAGAAGGTGCGCACAAAAATTCAATATTGCAAACAAAAGCTAGAAGCTCATCAGATAAAACCCTTATCGATATTCACCCCGAAATACACCATAAAACAAGGCCGATATTCTTCCTCTCAAGAAGCGGCGTAAAACACCTCTTTTTTCACTCAGGCAACGCCTAAACTGTTTGGCAATTTCCCACCGGTTACTGGTAAGGCAAATAATATGAATAAATCCATCCCTTCACGCCTTCCTCTATTCATTGATGGCGACTGGGTGCAGTCTACTACCAAGGAGTGGCTGGATGTGACAAACCCCGCCACAGGTGAGGTTTTAACCCAAGCCCCCTATACCACTGAGGCCGAGCAACTCCAGGCAATCGCCGCCGCCAAGCAGGCATTCATTTCTTGGCGGAACACCCCAGTCCCTACTCGAGCACGTATTATGCTCAAGTACCAAGCTCTCCTGAAAGAGCACCAAGAGGCCCTGGCCGAGATTCTCGCAGAGGAAACCGGTAAAACATTTGAAGACGCCAAGGGGGATGTTTGGCGAGGCATTGAGGTGGTTGAGCATGCCGCAAATATTGCTACCCTGCTAATGGGGGAAACCGTTGAAAACGTTGCCAGTGCTATAGATTGCTATTCCTATATTCAACCCATTGGCGTCTGCGCCGGTATTACGCCATTCAACTTTCCCGCAATGATACCGTTATGGATGTTTCCGCTAGCGATTGCCTGTGGCAATACCTTTATTCTTAAACCTTCTGAACAGGACCCCATTACACCTTGCAAACTGGCTGAATTATTTGAGCAGGCAGGAGCACCCAAAGGGGTTCTACAAGTTATCCATGGTGATCGCGAGCAGGTAGATTTCTTACTAAAAGACCCAGATATTAAAGCTATATCTTTTGTCGGTTCCGTGCCAGTTGGGCGCCATATCTATCAAACAGGCACTCAATATTTAAAAAGAGTACAGGCCTTTGCCGGGGCAAAAAACCACATGGTAGTGATGCCTGATGCAAATAAAAATGCCACTATTAACAATATCATCGGCTCTTCTGTAGGGGCTGCCGGTCAGCGATGCATGGCTATTTCGGTTGTGGTATTAGTGGGTGAAGCGCAAAGTTGGATTCCTGATATACAGGATGCGATGGCAAAGATAATACCCGGGCATTGGAAGAATCCACAATCCGACTACGGCCCCTTAATTTCACCTGCTGCAAAGGAACGTGTGCTGGGTTATATCGAGACGGGCAAAAAAGAAGGGGCGGATTGCCTTCTGGATGGTTCAAAAATTACAGTGGATGGATATCCCCATGGTAACTGGGTTGGCCCTACATTATTTGCCAATGTTACTACCGAGATGTCAATTTACACTGATGAAATTTTTGGGCCAGTGTTATGTCTGGTGAATGTAGATCACTTAGATGATGCAATAAAACTGGTGAATGACTGCCCTTACGGCAATGGGACCTCCATATTCACTGCCAGCGGTGCAGCCGCACGTAAATATCAGCATGAAATTCTTGTGGGCCAGGTAGGAATCAATGTGCCTATCCCGGTTCCATTACCTTTCTTTAGCTTTACTGGCTGGCGCAGTTCATTTTATGGGGATCTCCACGCTTATGGTAAGCAGGCCGTGCGTTTTTATACCGAAACAAAAACCATCACAGCCCGCTGGTTCGATTCAGATATTGAACATGCCGAACAGGCAAATATGACGATACAGTTAAAGTAACTGCACATACCAATAAAATTTAATTTTTTGGATACTGCCATGAATAAAATCACAGCCTTCCTTGGTCTGGGGCATATGGGTGCCCCAATGGCTTTTAACTTAATCAAAGCTGGATTCCGTGTAAGAGGTTTCGATCCAGTAGAGGAGTTGCTTCAGAAATCTGTAGAACAGGGAGTTGAAAAATGTTCATCAGCAACAGAAGCGGTGAAGGGAGCAGATTTTGTTATTAGTATGTTACCCAGCAGTGCTGCGGTAGAGAGCCTTTATATTGAAAAAGATCATCTGCTGGAAGCTATCGAAGAGAGATCCTTAATTATTGATTGCTCCACAATTTCAGCAAGCAGCTCAAAACGCCTACTTAACGCCGCACGAAATAAAGGCCTTCATGCAATAGAGGCTCCTGTTTCTGGCGGAGTCAAAGGGGCAGCTGCCGCAACTCTCAGCTTTATGTGTGGCGGTGAGCACGAGGATGTAGAGCGAGCCAAAACAGTTCTACAGCATATGGGGGCCAATGTTTTTTTTGCAGGCCCTGCCGGAGCTGGGCAAACGGCAAAGATCTGCAACAATATGTTGCTGGCTATTCATATGATTGGCACCGCCGAGGCACTCCAATTGGGGGTGGATAACGGCCTTGATCCCAAAGTGCTAACTGAAATCATGGCGAAAAGCTCGGGCGCCAACTGGTCCCTACAAACTTATAATCCTTATCCCGGTGTTATGGATAGTGTGCCCGCTAGCAATCAGTATCGTGGAGGCTTTAAAGTGGGGTTGATGTGTAAGGATCTGGGGCTTGCTCAGCAAGCCGCCGACAATAGCAAAAGCTACACACCGCTCGGCTCACTAGCCAGAAATCTATTTGGCTTACACAGTCTGAAGGGCAATGAAGAACTGGATTTCTCCAGTATCCAAACAATTTTCAGGAAGGAGGCCGACCAATAGCTAGATTGTTCACCCTCTTTCCCGATCTAACTCATCTATCGATCCTGGCCTGTAGCGGCTATTTGCACTTCGCGGATATTCACATTCTGGGGCTGGCTGTACATAAACAACGCCGTACGAGCGATGTCCTCTGCATTAATGGCGCCACCTATGGAGGCCTTCCACTCTTCGTAAGCTTTGATAATCTCTTCAGAAGTGGTATGACTCAGTAGCTCTGTCTCCACAGCTCCTGGGCATAGGGCCATAATACGTACTCCGCTTGCGGCAACCTCTTCACGCACGGTTTCGCTAATCGCCGACACTGCGTACTTGGTTCCGCAATAGGCAGCATGATTGATAAATGTCTTCACGCCGGCAATCGAGCTGATGTTGAGGATAGTACCGCGACCACGAGACTTCATATCGGCCAAAACAGCCTGCATGGAGTTCATCAAGGCGAGCACGTTGACATCAAACATCTCCCGCCACTCTTCAGCACTCTGGGTCTCTATGTTCCCCAACAACATCTTACCGGCATTGTTCACCAAACAATCTACAGGCCCATAAAGAGTCTCAGCCTCCTGAATTGCTGCAGATAACGCAGCAGGATCGGTGACATCGACCTGTCTGCAGAGGGTGTTCGGTAAATTCATCGCTTCTAATTTTTCCAAACGACGCGCCAATAGCAACAACGGATGCCCGGCATCCGACATATGCTGAGCTATTGATGCTCCAATTCCAGAGCTGGCACCTGTTATTACAATCAATGGCTTAGACATACTGACTCTCTCTTCTGCAATCAATGATTAAAGACTACGGGATAACCCTTTTGTATCGGCAGTATAGAATTTAGAATTAGGTCTATTAACTCAACTAATGTGAAATCATTGTTTGGAATTAATGAACAATATCTCTTGGCGAGCCATACGCGCCTTTATTACTGTGGCTGAGCGGGGCAGTTTTACTGCTGCTGCGGATCATACAGGTTTCTCCAAAGCTACACTCAGCCAACAAGTCTCCGAATTAGAGTCCACCCTGGGTGTTCAACTGTTACACCGTACCACCCGTAAGCTGCGGCTTACTGAGGTCGGTGAAGGCTATTACCAGCGATGCAAGCAGGCAATACAGCAACTAGATAGTGCCGCAGAGTGGGCAACACATGCCAAAGAGGAAATAAAGGGGAAAATTCGTATCAATGCGGTGGGTGGGATTATCGGCGAGGAGATCATTGCCCCCCTAGTCATTAAGTTCCAGAAAACTTATCCCGAAATACAAATACAGCTGGATTTTTCCAGTGTGCGTGTCGATCTCATTGAGGATCGTTACGATTTAGTAATACGTATGGGGCAGCTGCCAGATTCCACCCTCGTAGTACGCAAACTGCACAGTATCAAAACCCGCTATGTTGCGAGTCCGGATTTTATCAAAATGCGTGGCCCAATTCTAAAGCCCATGGACCTCTCGAAAGTACCCCTAATTTACGGCAGTGTTGACCAGTGGGTGCTAACGCGTGGTAAGACCAGGCATAAGATTGAGGTGGAACAGGGTATCAAACTGATCAGCGGCCGGGCGATGCACCTTGCAGCACTGGCAGGACTTGGTGTAACTCGCCTGGCAGACATCTACGTCCAAGCAGATATCGAAAAAGGTAAATTACAGGAAATTTTGCCTGGATGGTCAGAGTCCACCCAGCTCTCTATGGTTTGCCCCCCGCTGCGCCATCAATTAGTTCGCGTACGTAGCCTGATGCAATGGCTAAAAAACCACTTCTCCAAAGAGTATGGACAGCTACTGAAAAGGGAACCAGCAGAAGACTAATAAACAATAAAAGATATGAACCTATATACAGTAATGCTTACAAACACTAAGCAATTTCATCCGTCCTTTCCTGCTCTTTTTTCAAAATGTCTGCGGGGCTTTCAGCGCTGCTACTATACTCAGGTTCTACCACTTCTTGCCTTTCAGTATTAATGAACGGGTAAATACAAAAGACCAGTGCCAGGAGTACCCAAAAAGCCGTTGCCTGTGCCATAGGCACAGTTAAATAAAGCCAAAATACCTTTTCACCTTTTAGCGCTGCATTAATATAGACCGCTGAGCCACCAAACCCTACCAATACGGGGCTTATATAGGGAATAAAGTTGATCCAGTACCCCTTTAAATCCTTGGCCATACGCTCACACCAGCGAACCATAAAAGGCAAAGGAAAATTAGCAAGAATGATTCCCAGTAAAACTTCAAGAAGCCCAACATTCCAGCCCAAGAGGAAGGCCAGATAAGCAAAGACCAGTATATTCAGGGTAATGCAGAACCATAAAACACCACGAAAATAAGCCACGCTATAAATCCCTTTTAAGAAACCTTCTGATTATTGATCATATCACCATTAGCTCCCAGTATCCTTGAGAGAGCAAAAACCATAGAGTTAATCTTATATATTGAATAAAAATATTATTAGACTATCTAAAACGACCCAGGTAAAGATCCTTGCAGCTGTTCAATAGCATCCAGCTCTTCTTCTGTTAAGGCTTTATAACCCCGCAAATAGGGCCAACCATAGCCCCAACGGAATGAGGTTGGCAAGAATAGCGTCTCGTCAACTCTAACCCCTACCAGCATCAACAACGCAACTTCCCTCTCCCCAGTTTTGGCAACACAAACTTCTAGGTCACGATCAGCCTCTTGCCGCTGCGAATTGCTTCCCCCCTTCCAATAGGCATGATCATGGGCATAGCAGCAATCAAGCCATAATTCACTCTGTTCAAGAGTGCCATCAGGAAAGATACTGCAACCATCGGAATGAAACTCCTGTATCTCCACAGCGGACAAGGGAATCACTTTTTACTGACTGCATTGGGTAAAACTAAATCTACTGGCTTTCTAGAATTTACATAATCACGGAATTCAGGAGCTACATATTCAGATCGCAACTCCCATATCCTCTTAAAGGGAATCATCGATAAATATGCAGTATATTGACGAGTCATTGAGTCCCAGATAGTAAAATCCAGCCTGTTTGCCTTATATTGAAAATAGGCCTCCTCCCAAATTTTAAAAAAACGATATACAAAACCAATGATTCTCAAAGTGTCAGCACTAGATAACGAATCAAAATCCTTCATCGCCTTCGCAAAAACATCTGCCATCGGACCTTCACAAATTGCCGCCACAGCTTCTCGATGAGCAATAGATATCTCATGCATAGAAGCAATTTTGGATTCTTTATTCTGAACTCTTATTAAAGCAGCAAGATAGACTAAGGACGCGACAACTGCGAAGGCTCCAACAAGCTCGCCCACAGCACTTAATGTATCCCACACCATAATCCGACTCTACCCCATCGAATAAGACGGTAATTTAAATAACTTTAGAATCAACTCTTAGCTTTTACAGGTATACCAACAGATAACGCTCTACGACCAAAAGTATATAATCGCCTAACTTAGAACGTTTATTTCCTCTTTATAGGCGTCTGGAAGACTGGCGACCTTTAAGAAAACAAGAAGATGGTTAACGCATCCAAAACTCTAATATTGTTGTCATCTAACAGGTCTCACCAATCAGAAACAATTACTTATACGCCTGAGCACCCTATATACAACCAGCCAACGACATAACCTTTAAATAAAAGCAAAAATAGTCCCTCTGCCATTAAATTTCAGAGAGTTCAAATTAGTAAGTAAAAGTATCCACCAAGGATAAAGTGAGAAGGAAGAGGTGAAATATATCATCCTAAAAAAATCGCGGCATATTTGTTAAACATATTTCTATGCCGACAGAAAAAACAAGAGAGGAGAATGAAAGATGAGTTGTGAGCGAAATGACAAAGGCATCTCGCTCAGTTGCAGCTACCTAGCCGAGAATTTTCTTCACGTGTCTTCTAATTTTTCTGTGTACATTTCTATCATCAGCGATAGAACTCAGGAATTCCTTGTACTCACTTTTATTAACCGTACCTAGAGCTTTGCAGTACCAGGCAAGTGTATCGATATGTAGTTTGTCTACAGGCTGCCTAACATCCTTTTCTACTGCCTTATAAAACCACTCCTGAATTACGGTTTCAGCAGCTCCATCGCGGACAACTTCCTCAGCGGCAAACCGCTGCATGATCATATCGTTACTATTGAGCAAATTTAGTAAGCGTGTAGTATGCAAGCTATTAGTAGCTACATGGCCTTCCATATTTTGCATCAATGCATTGCGCTTTTGATAAAAACTAAACTTGGTCAGCACATGCTTCGCTCGATTTCTAATCGCACGATTACCACTTTCACGCATTATCTTATTGATAGTGGGTGAATATTTTGTATTTCCAGATGATGAAAGTGTACGTAATAAATTGACGATTTCACTAATCACTTGCTCATCGCGTTGAGCAACTGTCATATTCGCCTGGTGTTTTTCTAGGAGAACCTGTTCAGCCACATCAAATAAACGTTCATCACTTAATCCAGATCCTGTTATACGATTAGCAGCTTTGGATAAGGCTAAGTTATCTTCGCCTTTTAGTTCTGCTATAAAACTATCTATCTCCAGATTAAGTAAAGACTGAATATCTTTTGCCAACCCGGCTAAAGGAGAAACGAAAAAAATAAAAAAGATAAATAAATGGCTTAATTTCACAAAATACCTTCCATAGCGCTTTAAATTGTTGCCCTAGTAAACTAAGGCAACCTAAGAAAAATAGATCAGCGATTAATTAGGGCTTTGTGCATTGTAGGAAAACATTATAAAAAAACCTTTCACACTTACCTGAAACTGATGCTTTCTATCAGAAGTTTATAACTATTTTTCTAGGAAAAGATTATAAAATTTTCCTCGTAACTAATATTGAGCTGATTACTGCCTAACAACTGGCACAGATCAAGTGAATACTCTAAAAACTTACCGTGTAACTTCCTTTAAATTTGTCGCATAAAGATAATTATCAATTCTATGACTCAAAAAACAAGTAATAAATGAGTCATAGATACCAATTCTATGACTCATCACTAGTCAGCCTAGGCGTTGGCGGCGTCGATCTGGGAGATCAGGGCAATATTAAACTCGGACAGTTGTGCTTCGCTGAGGCCCTCTACTGCGGTCAGGTAAACCTGAACTTCCGTGGCTCCGGATTCAGTCGCGGTAGTGGTGACATTGAGGTTAACCATTTCCTGTCCGGGCAGCTTTTTCACCAGGGCGGCTTTCAATGCAGTGCTGCTATCAATATCCAGTGTGTCGCTGTGGGGGATGGTGAACTGGTGCTGTACGGCGGCGAGCAGGTGCCCTTCCAGACTACCGGTAACCGTAGCCAGCCCCCACGAGATTTAAATCAATTTATATCCGACAAACCGAAAATTTTACATGCTCAAGCGGCAATAACAATTCCTCTCCAGCTTTATCGGCAAGCAGATAGTCTAAAGGGGCGTTGTAGCCATAGCGCTCCCCATCCCAAGAAACAAATCTATCAAAAATTATTTGCCCTTCATCAGGCTTGACAATAGAATTGTCCTTTAAAAGGTTGTGCGAATATTTTTCAATAAGAACTATAATTTTATGGGTTGGCTGAGCATCTGGCAACCAAACTCGACTACTTGCAACATTACAATCTGCTCCCTCTCCATAAACTTCAAGAAATTCTTTTCCTTGAAAACAAATCTGAGATTCAACTAAAATCTCCCAATTAGACTGAAGCCAGTCATTAATAAGTTCATCCTCCATAAAGTCACAAAGATTAGAGAGGTTTCTCTCTAGAAACAATCTGAAGAAATTCAGCAAATTATTAATATCAACACGCACTATTCTAATCTCCAAATTTCTCTAACAAACCTAACTCCTTCTGCGTAGGCAGCCTCTTTTTTCCTTTTGTGCCTGGAATAGCATTCTCGAACTTAGCCGGTTTAAAGCCCTTCTTTGCTCGTGGCTCAGGCAAGTCAATCTTCACCCTATCAGCAGAAATAATTTTAATACTGCCATCGCCTTGATTGATTTTTAGCTGAGGGTTTCCAGCTCGATTATGACCAGCGGTTATATTTGAAGTTTGATTAAGTGGGCCAAAGTCTCCTTCTGTATCATAGGAACCATTACCGCCCCTTCTCGTTGCAGCAACCCCCCTCTTAAACAATCCTTTAATCCCTGGAAGCTCCACGCCGGTAGCCTGCGAGATCACTTCGGATACTATCTCACGTGGCCCCAAAAATATAATGGCCCCTGCCGCAGCAGCTCCTCCGATAGCCCCTACCTGCTGAGCCTTGGAGGCTGCAACTTGTTGATTAATATTTCCCCCGCCAACAGGGAAAAAAGCTGTAATTGCCTGCCGACCATCCGGATCAATAAACTTATAAGGATTTCCATTGGCATAAGCATACCGATTGAACATCATCGGATTGCTTTCTACATTATCCAGTACTCCCGCCGGGTCCATTTGCAGGAAGCGGCCCAGCGCCGGGTCATAGTAGCGGGCCCCCATATAGGTAAGGCCGGTGTCGTCATCCTGGACATGGCCGGTATAGCCTACAGCCGGGTTCTTGGCCTGCCCATTCTCGTGAATGGCGCCGTAGGGCATATAGGCTTTGCGCCACAACAGATCGCCGTCCTCATCAGAGGCGGCAACCACTGAGCCGAGGGCATCGGTGTGCAGGTAGGTGACGGTCACCTCCGCCTGCGATGTTACCGAAAAGGCCAGTAGGACAACGGCAGCCAGCAGGGTTCTAATTAATTGTTGCATCATGTTTTTCTCGCCTGTCTTCCCTGCTAGCGGATTGCGGAGACCTGGGTGCTCAGTGAGAGCGTATTGCCTTCGGTATCAAAATATTGGCTGCCACTGTAGTGCTGGCTCCAGTAGTCAGCCTGGGCGTTGGCGGCGTCGATCTGGGAGATCAGGGCAATATTAAACTCGGACAGTTGTGCTTCGTTGAGGCCCTCTACTGCGGTCAGGTAAACCTGAACTTCCGTGGCTCCGGATTCAGTCGCAGTAGTGGTGACATTGAGGTTAACCATTTCCTGTCCGGGCAGCTTTTTCACCAGGGCGGCTTTCAATGCAGTGCCGCTATCAATATCCAGTGTGTCGCTGTGGGGGATGGTGAATTGATGCTGTACGGCGGCAAGCAGGTGGCCTTCCAGGCTGCCGGTAACCGTAGCCAGTGCTTGGGGCGCCGGCTCAATGGATTCAGCACCGAGGCTCAAATCGCCGAAGGTTTTTGGCGTACCGAGGCCAGCGACTACTTCGAGCGTCACCACCTTATCGGTATCGAAGTAGCCCGGGGCGGATAGGGTCAACTCGGCGCTGCCACTGGCCAGTGTGGGGGCGGAAGCTGAAAGCGGGTCAACCAAGTCAATAGCCGCAAGCCAGAGGCCTGCGTTATCCAGCCGCTGCACTTCACTGGTGGGATCGGCATAAACCCGGAACACTTGGCGTACCCGTACGCTGTGCTCCGTATTAGCTGCATCAGTGAGGGAAGCGCTCAGTTGCTCCGCGCGCAGGATGGCACTACCGCTGGTGTTTCCACTTTCCCTCAGGTCGTCGGCAGACAGGGAGACAATCACGGTGTCTCCGGTACGCACCGTGGCTGTGAGTGCTTCTTCCTTACATCCGGTTAGCAGGGTGAGTAAGGCCGATACGACAAAAAATTTCGCAATTAGAGTTTTCATTTCCGTTCCCTTTCCCTACTTCTTATTGGTTTTCTGGGCGCCCATGGCGAGGCGCTCAATAACAATGACGTCGCCAAGATCGATGCTGCCGTTGGCATTGACATCACCGTGTCCGGCTTTTAGTTGATCTTCGCTGGCCTGCTCCAGCCCCATGGCGATACGTTTCACGGTGATGACATCCACCAGATCCACCGTGCCATCATTGTTGAGGTCGCCATGCAGGTAATTGGGGTCTGTTCCCCGGGCAAACTCTTCCAGGTTACTCATACCATCGCCGTCGCTATCGAGGCTGGCATCAGCAGCACTGTTGGGGTTCAGTTTATGGGCAAGCTCGAAGGCATCGGGCATGCCGTCGTTGTCGGCATCACCGGAGTTGGTCATTAGGGTTTGTGCAGATGCTGACATCGCTTCTGTAGTATCGGTGACTGTGATCACGCCATTGGTAACCGTGTGTGGGATCGTTTCACCACCGATAATGCCATCCGGTGTTGTTGCCAATGTGCTGATTACATCCAGGGCGGTCACTTCCAGGGTGACCTCCCCAGAATCCGCCAGCAAAACAAAGGGGATATTGGCAATGTTCACAAGACCCGTGGGGGTTGCCTCAGCAGTTTGCGAGGCGGTGATGACTAGCTTTTTAGTTACTTCCAGTCCTTCCACATAGGCGGAGTGCACCCGCGCAAATTCCGTGCTGTCCCCGGCGGGCACGGTGAAAGAGTCCACAATAGGCACCACTTGACTGGAGTTGTAGGCGATCTCCACACGGATAGCGCCGAGCGCGGCATCCACTGCGAGATTGTCTTTGTCTATTGCCATTACACCACTGAGGTCAACCTGTAACGGCATCGATACTATCGTCTGTGAAACAGCATTCTGGTTGTTGCCGAGGTTGACTGAGGCACTCCCACTAAATGGAGATTGTTGCGCGATAGACGCAGCGCTTAGGGAAAGGCCCAGGCATGCACCCAGTAATTGATTCCTTGTAACAGCTCTCATTGAACAGGCTCCTCCGGCAGTTCATCTGTGGTCTTGCTACCTACCAAGAATTCCTTCAAGCGGGTCAGGTCCTCTTCGTTAATTTCTGGCGCCATGGATAAACTTTCGATACCGCCCTCTTTATATAAGTCACACAAGGCGGGGTGGAAGGCGATTTTCCGTTGCAACTCCGCTAGTGGGCCGTTATCCACCACCCAGTTGAGTAGTAGCTGGTCGTACCCATTCACGGTGCCGCTCAAGTTACAGTCTCCGAGTGCAGATTTATTCAGGGGTACTGCTTGGCCTTTGCCACTATTGATCCCAATACCACGATAGAGCGTATTGACCCCTTCAATCCCCTGGTAGAGGCGCACTTGAGCCGCCTCGCCAAAATCACCACGCTGGCCATCAGGCATTGAGCCCTCAATACGCAATAGGGTGTTATCTGATTCTGAATAAAGATTATTGAGGTCGGCAATTGCCCTTGGAGCCTCGATACCATCACCAACAAAAGCACTCAGTGGATAGCGGGCACCCTCAACGGCAATAATTACGAGATCACCGATATTACCTTGTTCAGTATCGATGATGATTTGATCATTAAGATACATTTGGGTATTGCCACTGGAAATATCCAGCTCAGCATGCACTCCCCCTTTAGCTGTCTCAATGATCAGTGGCACTTCTTCAACTCCCTGGCAATCATCGAAATCGGTATCGGGGCAAGCTGTTTCTTCATCGGAACTCTCAGAAGTTGCGCTCGGCCTCAGGTAAAAAATTCTTGGACAATAATCGGAGCCAGCATCGGGGCAGACCGTTTCCTCACCAGAACTCTCAGAGGTTACACTTGGCTTCAAGTAATAATTGGTCTCAGGCTCTAACCCCTGAACTTCCAGCTTCACAATAAAGCGACTCTTAGCTCCATTGACAATATTGGCGATGGAATATGGGCGGAATTGACCACTGATTGCCGGGTCCCCGGTATGCACTGGGAACTGCACAACTTCTATATTCGTAGCGGGTGCCGTAGCACCCTCATCGGTGAATACCGCCAGTGCCGGTGAAGCCTTTTCAGACGTAGTAAATATAATCGACAGCGAGCGGTCAGTGACATCCGCTATCACTAGATCTGATATTTCTGTAGTTGCTGCATATCCAATCATTGGTGCCAATAAGCTGGTAACAAAAAGACCCCGGGCTTTAAGCAGACGCAGAATAGACTTTTTCCTTTTCATTATTCTGTTACCTCAACTTTGAGCACTCGGGATTCCTCGAGAATTGTTTGGCCATTCCCATCCAAAAAGGTGTGGGTAATCGTTAATTCATAATCTCCTGGGCTTGTTGATGGTGAAACAGATACATCAAATCCAACTACCCAGCTCAACTCCCCTTGAATAGGGGTTACTGTAAAGTTATTCGGAGTAATCGCAGCATTACTCCCACCCACACTGAACTGATATCCGCGCACCTCATAAAAACTAATCGGGTCAAACTGAAAAGATTCAGAGGTTGCAAC
Organism: Microbulbifer variabilis; assembly: GCF_023716485.1. Classification (NCBI taxonomy): domain Bacteria; kingdom Pseudomonadati; phylum Pseudomonadota; class Gammaproteobacteria; order Cellvibrionales; family Microbulbiferaceae; genus Microbulbifer; species Microbulbifer variabilis. The sequence continues at coordinate 4,340,376 of NZ_CP092418.1, forward strand.
CGTATCGCCCGCAGGGATAACCAGGCCACCACCAGAGGACTGGGAACTCAGGTTTATCGTAATTTCATCTCTGGATTTCAGCCCACCTTCACCAGTGGCTTCTACAGCAATCTGATTGGCGCCGTCCTCCAGAGTGATATCTGCACTGAAAGTACCTTCACTGCCATGAGTCTGTTCAACTATTGCGAATTGGCCATTGACTAGTACCGCTGCATTGAAGTCAGCAACCGTACCGCTAATCGTCACCTGTGGAGTAGTCACAACTTCGCCATTGTTATGGGAGTCAATCACTACCGTCGGAGGACCTGCCTGGGGCAGCACAACATTGATGTCAATATTTCGAACAACACTGTATAGCTCTGAGGAGTCAGCACTCAGGAATTTCATGGTTACAGGCACTGAATAGCTCCCAGGCACAGCATCGGGTGAGGCATACACATCAAAATAAATTTCCGCAGTAGAATCACTGGAATTCAAATAATAATGGGTAAAATTCACTCCAACACCAGTAGGTAAGGAGCTGGGAGTGAACTCAAAAGTATCGATTGAATTCATTATTACAGAATCAATAGACAGTAATTCCTTGCCGTCAATAGAAGTACCTAGCTCCAATATATTTTCGTCAGAAACAGTCAGATCAACAGTGACGCTTTCAAACACCTTAAGTTTGTCATCTTCATCTTCAAACAACATAGATATTGGGAAGGAATATACCCCTGGACTCATATTATTTATAAGAGCCATTTCAACAGTAAAAACAAAGCGCCCATCGGAAAGAGATTCGTGACTCCACCAAGGATTTTGCTCCAGGCCTGATGGAGTTTCATCTCCCATATGAACTGAAAGCGTCGAGTGTCCACTCCTTATCTCAGCGGGAACAGTAAATTCATGACGGAAATAGGTTTTCCCGCCTTGAGAAAGAGTGATCTGCCTAGGTGCTTCATTACTTTGATTAACTAAGTTGAAGCTATGTACCGTCTCCTTCCCGTGCGTACCAGGACCTTTTGCCACAATTTCGATCGTATTGTTACCTTCCTGTAGGTCCCAATAGGGCACAGTGAAGTCTTCACCGTCCAGCTTCACGTCCATACCATTAATAGTCAAACTTCCAACAGGATTTTTAATGGTTCCTCTAAGAGCTATTGGTAGGGCAGTCACAACCTCTCCCTCTGTATGAGAAGTGATGGTTATTACTGGTGCAGATGGTGGTGTCAAATTAATTGTGCGCGTTGCAACCGGCTGTAAATATCCCGGAGCATAAAACTCCATAAAGTTACTACCTTCATTCATGGCAAGGCCGTCCCAGGAATAAGTAGCCCCATTCTTTGTCGGATAATAGATTTGATCATTCATATACATGACCAACTTATTAATTTCGGCTGGTGCCTGGATGACAATAACAGGCTCTGTATTAACAACTTCTCCCTCTGTGTGGGATGTTACTTCCACTGAGGGCGCATCGACAGAGTCAACAGTTAATGTATAGGTTTTATTAGTGGTCAAACCATTTAATCCGAGTACCTCCACATTGATCGTATTAGAACCTTCATTGAGGTCGACAATGGCGGAATAGGTATGATCCATAAAAGGAACATTGCGAATTTGTTCCATTTTTGCCAAAACACCATTTACTTTAACGGTAGCTGCAGAATCATTGCTCACACGAATAGAAATACCTGCCCTTGATTCAGGTATAACATCTCCATCTTTATGTGAATACAATGCGACATCTGGAGCCCCCCTGCTCTCAAATACCGTCATCTTGACCGGGATAAGCATATATGGCTTGAACCCCCCGACATCTACACCCCAATCAATATAGAACTCATAGACCCCAGAAACAATTGGCTTGGATGAAAACTTATTGAGAGTCAATCCATATTTATGCTTTAAAGTTTTATACGGATGGGTATTAGAAATAACAATCGACATGCTATTCGTATGCGTATCAATAAACGATGGAGCACCAATTAAGCGAACATCCCCGGCAAAAATGCTTCCTATTTCTCTACTACTGGGGAAATTTAAAGTTTCAATTACCTCACCTTGATATACCTCACCTGAGGCTAGCGTAACCTCAGTAACATGAGGGGTAAAACTTATCGTCTTTGTGGTTGTGAGATCC